>NZ_CP045732.1:2181666-2493333 GCF_016864235.1 Legionella sp. MW5194
CCTCAGCAAAGGCGCGTTTAACCCGCAGGCTGACGCGCCGCAATTGATTTTTTAGCACAATTTGAATAATATTCATCCAATTTGAGCCTTGAGAATCAATTCGTGCAAAAAGTATTGTATTGGCAGGAAGTATTAGGGGACAGCAGTCATTTAATTCAGTACAGGGACGTCGTCAGCAAGCTGTTAAACGGGGACTACAAGGAAGCGGACCTGGAAAAGTTAGCCGGGCACAACGTTTACAGTGTGCGGGTTAACCACAGCGACCGTCTGCTGTTTACCACGGTAACGGTCAACGGCAAATCTTGCCTGCTGCTTTTGGACGTGGTTTTAAATCACGATTACCACAAAAGCCGTTTCTTAAAGCCGCAGGTCTTACGCCAGTTTTTAGAGCAGAACGTGCCAGAGGCCCTAAGCAAGGGGGAATTCACCTTTGTCAAGGCTGACTCCCTGCCTGCCCTGTGGGCCAACCCACAGTCCAAGGAGGAAGAAGAGCCCATTGAATACCAGAAAGTCAGCTTCTACAACCAGACCTTCATTACCCTAAGCGATATCCAGGAGAAGGCCGTTAAAACCCCGCTCCCCGCCGTCATCAGCGGTGCTGCCGGCTCCGGAAAATCCTGTGTCGCCCTCGCCATCCTCGAACAGGCGGTTAATCAATACACGGAAGTGCCGGAAAAGCCCCTGCTCTACGTCACCCAATCCGCCAAATTAGCCGAAACCATGCACAGCATGTGGCTGCAGTTGCCAGCCGCCCAGACCGAAGCCGGAAAAAAAGTCCAGTTCCTCACCTATCAGCAATTCCTGGCGCAGCAAGCCTCGGAGCTTAAGAACAAAAAAGCCCAGGATAAGGCCGACTTCATGGCCTGGCTCGATAACCACATCGCAAGCCACCTCAACGCCCCAAAGCCGCCAAACAGACGATAAGCGACGACTTTCAGGATTTCCTGAAAAACACCGAATCCATGTATCAGGCCTTCCGTTATTTAAGCGGCTACCTTCCCGACAACCCCGGCGGCATCAGCGCCCGGCATGAGCAGTTTAAAAACGACAACGAGCGCCAGTGGCTCATCAATGCCTACACCAGCTATAAAAAAGCACACGACGATGAGAAAAACACCGCCTTTAATCCCGAATTCCATACCTTAAAGCAAAGCGACCTCTTCGACCTCGTGGTCGTTGACGAAGCGCAAGACCTCTCCGGGCTTGAACTTAAAAACTTGCGCCGCGCCGCCCGTAACAGCCAAATCGCCTATTGCATGGACAGCAACCAAAGCCTTAAGGACACCCTGTCTCAACGCCAGTTCCTCTTAAGCTCAGGCGTAAGCCACATTGAACTCCCAGTCACCTACCGATGCCCGGGCCATGTCGTTGACCTCGCCAATGCCATCCTCGACATCAAGCAGCGGTTGACCGGCGGACTTGCCGATAAGCTCGAGTACGCACGCATCATCCCTTCCGAACAGCAAAAAGCCAATCCCGGACTCGTGCAATGGGTCGAGCCCAACGAATTGCCCAAAAACACCCCCCTTAAACAATTAGCGCAAACCACCCGCTTCGCCGTCGTCACCCTTCCTGAGTGGAAGGAAAAAGCCAAAGAATTATTCAACACCCCCCTCGTCTTCACCCCCGAAGAAATCAAGGGACTCGAATACCCCCACATCGCCGCCTACCGACTCTTTGACCACGACACCTGCAACCAGGCCAGCAAAAAAATCAACCACACCGCCGCCAAATCTCAACAGCACCGCGCCAAGGCCGAACAGGGCGACGCCTCCTTCGCTCCCCACTTCAACCAACTCTTTACCGCCTTCACCCGCGCCACACAATCACTCGCCATCGTCGAAGACAGCAGCGTTCATCAACGCAAAAACCTCTTGACCCCCCTTAAACAAACCACCCTCAAACTCACTCAAAACCCCAATAACAACAACAATAACAACAACCCCGAACCCAAACCCACCCCCGCCTCCCAGCAAGACTGGATTAACGAAGCCAATAAACTCAAACAATTAGGCAAATCCGAACAGGCTAAAGCCATTGAACAGCAGTTCGCTCAACCCATCCACCGCGTTACTGCAAATCCTGTCGTGAACAATCCCACACCCGCCCGCGTGCCAGTCATTAACCTCGATACAGGAACAGCCAAGCCTAAAAACAATAAAAAAAGCAACCCTTTTCAGGGCCTGGTCGAGGCGGTGGTGAAAGCGGCTGAGGAGGGAACACCGCTTAAACACCCGGACCGGAATAAACTGAGTGCCACGTTTGCCAAGATGAAACAAATCTGGCTGGGCATACCGGTTAGACACTACCCTAACCTTTTTATCTATGCACTCAACCACTATAAAGCAATTGACCAGGCACTGACCCCTGTTTCTTTTAATCCAGTCTGTGAGAAATTGTTTACGGTTGATTGGTTATCATCCCTCTATCGTGAAAACGAGTCTGACGAAGGACGCCCTTTCCTTCACTATTTATGCGAGGACCCAAAGCTAGCCCCCTTTCTCGCCCTTACCCTTTATGAAATTCCGCCGCATTTATGGACTAAAAAAATAACTCAGGGACTTGACGTCAGTTCACCTCTTCTTCATTTAATGGCTAACTGCGCGCATCTCTTGCCGCCTATCGCCGACCGAATCCCATTGGAAAAATGGTTTGAAGAGTACCCCCGGGAGAAAGACTGTCTAAGCCTCTGGGTCCAGCTTTGCTTTATCTGGTTAATAGCAGAAAAGACTGCCATTAATGAGCATATAAACGCCGCATTAAAAAAAATCAGTACAATTACCCTGACAAAACCGCCTTTTTCTCCCGAACAACTCATCCGGAAAAATACCGCCGTATTGAATCATGTCGAGGTTACTATGACCTTATTGCAAGCCCTGGCGCTAAGCCCCTATGGTTGCCACCTGCTTCAGCAATACCTGAATAAATACCCCGAGGCCTGGACAAAAATTCCGGTTGACGCCTGGCTTGAAGTGCAACCGAAGGCGCGGGTTATTCCTGCAATGGAAGGCCTGATGCATAATAGCAGCGGCTTAATGGATCAACTCATCGACCGCTACCCTGATTTACCTTTTGCCATGCCGCCATCAATCTTAAGCCAAAACAACAGTCGCCTGCTTGCATACTGTGTTGATGAACTTCCTTTTTTTACCTGGCTGCTGACTAAAAACCCCGATTTGATTGATACAATCGCACCCACTGCCTGGTTTAAATCCGGTTTTGCCAAAAGCACTCCCCTTTATTGGTTTTCCACCACCCCACAAGGGCGGCAACTCCTTATTCTTATTCTTGAAAAGAATCCCAAGCTCCTTGACCAGATTCCGGCACATACCTGGGTAACGCGGGTAGCAGGGACTCCTCAAAATGGCGTTGGCAACAAATCTATTGTCTGCTGGCTGCTTCAGGATCAAGCCAGCTACAGGCTATTGGATTTATTGGCAGACAAACTGGTCGACACGCTTTCCATGAGCGAATGGCATGCTCATTTAGCGCCGGTTATTAGTGATATAACAGCCTACCTGGAGGGGATCGCCTGCCAAAGCGGCAACGCCGCAGGCTTGGACTTTTTTAGTCGACTGTTTGACACCTGGGGCCGGGATTTCCCCAGCGACGACCCCCTGTTTAACCAGGCGAACGCGTTGCTCATCCGCATAAAATCCCGAACCGCGATTTTTGCTTCGCCTGCGTCTCCCCTGCTTTTTAGCCCAGCCAAGGCTTCGTCATCGAAGCCTGAGAAAGAAGAGCAAACCGGTTCAATGGAATTACAGTCGTAAATCACCGGGATAAGAAGCGGCTGTCATCGGCCGCCTGTTTATCGCCTGTCCAGTGATTTAAACAAGTGCGATTGAAATATTCGCTTCGGATCATAATCATGCTTTAACTGGCGCCAGTGTTCAAACTGGCCGTTGTAATGATGGCGCCAGTAGTCTGATGAAATCTCCTCGCCTAAAAACCCTGACAGGTAACGCTTGCCGCCCGCTTTTAAGAAACGGTCGTCCAATGCCTGCATGGCAGCCAGGCAACTCGGCAAAAGCACTTTGGCAATACCGGGGTTTAAAATCATGACCGCACAGATGTCCTCGCTGTCTGGCAGCGCAAAGAGGGTATCGCGCCACGAGGGGGCTAAGGGAATAACCTGCAGGATATTGGCATAATGGATCGGTAAACTGGCCAATACCTCCTTTAATTGCTGAAACAAGGCTTTCGCCGGCATAAAACATTCATACCAGGGATGCTGTAAATCCCATTGCCCCGTCATTTTCATGGCCGCAAAACGCGAATCATGACGATGCAGGTAAGACTCAATGGGCTCATCCTGTTGATGGAGAATTTTTGCAGGCGTTAACAGATCATGGATACGACTGACCTCTGGCGGTGTTTCATCGTATTCTATGGTCACGTGCATGGCGTAAAGCCACTCGGCAAAGGGGAAACGCCCGTGATCGGTTAATCTCGCCCCCTGAATGGCCGGCGTGCAAAAAGACTCCAGTCCATCCGCTATGCGGCGTACTTTATAAAGATCATCCCGCCACTGGTTTTCGTCATGGTAACTTAAAAAAAATGTTCGTACATTTTTTTTACATGGACGTAATGGAATACAGGCTTTGCTGATGACGCCGAACTGACCTTGTCCGCCAAGACAGGCTTTAAACAAGTCATCACCCGCCTTCACCTCGTGCCGTTCGCCATCCGCGGTAATGACCTCCAGGGCGCTCACATGAGAAATCACCGTTCCGTATTGAAACGACGCAGCACCCACGCCCCCTGCCGACAGCACGCCTCCAATAGACAGATTGCAGTTGTAGGGGATAACATAAGGAATCTGTTTCTTTTTGAGACTGACCGCCAATAAATCGCTGAATGTGGCATTGCCTTCCACCCAGATGGCGTCCTCCTCCTGCGTTAACACGCGATTGAAATGCTCAAGGTGAAGGGTCACGCCGCCTTCAACGGGCAGGGACTGGCCGCTCTGGCTTAAGCCCTTTCCGCGAATCACGACCGGTAAACTCTCCTGGTGAGCATAAGCAAGAATAGCCCGCAGGGCATCCAGGTCTTTAGGCTGGAAAACCGCATGGGGCTTTGCCTGCAGGAGTTTGCCGAAATCCTCTCCAAAAGAAAAAAGCGAATGCTCATCGCTGAGCATCGCTTGTCCAAACTCCTTCTTACACTGCTTGATCTGAGACGAATTCCACTGCGTTTGCTGCATGTTGTTGATTCCTTTCTTTTGCCAGTTCCAAACGTTGTTTGCATGCAATTATCAATCCATCAAACATCTTGTTGAATGCATCGTAGCATCGATCAATCATCTTTAAGGCTTCACGGCGGGTATGCACAGAAACGGGTCGCTCAAAGAGCTTGCGTTCCATCTCTTCTTCAAAGAGAGCATGCGCCATTTCCACTTCCAGATGTGAGCTGGAGAAGTACTTCAGATTTTTGTCTTCACCCGTCTTTTTGACTTGTTTGACGACCTTTTCAAAGAACACATGGCCTGAAGATTCCAGAGTCAGCAACAAGGCAATGTTGAGTATTTCATCGTCTGTTTTATAAATCTCAGACATGATGGAATACGCGGCGTCACGGGTTAATTGAGTCTCCTTACTGTAAAGCCAGGCTACGTCGTCGTGAGAGCAGCACTTGTCATGACTGACAGCGCTCATGTACTTCTTATCATGCAGGAACCATTTTTCATGTCCGGCATCTTCCAGTCGATGGTGACGAGCTACTTTTTTAAGGTAGGGATCGGTCACTCTCTCTTCATTAAGACGTAAAATATCCTGGAATGTCATGGCCCAAAAAGTGAGCTCTGGAACAAAGTAGCTGATTTCTTCAAGACTTTTTAATTGTTCCAATACTTCAAAAAATGGGTGGTTCATAAACTCTTGTTGTTTAGAGTCGATATAGAGTTGAATCGTTTTCATAGCGGCCTCCGAGGCACAAAATGGGTTGGACAAATTATCTTTTGCAGCCCGCGTGCCAACTTTTTGAACAAAAAAAGAAAGCCTACCGTCCTTAAAAGCCCGTTCTACCGTGGTTCCTTTTTTTTCATTCCACGGCCAAACCTCAGGAAGCGACAAAAAATTGTCCCTGAATACCAGTTTTTGACAAAAAATTGACCAAAAACCCCCTTCATTCTAAGGGATTTTTTTATTGGGGGGCTAAATTCGCCAATTTTTTGTCGTATTCGTCCATTAATAAATCTACTTGCTTCCAATTTATTTCTTCCACGCACCTCGCTTCATCACAAATGACGTTAAGTAATTCGCCCTGGATGTCACCCAGCGCCATCGCATCGGAGTATGGCGTGTTGGTGAACATGACCAGGACATGCTTGGACACATAACGATTGGGGTATCGATGCATCAACTCCTGTTCCAGTTGTTTTTTTAAATTAAATCGCGCATCCCGTATATCAATCTGAATTTCGTGATAATTGTCCATGGACATTTTGGCTACGGCCTCGGTGTTGACCTTGCGGGATTTATAAAAAGCGGGCATGACCGTTTGCCAGTCATCATCGTATTGATCAAGCAAGTCGTTAAGAATACGGCAATCTTCAAAGGCACTGTTCATACCCTGACCAAAAAAGGGCACAATGCCATGGGCTGCATCGCCAATGAGCAGGCACTCGTCCCGATAGTACCAGGGCGAGGTTTTAATGGTACTCATGTGACCGGTGGGGTTGTGCAAAAACTCCCCGACCAAGTCAGGCATGGCGTCGACAGCATCCGGAAATGCCTGTTTAAAGAAACGGGTGATTTTGACTTCATTATCAAGCTCAGCAAAACTGTTAACCCCTTCATGCGGCATAAACAGCGAGCCGGTGATGGAGTGGTCCGTGTTGGGATTACCCAGTAACAGAAATGAATCCCGTGGCCATAAATGCAGGTGCTCACGCACCAGTTGTTCAGGATGGCCGCTGCTGATGGACAGTTCTTTATAACCATGCGGCAGGTAAGTGCGGCTGGAGGTGACCAATCCTTCGCGCATCAGGCTTTCCCGCACCGGTGAACCTGCCCCGTCGGCACCGATTAATCGCTCATAGGCTATCGTCGACCGTTGTCCTGCCTTGTCTTCAAAATGCAGCACTTTGTGGTGCACATCCACGTTTAACAGCTTCATGTCGAAGTAAATAGTAATCGTGGGCAGGCTATCTGCCGTGTCCAGCAGCAACGCATTTAAATCACTGCGTTGCACCGCATTAATGTATTCATCGGGATGGCGGCCAAAGGCCTGGTATTTAATGGAACCCTCTTCCTCGTGAATGGCCCGGGCCCGCATGGGCACCAGGATGGCCTTAGCCTTGTCGCTTAAGCCCACACCGGCCAAGCCCGTTAAGCCCCGACAGGACAGCGCGAGGTTAATGGAGCGGCCTCGATCCTGCGTCTTGAGGCGCAGATCAGGTCTCGACTCATAGATATCGACCTTGTAGCCGCGTCTGGCCATGTAAAGAGCCAATAACGTGCCAGCCAGGCCTGAACCAATAATGGTCAGATTTCTCATAAACCGCCTCCATACAGGTTACAGCTTGAGTCAATCCATTTACTGCCTTTCCTGCTTGCCGCAGAACGCTTACCTGTTTTCAAATAATGCCTATTGCATCACCTACTCCTTACAGCGTGATTGGATAATGAAGCCTTTTCCCGCTTGGCTTTTTCAAAAAGTGATCCAGCAAAATTCGTGCCGAAGCCGGCTTAAGACCTCTAAATAACAGGCATGGAGAAAGGATGTTTATGATTTTTTAAAATACTGAGCGATGTACTCTTTAATGGAAGACGCTTTATGAGGTGGCTTGAAATAATAACCCTGGGCGTAATCGCAACCGTGTTCGACAATGAATTTCTTCTGCAATTCCGTCTCAACCCCTTCAGCCAGCACTTCAAGGTTTAAGCTGTGGCCAAGGTTGATAATGGCTCTGGCAATCGCCGCATCATTTTCAACGTTGACCAGCTCGCTGATAAAGGATCGATCGATTTTTAATTTATCAACAGGAAATTGTTTCAGATAGGAAAGACTGGAATAACCGGTACCAAAATCATCAATAACCAGTTTAATGCCCATGTCTTTCAGCCGATACATCGTTTGCACCGCCCTTTCAATGTCATCGACCAGCAGGCTTTCCGTCAATTCAAGCTCAAGATTGCGGGGTTTAAGACCGGTTTTTTGCAATACTTCGGTAATCACCTCGGGCAGAGAACTTTGACGGAACTGACGTCCGGAAATATTCACAGCGACACTTAAATCGTCATAGCCTTCCTTGTGCCATTGAACTGCCTGTGTGCAAGCCTCTTCCAACACCCAGCGGCCGATATCGATAATCATGCCGTTTTCTTCAGCCATGCCGATAAAATCAATAGGCGACACACTTCCTAACAAATGACTTTCCCAACGAATTAACGCTTCAACTCCAACGACTTTATCAATCCTCAAATCAATTAGCGGTTGGTAAACCAGATAAAATTCATTGCGCTTGAGCGCATCCCGCAAAGCATTATCCAATTGCATGTGGTTAATGACGCGGCGGTTCATTTCCGGTTCAAACACACGGTAATTGTTACGGCCGCTGTCTTTGGCGTGGTACATGGACAAGTCGGCATTTTTCATTAACGACTCATAATCCAGCCCGTCTTTGGGATAGTAACTGATGCCAATGCTGCCGGTAATTTTTAAACTGTGCTGATCCACCTGAAACGGTTTTTCAATCATGTGCAACAATTCCTGCGCCATTTGCTGAGCCTGCTTTTCATTGCTGATATCCTGCAGCAGAATGACGAATTCATCGCCGCCTAAACGGGCGACCGTATCGAAATCATTGGTTGCGATAAGCAGGCGGTTGGATACCGCCTGCAGCAACTTATCACCGATGCTGTGGCCTAAGGTATCATTGGTCATTTTAAAGCGATCCAAGTCCAAAAACAGGAAAGCCAGAATAGACCCTTTCTTTTTCGCCTGTAAAATGGCCTGTTCCACCCGGTCCATGAGCAGAACGCGGTTAGGCAACTCCGTTAACGAGTCGTGTGTGGCCTGCCTGACCAGTTGCTTTTCCATTTCCCGGCGTTGGGTAATGTCATTGATAATACAGACGAAATGCTTTACTTTTCCAAATGAATCGCTGACCGGGGCAACACTTAATTCACACCAGAACAGCTCACCGTTGCGGCGGTAACTTTCCAGTTCCACCGTTTCTTCGCGCAACTCTCGAATGGCGAGCGCAATTCGCTTTTGATTGACGTGATCGGTTTTAGTACCTAATAACTGGGCCAGGTTTTGGCCGATGGTTTGGCTTTCCGTATGCGCGGTAATGCGTTCGAAGGCTTTGTTGACGTAAATAATCGGCTGATTGGCTTTGGTAATGTCGATAATGGCCACGCCGTGCGTACTGGCTTCAATGGCGCGTTCGCGGATGCGTAACTGATCATCGGACATGCGCTTTTGAGTCACATCCCGGAAACTGTAAACCCGGCCGACAATTTCATTGCCGACCCGCTGCGGCTGGGTGTACCGTTCAAAAATGCGGCCGTCTTTAAAATGCAAAACCGGCAATTCCCCCTGCCACTCGGGATTTTCATACAAATATTGAACATCGGCAATGACGGCGGCAGGATTGCTGAGTTGCTCGAGAATATACTCAAAACCGATACTTTCGGTGCCGGATTCCAGCATGTGAGAAGGGATGCGCCACATTTCAACAAACTTCTGGTTCCAGTCAACTACCTGGCCCTTGCCATTGACCATCATAATGCCGTCTGCGGTGGATTCAAGCGTCGCGCGTAATAAAGAAAGGGATTTTTCAAGCTCAACATTCTTTTCGAGCACACCGCTCGCTTCGATTTGAATATTATCGGATAATGGGACATTGATGGAACGTTGGAATTCTGGCTGCGTGTGGTACCATTTTTCCAAATAGGCAGACAACTGCGGAGTTAAGGACAAGATGCCCAACTCTTCGCAGACACTGGTTAAAGAAGGTTCTTCACCCCGTTGTTTTAGAATTTCCGCTGCTGAGGCAACTTTTTCGTAGTCTATTTCTTGCCTACCCATGGATCCCTCACTAAAATATCGCACATCCTCATTAGCGGCCAGCAATGGTATAACTTTAATCACTCTGATATGCCATTACGCGCTACCTATAGTATATAACGCCTTCCTGACTTTTGCTGGAAGAGCCCCAAAGAAGGACTTTGATCATGGACAAGACACATTTTGATACCCGCGCGATTCACGCCGGACAACAGCCTGACCCCGCGACTGGCGCGGTCATGACGCCCATTTACGCCACGTCCACCTACCGTCAATCGGCCCCAGGCGTTCATCAGGGCTATGAATATTCACGCACGCATAACCCGACCCGCGCCGCCTACGAAGCCTGCATTGCCAGCCTGGAGTCAGGACAACGGGGTTTTGCTTTTGCTTCCGGTATGGCCGCCATCAATACTGTTGTTGACCTGCTGGATAGCGGCGATCATGTCATTGCCATGGACGATCTCTACGGCGGCACATTCCGTCTTTTTGATAAGGTAAAAACCAGAACCTCCGGCTTGTCTTTCAGCTTTGTGGACATGACTAATCCGGCAACGATTGAAGCAGCCATTCGACCAGAGACCCGCATGATCTGGGTGGAAACCCCCTCCAATCCCATGTTGAAACTCGCTGATTTACGGGCCATTGCCGCTATTGCCAAACGTCACAGGCTGATTGCGGTAGTGGACAATACCTTTGCCACCCCCTGGATTCAAAGGCCGCTGGAGCTGGGTTTTGACCTCGTTCTGCATTCTGCAACCAAGTATTTAAACGGCCATTCCGATGTGGTCAGCGGCATTGTGGTGGTCGGGGATAATACGGAAGTCGCTGAAAAAATGGCCTTTCTGCATAACTCCTGCGGCGGCATTGCCGGCCCTTTTGACAGTTTTTTAGTTCTTCGCAGCTTAAAAACCCTGTCCTTACGCATGCAACGGCATTGCGACAATGCCATGGCCCTGGCAGAATGGTTACAGAAGCATCCCAGGATAGACAGCGTCATTTACCCCGGTCTTGCCAGCCATCCTCAACAGGCTTTGGCTAAACAGCAGATGCACCATTTCGGCGGTATGATTTCCATGGTGGTGAAAGGGGATATCACCGCGGCGACCCGCTTTTTATCCCGCTGCGAACTCTTTACTCTGGCAGAGAGCTTAGGCGGTGTCGAAAGCCTGATTGAGCATCCGGCCATCATGACCCATGCCTCGATACCTGCCGAAACCCGGCGCAAACTCGGCATTGTGGATGGTTTTATCCGTCTTTCCGTTGGCATTGAGCACATTGAAGACTTGATTGCCGATTTGCATCAGGCCCTTAACTAACTGGAATCCATTATGAATCAGACCAAAACCTCAGGAGGACAATTGCACGGTGTGCTGGCCATTGCTGTGCTTACCTTGTCCACCTTCTTTTTCTTTATTCCCATGCTGTTTATGGGATTATTGAAGCTTGTTCCCAGTGTTCGTCTGAAGGTGTTTTGCACAAAGGTCATCGACGGCATCGCCTTTTGCTGGGCGGACGTGAACAAAGCCTACATCAATGCCACCCAACCCATTGACTGGCAGGTATCAGGACTTGAAAATCTTAAACGCAACGATTGGTATTTACTGGTTGCCAACCACCAGAGCTGGCTGGATATTGTAGTCCTGCAGTGTATTTTTAACCGCAAAATCCCGATGCTTAAATTTTTCATCAAGGATTCGCTGAAATGGATTCCACTGCTGGGTTTTTCCTGGTGGGCCATGGGCTGCCCGTTTATGAAGCGTTATTCCAAAGAGTACCTTGCTAAAAAACCACACAAAAAAGGTAAGGATCTTGAAGCCACCCGCAAAGCCATTGAAATCTTCAAGCACACACCGTCCACCATCATCAATTTTGTGGAAGGCACGCGCTTTACTCATCAAAAGCAGGTCAAACAGCAATCCCCTTATGATCACCTGCTAAAACCCAAAGCGGGCGGTATCAGCTTTGTGATGAGCACTCTGGGAAAAAAATTCAACAATTTACTCGATGTGACCATTATTTATCCGGATGCGCGTTATTCCCTATGGGATTTCCTTTGCCATCGCATGGCCCCTGTCATTAAAGTCTGTATTCGGCCGATTCAGATTCCCGACGAATTTACCACCACGCAACTGGCTTATGATGAAAACACCCAGACAGCGTTCAGGGAGTGGCTGAATGAGCAATGGCGTAAAAAGGATGAATTAATCAGCAGCCTGCGGGAAGAAATACTGGTATAGCCTGCGATTCAGGCAATTTTCCACTGCCAGTTCCTGTCCCACTTGCAGTCCTGGCCGTTTGCCATCCTTCGCTCTGTCCTACCCGACCGCTCAACTGCCTCTCTGCCATCCCCGCGCAAGCGGGGATCCATTTTTCTGTGGCACAAACCCTGGTTTCCAGCCTTGGCTATCGATAAAACCATTGATACCATTCAACAAAACGTCGCACTCCCTCGCGAAAGTGAATTTGCGGTTGATAGCCCAGATCACTAACCAGAGCGTGTGTATCGGCGTGGGTGGATAAAACATCGCCATTTTGCATGGGTAAAAACTCCTTCAGGGCCTGCTTTCCTGTTGCTTCTTCAATGGCCTCAATGTAATCCATCAGGTTAACCGGGGCGCCGCAGCCAATGTTGTAAATTTTAAAAGGCGCATTGCTGCTGGCTGGATCGGGAGCATGGCTATTCCAATGGGGATTTGCCACAGCGGGTTTATCAATGGCTGCGGAAATACCGGCCACGATGTCATCAATGTAGGTAAAATCCCGTTGCATTCTGCCGTGATTGAAAATTTGAATGGCCTTGCCTTCGAGAATGTTTTTGGTGAACGAAAAAAAAGCCATGTCCGGCCGGCCCCAGGGTCCATACACCGTAAAAAAACGCAATCCCGTCGTTGGCAATTGGAAGAGATGCGAATACGAATGGGCCATCAATTCATTCGCCTTTTTGCTGGCGGCGTACAGAGTGAGCGGGTGGTTGGTTGCATGGGCTTCATGATAAGGCTGACAGCTGTTTGCGCCATACACTGAACTGGTTGAAGCATACACTAAATGCTCAATGGCTTGATGGCGGCAGGCTTCGAGGACATTGGCAAACCCCACCAGATTGGATTGCACATACTGCCCCGGGTTAGTTAGGGAATAGCGCACGCCAGCCTGGGCGGCCAGATGGATCACGCGTTGAGGCTGGTGCTCGGCAAACCGTTTCTGCAAGGTCTCGGCATCCACGACATCGTCGCCATGAAAAATAAAATTGTCAAAAGCCTGCAGTTGCTGAAGTCTTGCCTGTTTAAGGCGCACATCGTAATAATCATTCAGATTATCGATGCCTACCACCACATCGCCCTGTTGCAAACGGCGTTTTGCCAGATGAAATCCGATAAATCCAGAAGCCCCCGTGATTACCAAGCGCATAGTCTGTCCTGAAACTTGAAATGGACAGCAGTATACTCCCCTTTTACATGCCGCAAAATACGGCGTGTTTCTTAATAAAGCGATAATATTCACTTGCTAAAATGGCTGCCTTGGTTATTTTTGAAATCATTTATGCCTTTAACACGATTAACATTTGTCGAATTATGTGCCGAAGCCATTGCGGCTACACGGGAAAGTGTTACGCCTGGCAATCAATTGAGCGGTTACCTGAAATTCCATAAGGAAAACAAAAATTACTATATTGAGGACGTCTTACGCCCGGGCAAGTGGGAGATTGCACCCGACGATCCAGTTCAAATTCATGATCTTATCGAACACACAGGTCTCGGTTATTGCCATGAACTGGCTCAACACTTGATGGTTGAACTGGCATGGCGCATTGATAAGGCAGGAGGGGTAGCTAAAATCAGCCTGGTTAAATCCATAAAAGCTGATCATGTCTACCTGGAAGTCCGCATTTACCTTGCCAAAGAAAGGACGATGTCCATGTGGGAAGTCGATGCCTGGGATCCCCGCATTATTGATATCAGTAAACGCCCTGACGGCACGGTTAAAAACCTGGAAGCCTTGGCTTACGGCTACAAGGTCAAATTATGCCATTCCCTTTTTTCTGATGTGGTCGATTATAAGAAACAGTTCACGTTTACAGACATTCCTCCTGCCAAGGAAGGACCGCCTGAAGGAAGCTGCACTCCGAAACATCAAGTATTGGAGAAGCACGACCACATTTACAGTGATTATTCCCTGGAAGAAGCCAAGGTTGATAAAAAAGTCCCTCTGCCAGGTAACCTGCATTATTTGCAACAGATGTCCCTCTGGCAGAAAGCCCCTTCTGCACCACAGGCACCGAGCTCCACCCAGCCTAAAAAAATGCGCTTAGCCTGATGGTATGAGGGTCAGTCACGACAAAATAATGAGTAATAAATGGCCTAATTTTATGGCATTTTTCTATTTTTTGAGCATCCAATGCCTTTAACACGTCTTAAATTTGTCGAATTATGTGCTGAAGCCATTGCTTCAACCCGGGAAAAAGTAACGGTTGGCAATCAATTGAGCGGCTACGTTAAATTTCACAGGGAAATTAAACAGGGTTACTTTGACAACACCATCCGGGTTTTAATCGATGCGATTCCCCCCAATGATTATGTTCAGGTCCATGATCTCATTGAGCACGGCGGCATTGGCTATTGCCGTGAGGTAGCCTGGCATCTTCTGGTTGAAGGGGCAACGCATCCATACTGCCGGGGAAGTCGCTGACATCACCGTCGTTAAATCCAGTCTCATTGATCATGGTTACCTTCAGGTGTCACTGCAACTGCAGGACGAGAAAACGCCGTCAATCTGGGAAATGGATGCCTGGGATCCACGCATTATCGACATAAGCCCTCGTCCCGATGGCTCGATTAAAAACAGGGAAATGCTTGATTACGGTTACCCCGCCGTAGTCCATGAATCCGTCTCCTCGGATGCACTGGATTATCGTATTCAATTTCTGTTTACCGACACACCCAAGCCTGAGGAGGGTCAAGCGGAAGGGCGTTGTACGCCCATCAGTGAAATGCTGAGCAAACATGCCGCCCTCTACAGTGATCATACCCTGGATAAAGCACTCGCCCCCGTAAAAAAATCCCACCTCAGGGAACCTTGCATTACCTGCAAAAAGTATCGATGTGGCAGAAAGCAGCGCCTCAGGAAATGCCTAAGGACGATGAACCCCTCAGCAAAAAAAGACGGCTCAATCTGAGAAATCATTAACAGACTCTAGGCCGGCCTGGACTTTCAGCTTATAGTAACTATATCTTTCCCAAGCAGGATCGGTGATGAAAATCAATTTAGCGAATTATTTGGATAAAACCGGCATAAAACAGCTGGACCTTGGCGAGTTGGACACCACTCAACGCGCGGAGTATTTAAAAGCAGTGTATAATGCCCACCTGCTCACTTTTTTCTATCATAATTTTGCATTACGCAAAATCAGCCGCCAGCATCCGGTCAATCGCCATCACCTCACGCTTTTTGATTACCAGAACCTCATGGAGGACACGGCGGGCGGTTATTGCTTTCAATCAGCGCGGCTGCTTGCAACCATGCTCAAGGAATTGGGTTTTGACGTCAGTTATTGCGAAGCCCGCGTGTTAAATGGCGCCTCACCCGCCGATTCACAACAGAGACTGCCTACCCATGTTGTTTTACGCGTCGTCATTGACGAGGCCATTTACTTTCTCGAACCCGGTCTTGGCGCAAAAGCGCCCCGCTTCCCCCTGTTAGTCACCGGCAGCGATGAAATCATTGAACAAGGCTACGATCGTTATAAATTTTCTCAACAGCAAGGGTACTATGTGCTTGAAAAGCAGATAAAGGATCAATGGACAACCTTGGTTATGACCGACTTAAAGCCTTTAAAGGACGACAAACTCGCCTTCAATTTGCTGAAGCTGGAACGGCATATCCAAACATTGCCCATCCGGGATGAAATCGTGGTCGCGGGACAAATTACGGAAACGGGTTGTAAAACCTTCTTTTTTGACACCAAGGCCCAAAAATACGCATTTACTGTGGAAGAAAAAGGCGAGTTCACAAAAACAGTGTACGAATCCACCTCCGACGCGTATGAGAAATTAATGTCTGAGTTTGTCATTAAAGGCTTGACCAAAGCGGATTTGGCATTGTACGCCAAACAATCCACTCTCCCCCGCCCCAAAGAGCGATGGACAGTGGATTTTCCCTTGGATAAAACCGAGTTTACGAAAATGGCAAAAAATCTGCAGTAAAGGCTGGATGAAACCCAGCCTTTTAGCGAATGGTAATGCCCAGGGGTCCAGCTAATCCAGTCGCACCGGAATCCACACAGTTAATGAAACTCGTACCATTGTCAATGGTGCATCGCGTCACTGAATTGCCATTGGTATTCACAATATAGGCAAAATCATTGCTGCCATTTAAAGCAATCTCCCGTGGGAAATTAAGCCCAACAGCCCCAGTATCCACACAGGAAGTCACTAAACGGCTGACAGAATCAATCTGGCAAGCAATTACCGTGTTAGTGCCGGCGCTGGTGATGTAGGCAAGGGTTCCCGCGGCGTTCACCGCAATGCCCTGGGGAATGTTTAGTAAAGGATCATTGTAATTGCTGCATCCCTGCAAAGCGCCTGTGCCCGCGTTAATACTGCACTGGGTGAGTTCTGAAATGACGGTAATGTAGGCAAAATCGCCTGCCGGATGAATTGCCATGTTATAAGGCGCAAACAACCCTAAGCCGAAGAGTTCCACGCAATTATCCAGTTCATCCGTTGTGGGATTGATGTCGCACTGGGTGACGGAGTTCCCGCTTTCGTTAACAACATAGGCGATATCGCCCGCGGCGTTAATGACGATACCCGTAGGAATAGCAAACAAGGCACCCGTATTCGCACAGCCACTTAATCCCCCTGAATCCGCATCGACACCGCAAAAAGACACGACACTGGTATTCTCATTGGTGATGTAAGCCAGGGCCCCCGCCGGATTAAGAGTCACCCCGCCGGGAACCACCAGGCCGCCAGCGCCGCTGTCTCCACAGCCGCCTAAATTACCGGTACTGGTATCGATGCTGCATTGCGTCACCAGTGACGTGTTCCCGTTGGTAATGTACGCATGCGCATCAATCCCTATCGTGCCTATCACTGCGGTCGTGTTCGTACCCTGAATAGGGAAATTCGTGGGCACAACCGCGTTACCGCCCGGCGCAAAAGTGATGACACAGCTTGCGCCGGGAAGCACATTGATACAGGTATTGGCAGTAACCGACACATTGCCGGCCAGGGCCGTGGCAGAAAAATCCGGCACGATATTCTGAGCGACCAGCGTCAGGGAATCATTGGTGATGGTGATGCTGCCTGTTGAACCGTTGGTATTGAATTGCAGGGTAGAGGAACCGCTGATGCTGATGTTGGCCACGGGTGGCGCATTGACGGCGATGCTGCCAATCACTCCCGTGGTATTACTTCCCCGAATCGTCACGTTGGTGGCTGGGATGACGGTATTATCCGGAGTAAAAACAAGATTACAGGATTGCCCCGCCGCAAGGAGCGTACATTGTGACGCGTCCTGAACGACATGACCATCCAGCGCAGTACCCGTGAGTACCGCAGCCACATTCAAGGCAGTCTGTCCCGACAGGTTGGTCACGGTGATATTGCCTGAACTGCCCCCTGCGACTAAAAGCAAGGGCGAGCCTGTCAGCTGTAACTGAATGGACTGATTCATGACTGTCACCTGCAGGCTGTTTGCCTGACTGGGCTGTGAACATAAGAATGGATCGACACCGGAACCCTGGGTTTTACACACAACCGGCCCTTCATGCAAGCCATTGGCCGGTACCTGCGCTCCGTTAATGCGTAAAGTCAACAGGCAATGCGCTTTGGAAGCCAGCGTAAACGGAATGCTGCACTCACCGGCACTGTTTTTAACCTGAGTCACACCGCTTAGGGGCTTGATCGTCAATGTACGGGTTATGGCGGTATTGTTCGTTACCCGGTATTGTACGTTGGCGGTTCCATTCGGCCCGACAACCACCCGTGTGGGTGTGGTGGGAAGAAGTGTCCATTTGGGCTGCGCTGCATAAATAACTTGAAAACAGCCTGAAAAGGCAATAAAAAACAGAAAAGCAAAGCCCCTGTTTTTTTTACTTTGAGCCATGATCGTTCCGTGATTCTGATTAAAATCAACCTATTATTGCTGAGCGGCAGACTTTTGGCCAGAAGAATTATCAAACCTTTTTCAGGGATTACTATCGCGCGACTATCTGAGTATACTATAACTCGCCATTCACCATGCCGGATGACCATCATGAGTTTACAAACCACCATTGAAACCTATTTTGAAGACCGTCAAAGCCTGACACCCGAAACAGCCCCCCAGGAGATTAAAAGCGCAGTAGACGAGGTGCTTTCTGCACTGGATTCAGGCGAACTGCGCGTTGCAGAAAGAATCAATCAGGAGTGGACAGTCCATCAATGGCTTAAAAAAGCGGTTTTACTGTCCTTCCGTCTCTACCCGAATCAGGTCATTGATGCCGGCTTCTGCCAGTTTTATGATAAAGTCCCTCTGAAATTTGCCGCTTACGGCCGCAGTGATTTTGCCGAGCTGGGTGCGCGGATTGTTCCACATGCGATGGTCAGAAAAGGGGCCTTTATAGGTAAAAATACCGTCCTGATGCCTTCCTATGTCAATATCGGCGCCTACATCGATGAAGGCGTAATGGTGGACACCTGGGCGACGGTGGGTTCCTGTGCCCAGATTGGCAGAAATGTACACCTCTCCGGCGGTGCCGGCATCGGCGGTGTACTTGAACCCCTGCAGGCAAATCCCACCATCATTGAGGACAATTGCTTTATCGGCGCCCGCTCGGAAGTGGTCGAGGGCGTCATTGTCGAAAGGGATTCTGTCTTGTCCATGGGGGTTTATTTAGGACAAAGCACCAAAATTTATAACCGCCTGACCAAAACCGTGAGCTACGGCCGCATTCCCGCAGGCTCCGTTGTTGTGCCTGGAAACATGCCCAGTGACGATGGCAGTCACAGCCTCTATTGCGCGGTGATTGTCAAACAAATCGACGAAAAGACACGCGCCAAGGTCAGTATCAATGACTTGCTGAGAGACATCAAATGACGGCAATCAAAGCCTTATTGGCGGAACTCATCCGCTTTCAATCCGTTACCCCTGAGGATGCCGGATGCCAGCCCTGCATGGCCAATTTTTTAAAGGAGCTGGGCTTTGACTGCCAGCAACTCGATAATCCGCCGGTGGCCAATTTGTTTGCCCGCCATGGTCAGGGAAGCCCGTTGCTGGTTTTCGCTGGCCACACCGACGTCGTCCCCATCGGCGATGCCGGTAAATGGTTAAGCAATCCCTTTGAACTGACAGAGAGCAATGGCATGCTTTACGGTCGAGGCACAGCCGACATGAAGGGCAGCCTGGCGGCCATGATGATTGCTGCACAGCGTTTTATCCATAACCACCCTGATTTTTCAGGCAGCCTGGGGTTTTTAATTACCAGCGGGGAAGAGGGGGATTTGTTTGATAAAGGCACTCCTCATGTGATGGCCGCTTTAAAAGCCCAGGGTATACACATTGATTATTGTGTAGTCGGTGAACCGTCCAGTACGCATCAGGTGGGTGATGTGGTCAAAATAGGACGACGCGGTTCACTGTCCGCGAACATGGTGATCCACGGCAAACAGGGGCATGTCGCCTACCCTCACCTTGCAGAAAACCCCATCCATACCGTAAGCCCCGCGCTGACTGAACTGACTGGCAGACGCTGGGATGAAGGCAATCCGCATTTCCCTCCCACCTCCATGCAAATTACTCACTTGAAGTCAGGCGGCCATGCCGGCAATATTATTCCCGGCGAATTGGAATTGCAGTTAAATTTCCGTTTCTCCACCGAACAAACCCCGGAAAAACTGCAACACGAGGTGGAGGACTGTTTAAAACGACACGGCTTAAAAGCGGACATTGACTGGCGGGTGAACGGCCTTCCCTTTCTGACCAATCAAGGCAATCTGCTGGAAAGTACGCGCCAAGTGATTCAAACCATCACGGGCAAAGCGCCTGAGTTATCCACCAGCGGCGGCACATCCGATGGGCGGTTCATTGCGCCTTATGGGGTGGAAGTCATTGAACTTGGTCCCGTTAACGCCACCATTCATCAGGTAAATGAATGTGTTTCAGAGCGCGATCTTGAGACTTTGAGTCTGATTTATTACGCGCTCTGTGAGAAACTATTGTGTCCTTGTTAGACCTTAAACTCTGGCAGAATAAGCCGTCCCGGTCATGGGTGTCTCTTGCCCTTCTTCAATCACTGTCTTGTCATTAACCACTTTGGCAACGCAGGAGTCTGACCAGACATTCAGGGCGGTTTCCAGCATATCAATCAAGCTGTAGAAAGGCAGGATAATTCCCATGAGGGTAATGGGCACATTCATGCTGGCCAAGAGGCTGGTGCTTAAGAAAAAGCACCCCATGGGAACCCCGGCATTGCCAATGGCCGCCACGGTTGCAATCAAGACCCACAAGGCCATCATGGGCAAAGAAATGACCATGCCGTGATTCTGCATCAAATAAATCACGGTGGCGAAAATAAAGGCAGCACAGCCATTCATGTTCAGGCTTGTGCATAAAGGAAGCACAAAACGACTAATGGCAGGCTTAACCGCGAGATTTTTTTCAGCCGTTTCCATCGTCACCGGTAACGTGCCGACCGAAGACTTGGAAAAAAAGGCCAATGACAATGCCGGCAACATGGCCCGCATGGCCGAAAAAGGTTTAATCCCGTGCGCTTTAAGCCAGAGCGGCAATACCACAAATCCCTGAATGAGGTTAGCCAGCACCACAATCAGCAGGTACTCACCAATCCCCTTGATGGATTTGCCATTCTGCAATTGAATCACCGTGGCAGTTATGAACCCGTACAAACCGATGGGAATGACTGCGATCACCCATTTGGTAATGACCATAAACAAGCCATGGGCACCACGGAAAAACTGGGTGATGGTTTGTCTTGAATCCGCATCGGGGATATAGCGAATCGCCACACCGGTAACGATGCCAAGCAGCAACACCCCCATCACCTGATGTTCAATAAATGGACTGAAAATGGTTGATGGAATCAGGTTAGCCACATGGCTTAAATAGTGATAGTCATTGGCTTTCGGTGCGGCCAATCCCTGGATGGTACCGACCATACTGGGATGAATCAGAATATAAAGAAGGCAACTGATGGCCGCGGCAATCAGAGTGGTTCCCAGAGTATACGTCATGGCCCGCTGCCAGATGCGTCGCATGGGACCGTCAGCGCGATAATTCGACAGCGTCACAATAATCGACAAGGCAATAATGGGCAGGCTGATGCATTTAAAGACGTTGATAAAGACATCGGCAATGAATAAGCCAAATTGCTGTAAAGGTTTAATACCAGACCAACCGGTCAAAAGGCCAAGGCCAATCATCACGGCATAAAGAACAGGGGTACTCAACCAGATTTTTTTAGGAGAAGACGAGGTGCACATAACTAAACTCTTGATTAAAAAGGATTCGGGATCAACAGGAATGCAGTGGGATTAACAGCAACAGGCAAACAGCAGCAGGTTGAGATTAAAAAATTCCGTGTGGACCAGAACTGTTTTCATATCAGAATGTTCTCGTTTTGTACATTGAGTTCACCATTTTAACATAGCCACCTTGATTGTCAATCTTAAACAGGTTGCGCTCACGTTTAAAACAAAACGCCACACTTTGCTAGAAGCAATTTCTGCCGGGGTTTTGATACCAAGTATTCCATCCGGGTTTTGACTCGTTGCCCGCCTTCGCGGGCAAGACAGCGGATGGATCTCACCGCTTCTCACACAGGGAAGGCTCAGGTGACAGTCGATTCACGAACTGCCCTGGCTGCCATCGAAGCGCCTTGCTTTTGCTTCAGCTTCCTGATTCTCTCATAAGCCTGTTGGATGCGGTTTGCTGCAACAAGACCCTGGTGAACCAGGCCCTCAATCACATCGATGACTTCGGTGGCCGACACCCTGCCCAATTGATTGGCAAAAATGACCATGTCCGCGCCTGCATTAATAGTCAAACGAAGCGAATCGGCCAGGGAATAATGCTGGCTGATCGCATGCATCTGCAAGTCATCGCTGATGATCACCCCGTCAAAACCCATTTTTTCGCGCAATAATCCCGTCAGGATGCGTGATGAAAGGGTCGCCGGTAAGCCGTCTGGATCAAGTTGGCGATTAATCACGTGCGCAGTCATTACCATCACTGGCAACGTGTTGTGGGGCAACAATTCAGCATAAGGTTGCAATTCATCCTGAATGAAGGTGTCAGTGACGTCCACAAAGCCTTCATGGGTATCCCCCAATGCACTGCCGTGCCCGGGAAAGTGTTTGTAACAGCAGGTAATGCCCTGATTGGCAAGGACAGTGACGAATTGTTTGGCAATTGCTGCAACCTGGACCGCATCCGTTCCATAACTGCGGGCTAATTTTCCAATGATGCCTTGTCGTTCATTTAAATTTAAATCGAGCAGGGGTGCGAAATTAAGGTTAAAGCCTAAGGATGTCAGGGTGTCGGCCATTTTTTGTGCTTCGTGCTGCTGTTGCTCGGGCAGCAGGCTGGCATACTGTTTCGGCGACAGGCTTGTCGGAATACCGGCTAAGTGCCTTAACCGATCCACCGCGCCACCCTCGTAGTCGACTGCAACAAACAGAGGAAATTCGCTGCCCGAAGCGCAGTCATGCAATTGCTGAATCAATGCCTTGACTTGAGACGCATCACGGATATTTTTGCCCGGGCATTGCGCCGCGAGATCATAATCAAATAACAAAACCCCGCCCAAGCCCTCTTTTTCCAGCCAGTTCTTCACCGGGTTTTGATCATTGATTTCCGTGCCGTCGAAACCCATGATCAGCATTTGCGCAATTTGCTGCCGTAAAGTCAACAAAGGTACTCTCCCATTCTGCAACCATGCCTGCATGATACACAATGGCCTGCAATCCGCCAATGAAAAGCGCGTCCCTCTTATTGCGGCGGGACGGGGGGGATGGTACTGAAATCACAAGCGCATTTGCCCGTGGCATCGGGGGGATACGGGGTTTCCGAAAAATCACTGGTGAAACAAACGGGGATATTCCAGGCTGTCGTCCCCGGTGCAATGCTGCCAGGCATCGACCAGAAACGCTGCGCACGGTACACCTTGTGGGCATCCTTTTCCCAGATTGCCGGAGTAAAGCTCGCCCGGTACATGAATTTTTGTGCCGGCTGGCAACTAAACGACTCCCTGGCCCAGGATTGTCCTTTGGGAATAGTGACCGTCGTGATTTCCTCATTGGTAATGCCATCGGTCACCACCACCTTGACATTGTAATTAATCCAGCAATTGTCTTTTGCCAGAGTAATAAAGCAAGGAAAAGCGAAGGCATTTACACAGAGTAACACACCGGATACCGTACTGATGCATCGAATAACCATAACCTGTCCATTTAAAAGACCTTTACCTATAAGTAACTATAGACTTTATGAAAAAAAGCGGGGGCCAATAGGCTCGGGTTCCGGCTTGTGCTTTTCGTCAGGCACTGAATTTACCGGCACCCGATTAACGACTGAATGAATCAGTGAGCAGATGACCGCATGATTGGCGCTGTCATGTACCCTGACATGGGCATTTTTTTGAGAAGGATTAATGATTTCGTCATTGATTGGTTTGACGCATTTTTCATATTGGTGATTGATTTGTAAAATAGCAGCTAAATTTTCCGTTGTATCAACTGTTCCTTTTTTCTCATCCAGATTGCCCGAATTCTTTTTTTCATGCATTGTTTTCTGCAGATAATGCGCATAGCACGTGTCGGGATCAGTCTCCAGGAAAAGCTTCAGATTAATGACGTCAGTTTTTAATGCTTCCTTTGTCTGAGGGTGAGACTCCGCTTCTTCTTTTGACTTTGATGCCAAAGCCGATATAAACGCTTTTTCCAGTGCATTGTTTCTTAAAAAGAAATGTCCGACCAGCAGAAGAACACCTTGCTCCTGTTGCAGTTTCTCAATTAAATCAGTCACAACATAATCGCCATCCCCTTGTTGTATCGTCTCTTCCATGACGATTTCTACTTTACTGGATTGGATTGCTTTAGAAATCTCCTTCGCCAGCTGATCAAGATTGGCTCCAATTGGACCACAAAGTGCGATTACGTACATATTCTCATCTCTTTTATTTTTTTTTGCATCATAATAATTGCCCATATAAAAGTCAAAGTGCATCTATAATGCTATTTCATGGCTTTGTCTTATCAAGCATTGATTTTTTAAGCCATTGCGTATATTCTCACCCTCTCTTTGGAGAGATGGCCGAGCGGTCGAAGGCGCACGCCTGGAAAGTGTGTATACGGAAACGTATCGAGGGTTCGAATCCCTCTCTCTCCGCCAAATTCCCCCCTGCATTGTTAAGTTCGCGTAAATTCCTGTAAAACTCAGCCTCCTGGCGTCTGCCGCTGTTTTTTATCTATACACAATCAGTTAAAATTGACGCGTTGTTAATCACTTTGAGAATTACAATGCCAGCTCAAATTAAAATGATCAATTCCATTAACCGTCTTTTAAGCCGCAATGACACCGCCATTCAATTAAACCCTGAAGGTGTTTGCGGCGGGCTGGTTTGTATGCGGATTCGCTATCGTTTTGAGGGTCGGGAAGAGGAATTTTTCGACCTGTGCCGTCAGCTGGCGAACCCGCCGAAGGACTATGTCTATGGTAACGGCAGCAAGCTGGATCTTTTTATCCGCGACATCGAAATTGAATTTAACCGCAACAAGTACACCCAGGCCAAATCGCTGCAGGGGGACATGGAAAAAGCGGTCCTCATCCACGGCAAACCCATCCGCAAAGAATTTGCCATTGGTTTAGTCGAAAGCAAGACTCAATGGGCAGCCATTCTTGAGCAACTGCGCCATGATGGTCGCTCCTGCTATGTGGCCTCTCACACGCATGCCATTGAAATGACGTTTAAAAATGGCGGCTATGAAATTTATGATCCCAATTACGATGAAGACAATCCCAATCAAGCGGTTTCAGCTGAAAAGACTAAAAACGTCCGCACGTTCACCAAAGCCAGTGAGGTTATCGAGGAATTATCCCGCCAATTTGGCTACCCGGATGATCACGTGGGGTTGAGCATTCACATTTACGCCAATCCGCACGATCCAAGCCCTGCCGTCTACCCTGACAAAAAAGCGCTCTTAAGCCCATTTACTCAAACCGAGTTTGATCGCCAGATAGGCATCACCGATAAACAATGGGTTTACAACAGCCTGTATTTTGCAGCCTATGTTAATGACACAGACACCATTAAGGCCTACCTTGATCATAATCAGGTGACGCCTTACCAAGCGGCCTACCTCATGCACACCGACCGCTGGAATAAGGAACTGCTTAAACTCTACAAGCTAAAAAACAAGGACGACAAGCTCCATCTGCTGACTTATGCGCTCTGGCAGGGCAATCCGCAATTGTTTGCACAACTGCTTGAGGCCTATGAGAGTGAATACGCTTCTGACAGCCAGAAACAGTCTTTTAAGGCTTATATCAGCAAGGATTTCCATTTTCTCCTTAAAGCGGCAGAGTGCCGCAATGCCTCCTGCCTTGCTGCCGTGTTTGATCTTTACAACAAATACGCCATTGATTATTCCGCTCTCTCATCCACTCAGCTCTCGGGTATTCTTCACAAAATCAGCGAGCGAGGGGATATCGATTGCCTGAAAACACTGAGATCTTACCTCCCAAACCTCCCCTTCAACTATTTAAGTGAGGCATTACGGGTTGCTGCAGAACATGATCGCCAGTCTGTCGTGCAGTTCTGGCTGAATGAAATAAAGGAATTAAGTCGTAAGGACAAGTCATCGGTCACTGCCAAAACCAGAAATTTGAGCCTTAAATCCGTGCAGAAACTGTCTTTACCTACTTTTATACAGCTTCTGGAAGTGGGTCTTAAGGTCGACGCCAGCATGATTCCGCAACTTCTGAAGCGTAAAGATCGTCGTTTCTTTGAGGCCTGGATGGACAGTACATCCGCCGCCGATTGCTACCGCGAACTCATTAGCCACCCCAGCCCTGATTTAAGCCAGGGCCTGGATTTGCACACTTTTTGGGTGTTATGCCGCTATGGCCGCAATGAACTCATTGAAAAGCACTGGACAGAGAAATGCGATTCCTTTGGCGGCGATGCGTTGGCCTTTGCCTGCGAGACAGGCAATAAAGCGATGGCAACCTTTCTGGCAAAGAGGGGTTTTCGTCTCGACAAATCGTACACGGTAAAGGCCCTGAAAGCCGCAATGGCTGGTTTTGAATTCGAAAAGATTCAAGCGATTTTAGCGGTGCCTGTCGACGCGTCTGAATTCTTCACGCAAGAAAACAAAGCCTTAATTCACCAATTGATTAGCGCCGGGGAAATCGGTTTCATCTTCCGTGCCTGGAAAAAATTAAGCGCAGACCAGAAACAGGACTACCTGCTTCATGCCGTGAGCATAGGCAGCCGTGAATTTTGCGAAAAACTTGCCGCCCGCTACCCGCGCTATGCCTCCGCTTTCATTGAAGTCTTGCTTAGTGCCTATGACAGTACTAAGCAGCACACTGTGCTTGATGCAGCCATTCATTTAGCGGATGCGCTGAAATCGTCTCACTTTGCTGAATGCATTCAGCAATTAACCGACGTGTACAATCAACTACTCTACACTCATGAGAAAACAGACAACGCCACAGATGAAAAAGCATTTCTAAAAAAAGCCCGACAATCCATTAGCGGCCTGATTGCCCTTTTAATGCATGCCATTGAATGCCACCAGTTTGGCTTTGCGCTGAAACTCATGTCGTTCGTTCACTTAAGCAACGAAGAACAGGAACAGCTTCTAGTCAAAGCCTACGCTCGCAAAGAAACAGCCATTCTTGAATTCATGCTCGAAAACTACCCCGGTTTTCGCGCCAATCCAACGAACCATTTCAATCTGGAGGCCCAAAAAGAATACGGCCTGCTGGCGAAATTACTTGAAGGCGAGCAGGTTCTCGACATCGCGGTTTACATGGCCCTGCTTAAACGGGCAGTCGCCAGAGAGGATGAACGGGTCATTGCCCTGTTAAGCCGGTATATCAACACGGCTTTTCGCGCCCAGGGCTCGCCCATGTATGACGCCATTAAGCAGGGTCATGTGAATGGTGTCCTGTTATTATTGAAATACGGTGCAAGAGTCCATGAGCACCCAATTCCTGACACGCTGTTTAGTATGGCAATCCAGCAGCCGACAGCCGATTTGTTGCACGTTCTGCTGCAAAACAAGGATTTTCTCACCCATTTTCACCGGGAATTGGGAGAAAACCTCAACCGCCTGTTCCATCATGCTACCCCCGCTGTTCTGCTTTATGCGGCTGACAAGGTGGACATGGCTGCAAACCATCAGGAATTTCTCCATCATGCGCTAACCCATGATGATGTGCCGTTGCTTAAGCGTTTAAAACAGACAGAACAATTTAAGACTGCGGATATCCACAAGCTGTTTGATCTCGCCTGTGAACACCAGGCCATTGCGGTGGTCAATGAATTACTGGCAAGCCCGCTGTCCTTTGAAGACCGAAAAGCCCTGCATGGAAAACTGGACAAACTGTTCGGTGTTGCCAACCCGGATACGGAAATCGATGCCCAGACCATTTATGAACGGGTTTATCCCAAAGCCCTCTACCGCCTCTATGAACTGGTCAAAGCGGAACGCTATCGTCCCTTTGCTGCGCTGCACTCCTCCATTTATGCCATGATTGGCGACGAAGGCCTGTTTAAGGCCTCCCAAGTCCGAAACGAGCATCGTCAGGGGCTTTTACGCAGTCGTCTGATCTGCAATGCCCTGGATAAGGGTGATCAGGTCATCCTTCATCAATTGCTTCAGCAGATTGAAAAAAAACCGCCCGTCAATCAGGAAATCATTGACATTTTTGCCGCCAACCTGCAAAAACCCCTGATTATCAGCGTGCTGTTAGAACACTTTCCACTGGACAGCGTCATTGAGGAAGCAATAGTCCAGAAAAAAGGATTGGTCATTGTCTCACTGTTAAAGGGCAGACCCGCCAGCGCCCTGTCCAGTGAGACACTGCAACGTCTTCAAAAACACAGTGATTTGCTGCTTTCTGCCCTGCTTGAAAAAGCCAGGCAGGAACTGGCGGACGATCCCCGCGCCCAACTCAACGCCCTCCTTATTCCGCATTCGCCACTGGCTCTGGCGCAGGTACTCGCCAACCAGGCTTTGGCAATAAAAAAAATCATCACCCACATCCAGGAGCTAATGATTAGGAACAAGCAAAGCCTGAACATGCGTTTTTATGATTTTGAATTGGAAAAGAAACTCCTGGATGATCTCGCCGCAATGGAGGAAATTCAACCCCTGATTGATGAATGGGTAATCAAACTCCCAGTCTATGCCACTCGCAAAGAAGCGGACGAACGCTTGAATGAGGATGCGCTTCACCTCTTAAACCAACCGCAAGCACGGGACGCTGTTCGCCAAATCAGAACCCACCTGAAAAAACATGATCTGACGCCTCACGGGTTTGACGAAAAAAAACAATTGCATGCTTTGTTTGATGCACTGGAAAAGAGAGAGTCCGAGGAACAACCATTGCTGTTGATCGAACCGGCAGAAGAACAGGTAAAGACGCCGGATCAGCAGCTTAAGATTCAGGAAAAAAGTCCTCCTGCCCTCAACGAGACGTTGGATAATAAGCCTTTCTTGGCCGCCCTGATGAAGGAGTTGGAGAGTTACAAAGAGGAAAGGAGCCACTACGGTCCAACCCGACACGCCATTTCCTGGTTCCAGTACACTAAAGACGACAAGGAATCAGCCATTCGACAGTTGGTTGAAGCCCTGAAATCCCTGCATAA
Organism: Legionella sp. MW5194; assembly: GCF_016864235.1. Lineage (NCBI taxonomy): Bacteria > Pseudomonadati > Pseudomonadota > Gammaproteobacteria > Legionellales > Legionellaceae > Legionella > Legionella sp. MW5194. Next base: position 2,210,564 of record NZ_CP045732.1, read on the forward strand.
AGGCATCAACCGGCACGATGAAGGCGTGCTTCTTAATGGCCGGTTGTATGAGCGTCTCGATGCGTTCATGGTCCAACACGGTGAGTCATTGGCGCAGGAACTTCATTGCAGCACGCCTCTTCGCACACTGGAGGATCTGATTGACTACCTCAATACACGGAATCCGCTATTAAGCCTGATTAGCATTCTTGAGCAATACCATGCGGCACGCGGCGCTAAACCTGAGCGCTACCACTGGTCTATTTTTAGCCAATTTACAGGCTCTGAGAAGAAAGCAGCAGCAACACAACTGATTGAGCGGCTTAAGGGAAAGGATGCTGTTCTCAGTGAGAGGGACATGGCTGCGCTGCAGCAGGGTTCGCTCGGGGAGGAAATAGAAACATTCATTGAACTCTATGGACCCGCATTGAAACGGCAATTTAACCGGGCCGTGTTTTCTGTCGATGACCTGGTTGAATGCTGCCGTTCAAATCCAGCGGCGCTTAATCCGTAAACACCGAATGGACTCGTTGCAGTCTTTTGCGCAAATTTAACGATTGGCCGCTTGCGTCAGGATCGTGAAACAGGATAACATTGTGCTTTCATGCCACTAATGCAACAGGTAGAACCTGAAATGAACAACATTACTCCATAAATTGCACCCCGGCCAGAGGGTTTTCTCTCTGCGGCAGTCTTTTTGAGTGAGTATTATGTTCAGACCTGTTGAATTGCAAACGATCAGCCTCTCGTTTTCACATAAGCCCTGTTTCAGCCAGTTTACCGCCCGGATTATGCCTGGCGCACGAATTGCCATCATCGGCAAAAACGGCAGCGGCAAATCCAGCCTGTTAACACTGCTCGCGGGAGAGCGAAGCCCGGATGAAGGAGTGATTATCCATCCTCCGGGCCTTGTCATTGGCCATGTACCGCAAATTCCCCTCGGGGATCATTACGAGGCGTTAAGCGGTGCTCAACGCTTTCATGCCGCCTTGAATGAGGCGTTAGCACACGAGCCCTCGCTTCTGTTGCTTGATGAACCCACCAATCATCTTGATGCCGGCAATCGGCAAAGCCTGCTCAAATTCCTTGACCGATTTCCAGGCGCGGTGGTTATCGCCTCTCATGATCGGCAGTTATTGCGTCAAAGCGTTCATACGCTCTGGCATATTCAGGACAATCATCAAATTACGGTGCATGACGGATCTTATGACGATTATTGCCAGGCGTTGCTGCAACGCCAGCAGAAAATAACTCAGGCGCTTTCCATCTTGTCACGGGAAAAAAAGGCGCTACATCAGCAGTTGATGAAAGAACAGGAACGGGCGAAGAAAAAGCGTGTTCATGGTGAAAAAAAATACGATGGCGATAAACTGGCCCTGCGAAGCGCCCAGGGACGAGGGCAGCGCACGGCCAATAAAAACAGTAAACACCTCCAGAGCGAAAAACAGCAATGGTTTGAAGAAAAAGAACGATTGCGGCAACCCGAAATCATCCGCCCTCATTTTTCGCTGGCGCATAAAACGCAGGGCAATCAATTGATAGTCAACATTCAGAATGGAATAATCGGGTACGACCAACCCCTTTTACACAACATTCATTTTTCGTTAAGCGGTCATCAGCGCCTTGCCGTGAGCGGTGCTAATGGCGTCGGCAAATCGACCCTGGTGAAAGCCCTGTTGTCGGACGCGGTACCGCGTCTTGGAGGACAATGGCATGTGCCGGCCAAGGAGGCGATGGGTTACCTTGATCAGCATTACAGCACGCTTAACCCCAGGCTCAGTGTGTATGAAACCATTGAATCGTTGCCGCTTCGCTGGCAGAGTCAGGCAATCCGCCGGCATTTAAGCGCGTTTCTTTTTCGTAAAAACGAGGAAGTCCATGCGCCGGTAGCCACACTGTCCGGCGGTGAAAAAGCCCGGTTGGCGCTGGCTGTCATTGCTGCCTTTCCGCAGCAACTCCTGATTCTTGATGAAATCACCAATAACCTCGATTTGGACACCCAAAACCATGTCATTGAGGTTTTGCGCGAATTTCCCGGCGCCATGATTGTCATTTCTCATGATTCGGCTTTTCTTGAAGCCATCGGCGTTGAACGTTTTTATACTCTTGGTGTTGATTAATAAACCAAAAAAGCCAACCCTTTGTGGGAAGAGAGAAATGAAGGCAAGGATTAAAAAATTTCTCTTGCGTTCAAGAAGATTTTCTTATAAAAATCTCTTTCCCGTCCTTTTTCTCCGTAAAAAAATATGGACAGATTATAAAATTATTGTACAATTCTGCCTCCCTATTAACTTTTTTGAGAGACCAAACAGTTAGTGATTAATTACAACCATACCACCAGCTCGCCAATTGATGATGGCGGCTACAAGCGCGGATTAAAAGACCGTCATGTCCAACTGATTGCATTAGGCGGTATTATCGGATCAGGTTATTTTCTTGGTACTGGTGAAGTCATTAACCAGGTCGGCCCCGCTGTATTCATTGCTTATGTGTTAGGTGGATTAATCATTTATCTCACCATGTTGTGTATGGGTGAACTGGCGGTGGCCATTCCCATTTCCGGCTCTTTCATTAACTACACCGCTGAATTCATTTCCCCGTCCATTGCCTGCGGCGTCGGTTGGTCCTACTGGATTAGCTGGGTAGCCTACATCCCCGCCGAATGCATCGCCGGCGGCATTATCATGCAGCATTTTACCGGCATTAACGGCTATGTCTGGGCGGTGTGTTTCGGCCTGCTCATCACCTACATCAATATCGCCAAAGTGGGTACCTTCGGTGAGATCGAATTTTGGCTTGCCATTATTAAAATCACGGCGTTAATGGGGTTTGTGGGATTGTCCATCCTGATTTTCTTCGGTTTTATTCATGGTCCACAACCGGCCGGGGTGATTGGCGGACGATTCATTTTTGATCAGGGTGGCATGTTTCCTAATGGCTACCTGGTCTTGCTGACGGCCATGGTGTTGCTGCTGGTTAATTACCAAGGCTCGGAAATCATCGGCCTTGCTGCGGGCGAATCCATCGACCCGGCGCGAATGATTCCACGTGCCGTGCGCAATGTCACGTTCAGGATTTTATTCATTTACATTATTCCTGTGTTCTGCCTGGTTTTAATTTTCCCCTGGCAAAAAGCGGGACTTGCCAATTCGGTCTTTGCGGATGCGCTGAATTTTTATGGTCTGCATTGGGCCGGGGCCGCCACCAGTTTTGTGACATTGACAGCGACTCTCTCCTGCTCTAATTCCGGCGTTTACGGAATTGTACGTTCTTTAAATGCTCTGGCACGCAATGGCATGGCACCTCATGTCTTGAGCAAACTCAACCGCAATGCCGTCCCCCAGAATGCGGGGATTGTGACGCTGATTGCCATCTGGCTGCTGTTGGCTGCCGGTTATTTCTTCGGCCAATCCATGCTCTACATTGCGCTGCTGCTGGTTTCCGGCTTCACCGGCGCCACCGCCTGGATTTCACTCTGCTGGGCGCAGATTAATTTTCGCAAGCGCCTGTATGCAGCCGGTTATACCACCGATGATTTGCGCTACAAAACGCCTGGCTCGCCCTATACTGGCCTTGTGGCCATCTTTCTGATGGTGATTTGTTTAATCCTGTTGTTATTAAACAAAGACATGTCTTATAAAATTGCCTTCGCCATGGGTCTTTTCAGCTTTATTGGTCCCATTCTGGTTTACACTTTGGGCGGTTTTCATAAAAAACGCGTCCAGGCTATGGAGCGCAACAAACACGTTCAGTTCAAAGACATCTTCCCGGATCGAAAGAAAGCGTCGGATTAATCAATTCCTGGTATCCCCGCGAAGGCGGGGAATCCCATTCCAGCGTCAGGCAAGCCTTCTTACTCCACACGGTAAACCTGACCGGTTTGCAATCCTTCCACGCTTTTACTGTAAGCCAGCGCGGCACGGGCAGCGGTGACAGGCGCGTAGCCTCGGAAATACGGCGCATAATTGTCCATGGCTTCCTCAATCACCGTCGGACTGACGGCATTGATGCGCAGGCCGCGGGGCATTTCAATGGCTGCCGCAATAACAAAGGAATCAATTGCCCCATTGACCATGGATGCGGAAGTACCATAACGAATTGGATCACGGCTTAAAATTCCGCTGGTTAAGGTAAATGATCCGCCCTCATTCAAATGCTTTCGGCCTTCAAGCACCACATTGACCTGCCCCATCAACTTGTTTTTAAGGCCAATCTGGTAGGCGGCATCATCCATGGCCATGAAATCATCAAACTGAACCTTTCCGGTTGCCAGAACCACCGCATCGATGTGTTTAATCTGCTTAAAGAGATTGGCAATCGATTGATTGTCGGTAATATCAACCTGAATATCGCCGCCACTGTAGTTGGCTTTAATCACCTCATGCCTTGTTTCGAGCGCCTGCACGATGGCCGTGCCAATTGTACCGGATGCGCCAATAATTACGATTTTCATGATCATTCCATAGTGAAAGACGAGCTTCCATCACATCAGATTAGCAACAGGAGGTCAATGCCGCTTAATGGAGTTTTTGTCCATTGGGAACCGGTTTGTCGACCGTGGCCAGGCAAATCGCTCCTTGCTCATCCGAAAATCCGACCAGTAAAAACTGCGAAGTAAAGCCGGCAATGTTTTTTTCGCCCAGATTGACGCACCCAATGACTGTGCGGCCCATCAGCGTCTCAGGCGTGTAATGACGCGTGACCTGTGCCGAGGCTTGCAATACCCCTAATTGCGGCCCGAAATCCACCCAGACTTTATAGGCAGGTTTTTGGGCACGGGGGAAAGGTTCCACTTTAATAACTGTTCCGGAACGTAAATCAACGTTGGCAAATTCGTCGTAACTGATGGTCATGTCAATTCCTGCAATCGGATTCATGGGGGGTTTCAAAGCGTGTAGTAAACTCGGGTACCAGACTTTTAAGCAGCACATGCAACTCATCCTGATTATGCGTCTGGCAAGCTTCATTCATGAGACGCAGGGTCTGCAGCAATTCTCGCCAGTCAATTTTACGGAACCGTGCCTTGAATAATTTTTCATGCTCCGTGTTCGCTAATTGTTCTGATTCATGGAAAAGCTCTTCAAACAGTTTTTCACCGGGTCTTAATCCGGTGTATTTGATAGCAATGTCTTTACCGGGTTCCTTGCCGGTCAAACGAATCATTTGTTCTGCCAGGTAACTGATTTTAATCGGCTCCCCCATATCGAGAACGAAAATCTCTCCGCCATGACCATTCACCATGGCTTGTAAAATCAGCTGGCAGGCTTCGGGAATGGTCATAAAATAACGCTGGATGTCAGGATGGGTTACCGTCAAAGGACCACCCGCGTCCAGTTGCTTCTGAAACAATGGAACCACGCTGCCTGCCGATCCCAACACATTGCCAAAACGGACCGTGATAAATTGGGTTTTCACCCGTTCATTTAAATTCTGGCAATAAATTTCCGCCACCCGCTTGGTCGCACCCATTACATTGGTGGGATTCACCGCTTTATCACTGGAAATCAATACGAATTTTTCTGCCCCTGCTTCAGCGCTCGCCAGGGCAACAACCTGGGTACCCAGAATATTATTCTGCACCGCAACCCGCACTTGATCCTCAAGCAGGGGTACGTGTTTATAGGCCGCGGCATGAAACACCAAATCCGGTTTAAACTGATGGAAAATGGCATCAATGGCTGACGCATCGGTAATGGAAATCAGCCGCAACAACAGCGGCACCTCGGGAAACGCTTCCCTTAATTCATAATCCGCTTTATATAAATTAAATTCAGAGTTATCAATGATTAATAATTGTGCCGGATGATGGGCCATCACCTGACGGCATAATTCCTCACCAATGGATCCGCCCCCACCGGTCACAATGACTTTCTTGCCGCGAATAGCACCGGCTATTCTATCCCACTCCAGTTGCACCTGATCTCGGCCAAGCAAATCCTCAATGCTGACCTCGCGCAAGGCTTTCACCTCAATCTGGTCATTCACCAGAGCCGAAATACCGGGCAGGGTGCGAAAAGGCACACGGCTTCGGCTGCAATAATCCACAATACGGCGCATCGCCGCCGAACGGGCAGAAGGAATGGCGATAAAAAGCAAATCGATCTGATGATTCACCACCAGATGCGGCAACTCCCGGACAGAGCCTAAAACCCGCACACCATGGATCTCCATGCCGCGTTTGCCGGGGTTGTCATCCACCAGCCCCACAGGAGAGTAAGCGTTCATCTTTTTCAAATCACGCAGCAAACCCTCGCCTGCATGACCGGCGCCGATCACCAATACCCGTTTCGTTTCCAGTGACAGGTCCTCACGCCCCTTGCGATCGCGATACATGCGCATGACCAGGCGACCGCCGCAAAGCAAGGTCATCAATCCCAGGGCATACATGGGTAAAATGGAGCGCGGCACATGCTGCAGCAAGGAGGTTAAATAAAAAACCGGGATGACCAGACCAATCGCCAGCAGCGTCGCCTTGATAATCCGAATCACATCATTAATCGAAGTAAAACGCCAAAGTCCCCGGTAGACTTTGCAGTAGTAATAACAGCCCACCTGAATAGTCATGAGCAGTAACAGCGCGGCAACAGAGTAGATTGAGGTCAAATGGTGAGGGAATGGCTGCAGGTTGTAGCGCAGCCAATAAGCAAAATACCAGGCGGCAGGAATAGCGGCGATATCAAACATCAGCGAAGGCAATTTTTTATATACTTTCGACAATAATCCACCAACAATTGACATGGTTGACACATCCTTTGATTTAATCCTGATTCCACAGGTACCAGCAAAGAGAACTTAAGGAGGTTATACTAAAGTCTTTGTCTTAAAATGCAATGGCAGAGAGTAAGTTTTCTTAAAAGCCTCATTCATCACCCACGGAATCCGTTGACGTCCTACCGGGGATAAGGGAGAGCGGCTCCCCACCTGATAACTGAAAGATTTCATAGCGGTAGGCCTGCTGATTGGCGACGGTGTAAACAAGGGCTTTCAATTGGTAATTCCTGTTCATTGTCAACTCCTTCTGCAGGCATTGATCGACTGGCAGGTAATGGAGGGTGTTGTTTTCTGTCAGAGAGGTCAAAATGACCACATCAGGTTTTAACGAGGGGATGGATTTGCAAAACCACTGATCGCGTTCGGCGGGCGGCTGCAACGCCATGGCTTTATTGTTCAAGCAGAATGAGTCAATAAAACGCAATCGACTGTAATAAGGAATAAACCCGCTGTCGCCTAAAACCACCCGACTGTTTTCAGTCGTGTGCCGGGCGAGCCATTCAATGACTTTCATTCTCAGTTGCTCACCGGCAATCGGATTTTGCGTAAAATACCGTAATTGCGACAGGGTCATGGCAGGGATAAAAAAGAAAGCCATTAGAAACGAAGCCATCAGCATGGCCATACGAAAAACCGCAGGGTCTTCTCCCTCTAAAAAACGCTTTAAAAGCGCTTTTATTCCCTGCAGGGATAGAGGCAAAAGCAGCGCGAACGCGGGTAAAAAAAGGCGCGTATCAAAAGCCACAAGGGCATCAGCCCTCACCAGCAACAGCATGTAAATGGCACTGGGCAACAGAAAATACCATGGCAACTCGCTGCCGCGTTCCCTTATGGCTGCATAGAGGGCCAGGAGCAGAAACGGCCAGGCTAACGACAGGTATTCCCTGCAAAGAACAAACCATTCGAACGAGTGACCTTTACAATACACCGGATTGGGAAATAAAAGCCCATAATAGTGCCATCGCCAGATGAAATAGGGTGTATAGGCGACGAAATACGTGAGGGCACTGACAGTCAGGGCCGTTAACGCCGCGCGCTGTCGTTTGATCACATCCCAACAGGCAAGGAAATAAAACAGGATAATCAACACCGGCGCTTCGGGACGGGTCATCGACGCCAGGGTAAACAGCAAGCCAGCGAGCACCGCACGGGGCCATTCGCCTGCCTTGCGTGGTTTAGGGGTGCACTGATACCCTACTGTCCTTAACAGGCAGTAAAGCCCCAGGGCCAGCAATGCCTGGTAGGTCGTGGTTTCCAAGCCGCTTACCGACCAGATGATCTGCCCGCGATACCAGAGCAGCCAGTAGCAGGGAATCAACGACAATCCGCGATCAAACCAGAGCCGCGACAGTCGATAAACCGCAAACAGGGTAACCAATAACCCCAAGACACCCGCGAGTTTCAACGCAAAGACCGGATCCCCTCCCCACGTCAACACGTAGGCCGCAAGGACTAGAAAACTGAAATTGGAATAGCCTTCAACCGGCGGTTCGCCGATATTCCATAGCAACTGCCCTTCCATGGCCCAATGCCTGGCGTAACGCAGCGTGATGTACATGTCATCAATGGTAAAGGGCCAGATGGCCTTTACCTGCAAAATGAACAGGTAGGTAAAACCGAGCAGTAAAAAAACCACCCAGGCTGTTTTTTTTACCTTCATTGATTCAACACGCCCAGCGGACTTAATGCGACTAAGGTCAGCAAAACAAAACAGAGCAGGTTAAAACGCGACAGATTGTCGCTGAAAAACAGGGACACCGGATCATCGCTGTCGCTGTCTTGCATGGTGAACCAGGCAAATCGCCACAAACCAATGGCAGCAAAAGGCAGGGTCAAAAGAAAATAAAACGCCTCGTCATGAACAAAAAGGGTGTAGAGCAAATAGGCAACAAAACAACTGACGGCCACACCGGTAATGAGAAAATCCAATGCCCGGGTGGAGTACTTTTTAAGCACCGGTCGGGTTTCGTATTTTAAACCCAACTGTTTTTCCAGACGTCGTTTACCCAGAGCAATCAACAGGCTCACGAGGGTGGCGGTAATCGTCAGCCACCAGGAAATAGGCAGCCCAATGCCGATGGTGCCTGCGAGTACGCGCAGCATGAAACCGCTGGCAATGGAAAGCACATCCAGAATAGGTATGTTTTTAAGCACATGGTTATACGCGAGATTAATCAGCAGATAAACAGCTAAAATCAGCGCCAGCGTCATGGAAACAGACCAGGCTATCAATAGCCCAACCAGGAGCAGCATCACCAGGGTACCAAAAGCAATGTCTAAGGAAATCTCGCCACTGGCCAAAGGCCTTAAGCGCTTGTGGGGATGCAGCCTGTCCTCGTCCATGTCCTGAAAGTCATTGTAAATATACACAGCACTGGCGATGAGGCAGAAAGACAGTGCGGCAAGAACAGCATCGACAAGGTAATCCATTGTGCCCGAATAAATAACCCCGAGGAAAACAAAAGCAGACTTGCTCCAATGGGAAAAGCGAAGCAGATAAAAAAATTGCTTGATGGACGTCATAACTCACACCAGTACACACTTGTTTTCTTCACTATATCATTTGTTTTTCAAGAGGTTAATGGCATAGCCTGTAAAAAAACACAATAAGCACACCATGAATAAAAACAAACCAACTACAACCCCATTCCTGCAACAATCTAGTAAAAATTAATCAATTAACATTGCATTTAACCACTAATTTCGTAATATAAAATGTTAGGAGATAAAATTAACAAGGATATGAGGTGGCAAAATGACCTACTGTTTGGATGACGAATTCCTGAAAATTTTGCTTGAAATTCGCGAGAAATACAAAAAAATAAAAAACATCGACTTTGATAAAACTCCCCAGCCTTATGCCATCTCCTGCTTTTTTGGCGCCACCGATGTCAGTGCGCGCGATAAGCAAACCCGACTGATTTTAAAAATGCTTGACGCCCTCAAAGAGGATTTGTTGAAGCCCGATGAACTTGAAAAAGAAAAATTTCTGCTGGTCAAACCCGAAGCCATCGAAAAGCATGTGAATGCGTTGCGTATTCTGGTTGCGCTTGTTTTTTACATCAAGTCGCAGGTTGACCAAAACTACTTTGTACGCTCCTCGTCATCGGCGACATTAATTGAGCTTCTGGACAATGCCTTGAAATTAAGACAAATCAGCATTGATGAAGAAACCCGCACCACCGTCCTGCACTCTGCTCAAAAATTCCTCAAAGACGATAAAAAACTGGATGAAATCAACGGCCGAATCAAGTCAAAAATCAGTGACAGCGAATGGCGGGATTTTTCCCGGTTTATTAACCGTCAATGTGAAAAAATGAATGCCAAACCGAAAACCGCCCTACCGGTAACGTCCGTCCTGGTTCCTGCCTTAGCCTGGCCCATGGAAATGACCGGCTACACAACAGGCTATATTTTGGGCAATGTGATAGCCAAATCGACGGAGTCCCAACCCATACGCGCCTTTGTGACAACAAGCTTAAGCGCAATGTTGTATTTTGTTACCGGCTCCTCCGGTACGCTGGGCATCATGCTGGTTGCTCCAACCTATGCCGGCAAACTGGTTGAAACGTTTTCAGGCGTCTCCTGCGCCTGGATGCTCGGCAATACCATGAAGTATGCCGGCAAAGGCATGGGCTATGTCATTGGTGTGCCTATCGACTTGGGCTGCAAGGCTGCTTATCAGGGCGTCATCTCGCTTTCGTCCATTCTCCACGGCAAAAAGGCCCATCACCTCACCGGCTTTAATTTAGTCACTGGCCAGCGTGTGATCGAAGGCACGGAAGTGAATCTTATCAAGGCCGATGAAGACACCATCAAAAAAGTATTTACCGAACATTGCGAGAAACAAGGCGACAAAACCCCGGCACCTCCCATTCAACTGACATCGGAAGGCTTAGTCATCACCTGTTCCGATGGGGAGGAAATCAAAGTGGCAATCCCTACGGCCGAAGAGACAAAAAAAGTCTCTCAAACCGAACTTCCTTACATGCCAGAACTCAAATCACTGCTTGAGAGCCTGATTCAACAAAATGGTGTGCCTCTCATCAAAGCCACAACCGGTAAAGAAGACATTTTGCAAGCGCCCTTGGCCCTTGGCGAGAAAGAGTTAACCACGGCGGCCGATGAGGTGCATGAAGAAAGTCACGCGCAAAACAGCATGGTGTAATCACCCTGTCAGGCCGGATGGTGTTCCGGTCTGATACATAACCCTATTCCGGGCATCGGGTTAACTCCCGTACCACGCTGGTGGCATAACTCCCGGGCGGTAATTCAAACTGCAGTTGAAGGCAATCGGGCTCAAACCAGAGCCAGTTTAAGTCCCTGATTGCCAGCACAAAGGGACGGTAAGCACGCTGTAAACCCTGCGCTTCCAACCCTTGGCACCAATCCGCATAGGGCTCAAGGGCCTGTTGCTGGATAGCCAGCGCCGCAAGACTCACCCTCTCCTTCCCCTCTCCCCACAAAGGACCAGCCGGAGAAATATCCCATTCATCGATACGCGACTGTATACTTTCCTCGATGTCCTCCACCGTAAAAATGCTGTGCGTACCCGCCAGTTGCATGACATCGCCAGCCAAGGCCTGATTCCAGTTGCCTTGACTCACCCGGGCGGATAACACGTGGTTGAACAGGAAAGACCGCGCCGCCGAATAATACAGGCCGCGCAAAAAAGGATTTTTGACGCGGTAATTTCGGGTTAAAAGCTGCCAGGCTTTTTCAAGATTCTGGCTGCCGAAACGCTGATCGCCAAAATAGTTGGGCACGCCCTGCTGCTTAATCCGTTGCAGTCGGGCTTCAACATCCTTCGGATTATCAACAGCCCTAAGAATGAGTTGAAAGGCATTGGCAGCCAGTACCCCGGTTTTTAATTTTTTAAGGTGTCGTTGACTGGCAACAACCCGCCAGCCTTCACCAGCCAATGAATCCGGTTCAGCCACATCATTGTGTAAACTGTGCACACAAATCCATTGGCGGGTGACGGCATGCTTGTCTTTTAAACCCGCATAGGAAATGGCTTTGACGGGTTTGTTGAGGCAGCCAGCCAGGGCTTTGACCAGGTCTTCCGTGGTGAGCCCGCGCTTTTCAATGTATAGGTAAAGGTGTTCCCCTTCACCGCTCAGCTCAAAACCCAGTTTTTCATTGACCTGAAAATCATCCGGATTACTTTTAATCACCGCGGTGGATTCGGGCTTTCCATCAGCATAAGCCCAGTTGGTTACATCAAACATGCCTGAAATTCCTGATTTTTCGCTCAGTATAACGGGATTACCGCAACAGGAATACCACACGGGCGTTGCCAGAATAATTTTTATCGATAACAGCCCCTCAGATAATATTTTCTTAAGTTACAGGCATTAAAATAACTTCAACTACGAGGTATTCATCATGAAAATTATTATTATTGGACCCGCCGGTTCAGGTAAATCCACCCTGAGGCTTTTATTGGCAGGTGAGCGCTACGCAAAGGTGCCTTCCCTTTCTTTTGGAACAGAGGAAAGCAAATTCAGCGTCGGCAATGAAAAAGTTAGCCTTCAAGAAGCGGCGGCTATGCCCCCGGAATTAGTTAAATACTGGTTTAAAGACTCCCAGGCTTTACTCTATTGTGTTGATTTAAGCCTGGCAAAACCACACCATGACTCGGTGAAATACGCGATTGAAGAGATTGAGGCGTTTCAAAAAGTCAATCCGGATGCTCCAATTATTTTAGTCGGAACCCATGCCGATCAGGCAAGAAAGGTACCGGAAACCCAATTTAAAGAAATCAATCAATCATTCGGTAATCGATTCAACCGGGCTGTTGCTGTTTCCATGACTCGCGAACACGCCCTCGAGGCGGATTTTGTCGACAACCTTCGCCAGGATGTTCTTGGCCCGCTGCTTAAAAAAGAATCGACCCAGGAGAACATGGAGACGGCCATCGTGGTCAGGGAGGTTTATAAATACCAGCAGCCGCCCAAACCCTTCCCCCAAAGTTACGAACGATTATGGCAAAAAGAGGCAGGCCTGAGCAATAAGCTTGAAAGCGAGGCCAGTGACTTTCGCGCGGCCCTTGAAATTCTAAGAGACTACAGCAAGAGCAACAACCCCGACACCTGTTCTTTTTTTGGGTCAACAATTAAACTGGCTGTCACAAGGCATTTGCTTCGTCATCACACTGACGTCGTCGATGAACTATATAAAAAATATTACGACAAGGAAGATGCCACGGCGGCTGACTTGATCAACGCATTAAAGCTAGAACTGATTAACCAGGGGGATACGCTTAATCTGACAGGCAGTCTGGCGCAGCGCATTCGGTTTATCGAGCGGAAAGCCAATCTGAAACCCACTGATTTTTTTGAGTTGAATGAGCAGATTGACGAAAGAAAAATTCCCATCAGTGCCCCTAAATAAAAACCCTCAGGATTTGCGCTACCTGAATTAATCAAACAAGGCTTCGCGCTTCCCGATTGTTTCATAAAGACGTTGCAGCTGCTTTTCTGTCACCCGGTGGATGGAAAGTGGCGGCAAGGTTTCAATGGCAAAAAAATCCACCTGAGCAATTTCCTTGTCTGGCCTAACCTCGCCAGATTCAATGTCACAATGGAAAAAGCATTTATAGGCATGCGGCCATTGCGGCGGATGATCGTGTTTGAGCTTGTCCCAAAGCGCCATTAAACGAATCACCTTGACGTGAAACCCGGTTTCCTCCCGGGTTTCACGGATAACGGATTCCGATGGCGATTCATTGACATCCACCCACCCTCCCGGCAGAGACCATAAACCATCGGACTTTTCCTGAGCCAGCAGTATCTTGTGATTTTTGACAATAAAGGCCCGCACATCCAGCTTGGGGGTGGCATAGCCTGTTTCAAAGCTGAATAAATGGGCAATGTCAGGCGCTTTCTCACTGGTGGGTGCAGCAAGCTGAGCCGCCAGCTCACGCAGGCGCAGGTAGCGTTCCTGATCAAATTCATTCTTGCAATAAGCAAGGCCATTCTGGGCTATCGCCTGAATTTCATTAATGGTTTTAAACCATTCCTTTTCATTGGACATGATGTTCCTTCAACAATAATGAATGCCTGACGGTCAGAATTATCAGACAGGATTGTCACTGTCAATGAATTGATGCTGTACATCAAATGTGTCAGCCAGGTGCGCACCCAAAGCCTGTATGCCATAACGTTCCGTGGCATGATGGCCGCAGGCAAAATAATGTATACCCAATTCCTTGGCCTGATAATAGGTTCGCTCGGAGACTTCGCCACTGAAATAGGCATCTACACCCAGTCGATAAGCATCCTCAATGTAGTCCTGCGCGCCGCCGCTGCACCAGGCCAGACGCTGGATGGCTTTGTCGCCGCTGGCAATGACCAGCGGGTCCCGTCCCAATGCGTCACCAAGCTGCTTTGCCAATTCGCTAACCGACAGTGATTTATTCAGCGTGCCTGACCAAAGCAGGTGGTCGATGCCTCCGGCTTTGTGTGCAGTCACCTCATCAACCGAAAGCCGTTTCGCCAATTGCGCGTTATTGCCTAATTCAGGATGGCAATCCAGGGGGAGATGATAGGCCAGTAAATTGATTTGATGGTGCAGCAATTCGCTGATGCGACGTCCCTTCATGCCGGTAATGGTCGGCGGCTCTCCGCGCCAGAAATAGCCATGATGAACCAGCAAGGCATCGGCTTTAACAGCCGCTGCCTGTCGAATAACCGCTTCGCTCGCGGTTACCGCGGTACAGATGCGCCGGATGGACGCCTGGCCTTCAACCTGTAACCCATTCGGTGCGTAGTCATTAAAGTCACTGACCGCAAGCAGGGTATGAAGGTAATCGACTAACACCTGACGCGTGATCACCGCGATGACGCTCGCCGGATGTCTGCGCCCAACGTGGATAATTTTTCTTCAATGCGCTCATAGCCGCGATCCACATGGTAAATGCGCTCGACAAAGGTTTCGCCTTCGGCCGCAAGACCGGCCAGAATCAAACTGGCTGAGGCCCGCAGATCCGTGGCCATCACCGGCGCACCGGTCAGCCTTTCAACGCCGTTGATCATGGCGGTATTGCCGTTCAAGCGGATTTGCGCACCCATGCGTTGCAGTTCCTGCACGTGCATGAAGCGATTTTCAAAAATGGTTTCAATCACCGACGACGCACCGTCCGCAATGGCATTGAGCGCCATGAATTGAGCCTGCATGTCGGTAGGGAACGCCGGATACGGGGCGGTTGCGATATTAACTGCCTGGGGACGCAGGCCGTGCATGTTTAAGGTGACCCAGTCTTCACCCAGGGTCAATTCAGCCCCGGCCTCTTCAAATTTGCACAACATGGACAACAGGTTATCCGGCTTAACGCGTCGGACCGTGACCTTGCCGCGGGTAATGGCGCCTGCGGTTAAATAGGTCCCGGCTTCAATGCGATCGGGCATCACCGTGTAGTTGCCACCGCGCAGGGCTTCAACGCCTTCCACTTCAATGGTGGGCGTACCCGCGCCGCTGATTTGCGCACCCATCTGAATCAGGAAATTGGCCAAATCAACCACTTCCGGTTCACGGGCCGCATTTTTAATGATGGTTTTCCCTTCGGCCAGCACGGCAGCCATCAGCACGTTTTCTGTGCCGGTCACAGTCACTGTATCAAACACCAGGGGTTTACCCTGCAGGCGGCCGCGTCGACAGCGGGCCTTAATGTACCCATTCTTAACGGTAATCTCGGCGCCCATGGCTTTGAGTGCTTTCAGATGCAAATCAACCGGGCGGGTACCAATCGCACAACCGCCGGGCAGAGAAACATCCGCGCGGCCGAAACGCGCCAATAAGGGGCCTAAGACCAGAATGGATGCGCGCATGGTTTTAACCAGTTCATAGGGTGCGACAAATTCATTCACCTGACTGGCAGAAATCTGCACGTTCATTTTTTCATCCACAATGAGGTGCGCGCCCAATTGGCCTAATAACTCCATCATGGTGGTCACGTCTTTCAAGTGGGGGACGTTGGCGATGGTGACGTTGTCCGTTGCCAGCAAGGTGGCCGCCATGATAGGGAGCGCTGAATTTTTTGCACCCGATATGACCACTTCCCCGTTTAATGCCTTGCCGCCGTTAATCACTAATTTATCCATGCTGCTTCCCCCATTCTTCTTGAGTCCAGGTCTTCATCGTCAAGGCATGAAGACGACCGCTGGTAATATATTCTTTTAACTGCGCATACACCCATTGCTGTCGAGCCACCCGGGTTTTGCCCACGAACGCATCCGACACAATGGTCAAGTGATAATGATACCCATCACCCTCCACCTTAACGACATGAACGCCCTCGATTACTGACAATTTTTTTTCTATTTCTTCATTGTTAATCATACAACAGTTCCACTTTATTCGAGACGAGGCATACTCGCCTTCTGTTCTTTTGCCTGACTTGTCAGGAGACCACGATTTTTTCCAAACCGCAAAATTCGGCGAGCGCATGGACTAAGGGCGGAATATTAGTGATCTGGCAGCGTTTATGCAATTGTCGACACAGGCGCTGTGCCTCAATCAGCAACGCAAGCCCCGCGCTGTCGCAATGGCTGACTTCACTTAAATCCATGATCACATCCGATTCACGCGTTTGTTTAAGAAAATCAACAAGGCGGCGACGGCAGGCCTCCGCGGTATCGAAAGTCATTGGGTTGTCTGGTTTGAACGTTGGCATGGTTAAGCTGCTTTTTTACTGCGTTCGCGCATTTGCTTAATGAGGTCCTGCATATTGGAATTCTGCAGCGCCTGAGCAAACTGGGAACGGAAACTCTGCAGCAGACTCACTCCCTCCACGCTCAAATCATAAATCTTCCATTGGCCATTTTTAGCCACAAGGCTGTAACTTAACGGAATGTTTTTGCCATTGGATCGGACAATGAGGCTGTTTACCCGTAAAAACCGCCCTTCAAGCGATCCCCGTACAGGCAGAAATTTTACGGTTTCATCGGTGTATTCAGCCAAGGGGCTGGCATAGGTGCGAATAACCAGTTGCGTAAACGCCTGAGAAAATTGCTGACGCTCGCTCGGGGTCGCTTTCATCCAGGCCTGACGTCCCAGCACCGAGCGCGACATGCCGCTGACATCAACATTTGGCAGCAGTGATTGCTCGACGGCGCGGTAGATCACCTGTGGGTTGTTTTTTAAGGAGGCCTTGTTTTTTTCCAGGGTGGAAAGAATTTGATTCGCTGCGGTCTCCAGCATGGGAACGGGGTTGGAAGCCGCCCATAATAAAGAGGTCAGTGAACAGGCCATGAAAAAAAGAAGGGTTTTTATTTTTTGCATTCTCGATCCTATTTCTTAATATTGAATAAGAGTTGCCCAATTAAATTCTCAAGGATGATGGCTTCCTGAGTTTTGGCAATCACATCCCCCTCACGAAGGTAGGGGTGTTTGCCCTCGCCTTCATCCTCAAAACCGGGGACAATACTGATGTAGTTTGACCCCAGCAGCCCTTCCGTCAGGATGCGTGCCGACACATCCTCGTAGGGAATGGGCTTGTCGCTGCGAAGCAGCATGGTTACCTTGGCATTAAGCTCCCCCGGCTGAAGTTCAATGCGCGTCACTTCGCCAATTCTAACTCCGGCAATGGTCACTGGCGCACGCACTTTTAATCCGCCAATGTCGGTAAAATCAGCCGTTACCTGATAGCCTTTTGTGGATGAAAAGCTTGAAATACCACTTACCTTCATCGCCATGACAAAGAAAGCCAGTAAACCCAACAGCATAAAGAGTCCAACACTGATATCAATGTACCGTTGCTTGCTCATGATTCACCAACCTCCAATCATCATTGCTGTCAATAAAAAATCAAGCCCCAACACCGCCAATGATGAATACACAACTGTTCGGGTCGTTGCCTGACTGATACCTTCGGCAGTAGGAATACAACTGAATCCCTGAAACACAGCTATCCACACTACAACAAAAGCGAAAACTATACTTTTAATCATTCCGCTGACCACGTCGAGCCGGAAGTTAACCGAGGCTTGCATGTTGGACCAAAAGCTTCCTGCATCCACGCCCAACCACTCCACACCGATGAAATACCCGCCATAAACCGCCACGGCTGAAAAAATAAGGGCTAACAAAGGCAGGGATATCAACCCGGCTAAAAAACGGGGGTAAATGACACGGCCTAAAGGATCCACCCCCATCATGTCCATGCTGGCCAATTGCTCGGTGGCCTTCATGAGGCCAATTTCTGCCGTCAAGGCAGAGCCGGCACGGCCCGCAAACAGCAAGGCGCTGATCACCGGACCCAGTTCACGTGCAATGCTTAAGGCCAACAACTGCCCCAGTTGGCTGGCTGCGCCAAATTTCTGCAAGGTATTATACCCCTGCAAACCGACCACCATGCCGATAAACAGTGCGGATACTACAATAATTAAAAAAGAAAGAAAGCCAACGGAATACAATTGCACACGCAAAGCCGGCCATAACCGCGGCAAATCAGGCTTGCGGGCAAAAATTCCCAATAAAAAAAGACCGGAATTGCCTACAGTCTGCAATGTATTCAAACCACGCCCGCCGAAGCGTGCAATTCTGTCAAGCATCTAACAACTCCTCAGTATAGGGTTTTGCAGGGTAGTGGAACGGCACCACGCCGTCAGCCTCGCCATGCATAAACTGCTTAATCTGCGGTTCTGTCGATTGTTTTAAGGCAAGCGGCGTGCCATGACCGATCAGTCGGCCGCCGGCAATGAGGTAAGCGTAGTCTGCGATTGAGCAGGTTTCTTCCACATCATGGGAGACGATAATGGTTGTTGTGCCCAGCAACTGGTTCAGGCGCTTGATTAAACGCACCAGAACACCCATGGAAATGGGATCCTGACCGGTGAAGGGTTCGTCATACATCATCAATTGCGGATCAAGAGCAATGGTTCTCGCCAGCGCTACCCGCCTGACCATTCCACCGGACAGTTCCGCCGGCATTAATTCAGCCGCTCCCCGTAGGCCCACAGCTTGAAGTTTCATTAACACCACATCACGCAGCATGGTTTCGTTGAGATTGGTGTGCTCACGCAGGGGAAACGCCACGTTTTCAAAGACATTTAAATGGGTAAACAAGGCACTGCTCTGGAATAACAAACCCATTTTTCGCCGTGCTGCAAAAAGGGCTTTGCGTGACAACTGATGAAGATTCTGGCCGTCAACACGAATTTCGCCGCTGTCTGGCGCAAGCTGCGCCCCGATCAAACGCAGCAGAGTCGTCTTGCCGCTACCGCTGGGTCCCATAATGGCCGTGATTTTCCCGCGCTCAACAGTCATATCAACCTTATCAAAAATGCACTTGGCGCCGCGCATAAAAGTCAATTGGCTGATTTGCACCAGATTATCTCGCATGATGGTTCCGATTTGGGTGAATGGGTAATTATATACTGGAAGGATACAATTTTGCGAATTTTAAACCAGTCTTTTCCTGCAGGCAGGCTTTTATTAATAGAATGAACGAATTAGTCAGCCCCCCCTTTCGCAACGACGCTCCCTAGGCGCGAGTGTCTGGCAGTATTGCGCTTGTTCCTGTCGCGCATGCAAAGAAAAATCGTTTCTGTTACAATAGCCCCCAGCTTAACAAACATTCATCCTCTAATGAATTTTTGCCAATTGGGTCTTGCCGTCATCGAAACCGAGGCGAAAGCCGTTTTTGACTTGACACAACGCATCGACGAACGCTTTGAAAAAGCCTGCGAAATCTTGCTGGCCTGCAAAGGCCGTGTGGTTGTCACCGGTATGGGAAAATCCGGTCATATTGCCAATAAAATTGCGGCTACCCTGGCCAGCACCGGCACGCCTGCCTTTTTCATGCACCCCGGCGAAGCCTGTCATGGCGATTTGGGTATGATTACCCGGCAGGATGTGGTCTTGGCCATTTCCAATTCCGGCAATACCAGTGAAATCGTGGTTCTCCTGCCTCTCTTGAAACGGTTAGAGATCCCCTTGATTGCCCTAACCGGCAACACCCAGTCGACACTGGCTAAAACCGCCGATGTGAATCTGGACATCAGCATTGAACAGGAAGCCTGCCCACTTGGCCTTGCGCCGACCACCAGTACCACCGTGTCGCTGGTCATGGGAGATGCCTTAGCCATTGCGCTGCTGCAGGCGAAAGGCTTTAGCGCTGAAGATTTTGCCCTTTCCCACCCCGGCGGTGCATTGGGGCGGCGCCTGTTGCTTAAAATTGATGAACTCTGCCACCGCGGCGAGGAATTGCCGCTGGTCAACGAACGCGCCACCATCAGCGAAGCGCTGATTGAAGTCACCGCAAAAAAACTGGGAATGACCTGTGTGGTGGATAGCCATGGCCGTTTAACCGGTGTTTATACTGACGGGGACATTCGACGCACCCTCACCAGGCATTTTGACATCAATACCACGCCGCTGACGGAGGTCATGAGCCGGCAGTGCAAAACCATCAAGGCAGGGACACTGGCAGCCGAGGCCCTGGCCATTATGCAAAAATACACCATCACCTCCCTGGTGGTTATTGATGAGGAACAAAAACCCACTGCCGTTATCCATCTTCATGACCTGCTGCGCGCGGGTGTTTTTTAAGGGAAAACATGAACAACCTGATTGAAAAAGCAAAAAAAATTCGATGCCTCATCTGTGATGTCGATGGGGTTTTAACCGACGGTCTGCTGTACCTTGATAACCATGGCAATGAATTAAAGGCCTTTCATGTCCAGGACGGCATGGGACTCAAACTGTTAATGGCCGCGGGCATTGAAGTCGCCGTCATTACCACGGCCCGCAATGCCGTGATTGATCATCGCATGCAGCAATTAGGCATTACGCACTACTTTAAAGGCCAGGTCGACAAGCGCAGCGCTTTTGAGCAGCTGCGGGAGCGTCTGGGCTTTGCTCTGGATGAAATCGCCTACATCGGCGATGATCTGCCTGATTTACCGATTATTCAACGCGTCGGCTTGGGCATTGCTGTGGGCAATGCGGTCAGGCAGGTCAAGGAATTTGCCGCCTGGGTAACCGATCAGCATGGTGGCCGTGGCGCGGTGCGGGAAGTCTGCGATTTGTTACTCAGCGCCCAGCAGAAACAGGATGCCGCTTTAGCGGGGTATTTCGCCTCATGAACGCGGCCAAGCAGGCAGTCTGGCTCTTTTGCGCCCTGGTGACGTTGGCCTTCTCAGGCTATTATTTTGCCAGTTCCTCTAATTCAGCCATTCGTCTGGATAAACGCACCCTGTCCATTACTGCGGATACTGTTATTACAGGTCTCACCGTCAGCCAGTTTGATGAGAAGGGTAAGCTCGCCAATTACATCGAGACGCCGGAATTGCGACACATTCCCAAGCAGGATACCCATTTGCTGAAGTTGCCCCGTATCATTATTGCGCAGGATGATCAACCCGACTGGGAAATCCGTGCCAATTCGGCCCGGGCAATTCACCGTGGTGAAGAAATTACCTTCTTAAAGCAGGTGGTCGTCCACCAGGGAGGCGATGCGCATACCGAAGAAAGTACCCTTAAAACGGACGAATTAACCTATTTCCCCCAACAGAAACTTGCAACCTCTGCCCTTGATGTCATTTTTGAACGCCCGGGAAGCATTGTCCATTCGCAGGGCATGAAAGCTTACCTTGAGCAAAAACATGTTCAACTATTGAGCGGAGCGCGCGCTACTTATGAGCCTCGTGATGCGTAAATTAATTTCATTCCTTGCCTTTGGTGTCTCCCTGCTGGCCTGGCAAACGCTGTCGGCGATGCCGGATGATCGCGAAAAAGTCATGGAACTGTCGGCTGATGCTGCCGATTTAAGTCAGCAAACCCACCGCGGCGTCTACGAGGGCCACGTGGAACTCGATCAGGGAACTACCCATCTGCGTGCCGCCCGTGCTGTCACCGAAGGAAATCAGCAAAACAAACTGGTGGTTGCCATTGCCGAAGGCGACAACGACAATCAGGCCCATTATTGGACACAAACGGCTTTGGACAAACCCCTGCTGCATGCTTATGCCGACACCATCCGCTATTATCCAGACAAGCATCTGATTGAACTGATAGGCAATGCCCGGGTGGAACAGGGCGACAATTCCTTCTCGGCGCCAAAAATCAGTTATGATACCGTAAAGCAGCATGTGTTATCGCAAAGCGACGGTAAATCGCGTACCTTAATTGTCATTCATCCTGAGAAAAAGGATGTCAAAAAAGTTGAGAAGACGGCATGACTTCTCTTCGCGCTGAGCATTTAAAAAAATCATTTAAAACCCGCACCGTGGTCAATGGAGTGAGCCTGTCGATTAATCGCGGCGAATGCGTGGGTCTCTTAGGCCCCAATGGCGCGGGTAAAACCACCTGCTTCTACATGATTGTCGGGTTGCAGTCCTGTGATGAAGGCCGGATTATTCTTGATGATCAGGATGTTACCCGGGCGCCCATGCACCAGCGAGCTCGCATGGGCATTGGTTACCTTCCCCAGGAAGCCTCCGTGTTTCGCAAAATGACGGTAAATGACAACATTTATTGCATTCTGCAATTGCGCACCGATCTGGATGAGCCGGCACGTCAGGAAAAACTCAACCAGCTTTTAGATGAATTCCACATCACCCATTTGCGAAAAAACCTGGGGATGAGTCTATCAGGCGGTGAACGCCGCCGCGTGGAAATCGCGCGCGCTTTAGCGATTGAGCCCCGGTTCATTCTGCTTGATGAACCCTTTGCAGGCGTTGATCCCATCTCTGTCCTGGACATTAAAAAAATCATTTCACACCTTTGCGATAAAAACATCGGCGTTTTAATTACTGATCACAATGTGCGTGAAACCTTGGACATCTGCGGCCGAGCCTACATCGTCAGCCAGGGCCAATTGCTGTGTGAAGGGACGCCAGACGCCATTCTCGCCAATCAACAAGTTCGCGCAGTTTATCTGGGCGATGAATTTACGTTGTGATCATGCTGTTAATTATTGATAACTATGATTCGTTTACCTACAACCTGGTTCATTATTTTCAATCCCTTGGCGCTGAGGTTCATGTGGCAGCCCATGACAGAATTGACTTAAGCGAGATAGCGCAGCTTGCTCCCAGCCATCTGGTCATTTCACCGGGACCTAAAAGCCCAGCGGAGGCAGGCATTTCGGTGGCGGCCATTCAGCACTTTTATCAGCAGATACCCATTTTGGGCATTTGCCTCGGGCATCAATGCCTGGCCTATGCTTTCGGCGGTCAAATCCATCGGGCTGCCGAAATTGTCCACGGCAAGACGTCTCCCATTGTGCATCATAAGCACGGACTGTTTAAGGGATTACCCAATCCCTTTCAAGCCACCCGTTACCATTCCCTTGCTGTCGATTGCGCGACCCTGCCCGCGTGTTTTGCCATTGATGCCTGGGCCGAGGACACCATTATGGCAATCTCCCATCGTCAATACCCGTTATTTGGTCTACAATTCCACCCGGAAGCGATTTTAAGCGAACACGGGTTAACTTTATTGAGTCATTTTCTTAATCATGAATACCAATAAACTCTTTGAGCAGCTCATTGAAGGCCAGCACTTAACCGCTGAAGCGATGCAGGCCATCATGAAAGCCTGCATGCAGGGCGAGCTTCAGGACGGGCAGATTGCCGCCTTCCTCGCCTTGATGCGCATGAAAGGCGAAACCGTTGAGGAATTGACCACCGCGGCGCAGGTGATGATGGATTTTGCGCATTGCATCGATTTAGGCGAAGGGCTGATTGACATCGTCGGGACGGGCGGAGACGGCAAAAACACCTTTAATGTCTCCACCTTAAGCAGCATTGTGGCCGCGGCTTCCGGCGCTAAAGTGGCCAAACACGGCAACCGCTCCGTCTCCAGTTCAAGCGGCAGTTCCGATCTCCTGATGCAGGCCGGCTTCAAGCTGACTTTGACCGATGAGGAATTAAAAACCTGCATGCAAAAGCAAGGGGTTTGTTTCCTTTTCGCGCCTTATTTCCACAAAGCCCTGCAAAATGTCCGCAATGCAAGGCAGCAATTGGGTATTCGAAGCTTCTTTAATCTCTTGGGCCCGCTGGTGAATCCTGCCCGGGTTAAACGACAAGTCGTGGGCGTGTATGCCGAACGCCTGCTTCGACCCATCGCAGAGGTACTGGCCAATTTGGGCAGTGAACGCGCACTGGTGATTCATGCCCGGGATGGACTGGATGAATTGAGCATTAATGCCGTGTCCGACGTGGTTGAATACGCCAACGGTGAATTTAAACACTGGACGCTTGATCCTGCCGATTATGGTTTATACCACCCCTCGCTGCAGGGAATTTTAGTCAACTCGCCGGCAGAAAGCCTGCAGTTGATTGAACAGGTCCTCGCCGGCAAAAAGGGTCCGGCACGCGACATTACCCTTTTAAACACTGCCGCAGCCCTCTATTGCACTGATCTCGCTGCGGGCATCCATGAAGGCATTTCCTTAGCGGCAAAGGCCATTGATTCAGGTATTGCCAAAGCGCATTTTTATCAACTCAGGGATTTAACCCAGCAATCCGGTCTTAACACATGAACAGCATTTTAACCAAAATAGCCAAACAAAAGCGTCAGGATGTGGCATTGGCCAAAAAACAACGCCCCTTACCCAGTCTGCAAACCACCGACCTGCCGCCGCTGCGTGATTTTGTGCAAGCGCTTAAGGCAAACAACCCGGCCATCATTGCCGAAATCAAAAAAGCGTCCCCCAGCAAGGGCTTAATCCGAGCGGATTTTGATGTAGCCGTCATTGCGCAAATTTACGAAGCGCATGGCGCAGCCTGCCTTTCAGTGCTAACGGACAAACCCTTCTTTCAGGGGGACGCGGTCAATCTGCACATTGCACGTACTCATTCGTCCCTGCCCGTGTTGCGCAAGGATTTCATCATCGACAGTTATCAGATTTTTGAAAGCCGAGCGATGGGTGCGGATTGCATTTTATTGATAGTGGCCCTGCTTGATGACAGTCAATTGCGTGATTATTGTCAAATCGCACAGGAATTGGGCATGGCCGTGCTGGTGGAAAGCCATACCCGCGAAGAGCTGGAGCGCGCCCTGCCATTGCCCACGCCCTTAATGGGCATCAATAACCGCAGCCTGCATACCTTCAAAACCGACATCCATACCAGTGTTGATTTAAAAGACCTCCTGCCGTCAGACAAATGCCTGATTACCGAGAGCGGCATTAACAGCCGTGCTGACATTGAGCTCATGCAGCGCCATGGCATTAACACCTTTTTAATTGGCGAGAGCCTGATGCGCATGCCAGACATTGGCGCCAAGCTGGACGAATTAATGGGGAAGAACGGTTAATTGTGACGCCAGGTATTTTTCAAAAAAATCCTGCGCCGGGATGGGTCTGCTGTAATAATACCCCTGATGAATAAAGCAACCCATCTGGCAGAGCAAGTCGCCCTGCGGCTTTTCTTCAATTCCCTCCGCAATCAGTTTTAAGCCCAGGCTTTGCGCCAGGGTGATGATGGCTCGCACAATGCTGTAATTTTTCTGATTGGTGAGCAAATCGGCAATGAAGATTTGATCAATCTTCATGGCATCAATGGGCATTTTTTTAAGGTAACTCATGGACGAGTACCCGGTACCGAAATCATCGAGCGCCAATTTAAATCCCGCCGCCTTCAACTCATTCATGATGGCAATGGATTGATGGAAATTATCAATCAAGGTACTTTCAGTGATTTCCAGTTCAATTTGAGCAGGAGCCAACCCGGACTCCTTGACACAGCGCACAAGTAAATCGCACAGGTTATCCTGAGTAAACTGTCTGGCAGCCAGGTTAACGCCGATGGGAGGGACGACAATGCCCTGTTTCTGCCATTGTTTAATCTGCTGGCAGGCGGCCCGCATGACCCACTCGCCAATGACATTGATGCTATTTGTCTCCTCTGCCAATGCGATAAACACCCGGGGAGTCAACACGCCGCGCGTGGGGTGAAGCCAGCGCAGCAGCACTTCGGCACTGACCAGTTTACCGCTCGCGGCATCGACCTGGGGTTGAAAATAGAGGACGAACTGATTTTCTTTTAGGGCCAGATTTAAATCCTGGAGGATTTGATTGCGCTCAACCACCTGCTTTTCAAGCTCATCGCTGAAGAAAACATAACGGTGTTTGCCGCCTTTCTTCGCCTGATACATGGACATGTCGGCGCATTTTAACAAATCATCCCCGGTATTCTGCGTGGAGCGGATAACAATACCAATGCTTGCAGACCCAATAAACTCCTCCTCCCCTATTCTGAACGGTTTGTCCAGAGCCTCTAGCAGGTCTTCAGCCAGTTCAGTCGCTGTCCTTCTTGCCTGCTGAGGGGTCGGTAAATCCCCCACCAGCACCGTGAATTCATCGCCGCCCAAACGGCTCAACAGCCCCCTGTTCTGAATGCAGTTGGCCATGGTTTTTGCCACATGACTTAAAAACAGATCGCCCACACCATGCCCCAGCGAGTCATTGATGTCTTTAAAATTATCCAGATCAATAAACATCAACAGACAATAAACGCCTTCTTTCTCACTGCGCTTCAGCACCTCACTTAATTGCTGGCGCAGCACCAGACGATTGGGTAATTGCGTCAAATCATCATAATGAGCCTGATGATACAATTTTTCCTGCCATTCGTTCTGGGTAAACGCCACGGACAGGCGATGAAAAATATCGTGCAGAGGTTGCGTATCACAGCCATCTCGTCTTTTTTTATTACTAAAACCGAGGCAGACGATCGAGGCCGGTTGATCATTATGAATGATGGGAAAAAGAATGAAATGCGCTTGTTCCTCTTTAAACCAGGAAAGGAAGGAAGGCGCATCGTCCTCAGGCAGGCTTAAGGTCAGTTCCGGTGAGTGGCTGTAACGCGCCAGTTCATCCGAGGTAGTGGGTACAAGTTCCTGCGGAGCGGATACTGCGGTCTTGCTGTCGAAAAAAATCCGCAGCGATTTCCTGTTTTTACCTTTCACAAGTCCAATTAATAACCAATCATACCCTACCAACTCGTTTAAACGGCTGTGCAGAATATCAACCACACGCCGCACACTCGCTTTGTCCACGATCGCCTGATCCAGCGCTGACATAATTGACATGGCTTTAAACTGCTGGTTTAACTGGCTGGACATCGAATTAAACGCCTCACCCAGCTCTTCAAATTCATCATTGCTTTTCATCACCGGCGTGGGAGCAAAATCCTGCCTGGACAGACGGCGAGTTGCATCCGTCAATTGCTCAAGCGGGATAAGGTAGCGTCTAATTTGCGACTGACTTAAAAACATGGTCAAAAGCAAAGCTAAAAGGGTGGTCGGCAGAAAAATTTCAAAAAATTTCGCCTGCGCGATGAAACTTAATTTGGGTTGCGCAAGGACAATAGCCCAGGTTTTACCCTGCAGGCGGTAATCGAGAAAAAGGCTCCAGTAGGCCACGTAATAGGGTTGATTATTCAGTTCTTGCGACAAGGTGCGTGTGTGCGTTTTTTTAACCACCTGGTAGTTAACCGGCAAAGGCTCTTCGCTGTTGCTGAAAACCACCTGCCCCTCGCCATCCACAATCCATAACAAGGCGTTGTCGTTGTTTAACGAGAGACTCCATAGTTGACGCTCATCCGCCTGGGCTAATAAAACAGACGTGGCATTGGGCCGACAGACAAAGTAAAGACCCTTCGCAGGCCCAGTTGTGGAAAAATAAAACAATTGGCAATCACCGGGATTTAGGTTAACCGCTGGAAAAGGAATGAGCACCGGTTTTTCGGTGAGATGGATGACATTATCAGGGGTTTTTATGGAAACAGCGATAAAGCCCGGTACCGCTTTCATCAGTTTATTCCTGGCGGTGACAATCGCCTCTTCGCTGAGGTTGCCAAGGCTTTTCCCCAAGGAATCGACCTGATCGCCAAGCTCAAAGAGGGTGCCGGCCAACTCCATGCCAAGGCTTTTGACTTCCTTTCGTGCAGCCATTTCTTCATTGGCTTTAACCTGCTGGTTAAATTGGGTAATCTGAAAAATGGCTAAAATGACGATGGGGATTAAAGCAGAAATAACGAATAAAAAGAATATCCGTCTCGCGACCCTGCTCTGAAAGAAATGCCATTCCGTCTGCATAGACTAATCCTTGCTTAATAATCAGCGGCAGGACCAATGTAGGCTCCGTTGTTCGCCCGCACCACATCATCCTGACTGGCTTTAGCCGTCAAGGGAGAGACCGAAGCGCCATCCTCACCGCTACTGTATAAATCATAGTCCGAATTAATCGGAACAAGATTTTTATCTTTTCTGGCCATCCCTTTTGCTGCAGGACCGCCGTTTAAAATGTTCAAATAACGATAAGGGTTTCCCCAGGGGTCTCTCATGCTGATGCCAAGCGTGGCAAGATCAGGGGGGTATTGGTTGTTTTCACCGTAGTATTTTTCGATCGCCATTTCAACCGTTTTGATGTCGGCTGTGGCTGTAGTCATGTTGACCCGCGTCACATAACGGAAGTAACCCGGAATAAAGATAACAGAAAGAACACCGACAATGCCGGCAGCCAGCATCAGCTCAAACAGTGTATAGCCTTTTTCTTTTTTTAATTTCGGCCAGCCACATGATCGACCTCGTAGTAAACCGGGTTTTGTTTTTAGCATCCCATACCTTATTTAATGCTATTACTTTAAACCGTTTTTATGATTATTTTCTCCTCAACAAGTTTAATAATAGCACATTACTGGCCCTCTGACGGCTTCACCACCCCTATGACAAAAGAACAAACGAGATGAAAATTAATTTGTTTTACTGTGCTAAATTTAGCATAATGGCTGATTTTCGATCTCAAGGGTCTTATGTCAACAAAATTGATTAATATCAAGGTCTTGGAAGAACTGGTTCATCAGGCGGAATTGAATCAGGAAGGAAAAACAGCGGATTACATTCCCGAGCTTGCCAATGTGAACCAGGATTTGACAGCGATTGCCGTGCATCCGCTGGGAGAAAGCCCGCTGTCTTACAGCAATCAACCGTTGCACCCGGTGACCCTGCAAAGTACGGGCAAAATGGTGCCTTTAATCGGTCTTCTGGAAGAGTTTGGTTTTGAACAAGTGTTTGAATGGGTGAAAGTCGAACCCTCAGGCGATGATTTCGCTTCCATTACCCGCCTTGAGCAATTTGGCCCAAAACCTTCAAACCCTATGCTCAATGCCGGCGCCATTACCTTGTGTTCGCGTATTCCTGGTACGGGCGAACAACAGTTTGCCTGGCTTGAACACTGGATACAAAAACTCTTTAATCAACGATTAACCATGAACGCTTTGGTCTTTGCCTCGGAAAAACGCACCGGCAATCGCAATCGCTCACTGGCGTATCTCTTAAAAAGCCGCAACAATCTAGGGACTGACGTGATTGAAACCCTCGATTTGTATTTCGCCTTGTGTTCTTATGAAGCGATGCTTGAACAAATGCTGTTTTTACCCACGGTACTGGCTAATGGGGGCCGAAATCCAGAAACAGGCGAGCAAATCATTTCCCTGGAAACCTGTAAAATCACCTTAGCCATTATGGCAACCTGCGGCCTTTACGATGAAACCGGCACACACATGGTCCGCACCGGCATGCCGGCGAAAAGCGGCGTTTCCGGTTACACCATTGCTACCGTGC
Source organism: Legionella sp. MW5194 (assembly GCF_016864235.1). Classification (NCBI taxonomy): domain Bacteria; kingdom Pseudomonadati; phylum Pseudomonadota; class Gammaproteobacteria; order Legionellales; family Legionellaceae; genus Legionella; species Legionella sp. MW5194. The sequence goes on from NZ_CP045732.1 coordinate 2,239,892, forward strand.
CTGGAAAAGCGGGCATTGCCGTTTTAAGTCCCCGCGTCAATCCAAAAGGCAACAGCATTCGTGGGGAAATCATGCTGGAAGGCTTGTCCAAAGCCATGAACTGGCATTTTGCCATTCCTTAGCCTTACGCACGGTCACGCACGATTATCCCCCCTCTGTCACATTCACTTGCGGCAATTCCTGCGTTGGGCTGACAATGTGAACGTAGGCTTCCTGCGTAGCCGCTGCATTGGTGAGTTTGAATAACTGTTCCCCGGGTGCAGGTGCGGTCAGTAAATTGGAGACATCCTCAACATCCGCACTGTGCAGGTTGATGGTATCCGCCGCCGCCCCGCCATCGGCCTTGATTTGCAGCACAGAAACCTGAGTGCCATTATTCAATTCCAGATTGAGTTCACTGCCAGACGACAGCGCCAACACCGAATCGAGCGTTAAACTTAAGGTATTTTGACCTTGACCGGTCATATCCACCTTTTCCCAGCCTGAATCAAAATGGGCCGTGATTTCCTGAGCGGTTAGATTCATGCCGTTCTGGTTCAACTGCACCGTGTCTATGCCGTGATTGCCATTGACCTTGCCCAAACCATCCATGTTGTCTGGAATCAATACCACGTCATTGCCGGCACCAAAATCAAAATGGCCCTGGGCGTTAAAATCAATGAGATTGATAGGCAGCGTATCATTGATCTGCACGCCGAATTGCGTGACCGAGGTATCGACCAGTCCGGTGTCATCGGTCACTGACACCTGCACATGCCTGACTACCCCTTCGCTGGCTTCACTGGCGACTGGCGTGAAAGTTAAGGTTTTGAGCATGAGCTCATACGCGCCAACCGGGACGAGTTGGCTCGGATTTAAGGCAGTAAACACGAAGGCATAATTATTCCCCGTGCCAAAATCCTGAAATTGCAGCACGTAATTCTCGCCGCCATAGTTAATGGTGACTTGCCCCAGCCCCATGTCAAAAACAACGTCTGTGGTAGAGATGAGATTAATGGCGTCGCCGGCAATAAAATCGCTGCTGCTGACCACGGCCTTGGTTAAAAATGGACTATCCGGATCGCTGACTGACTCCACAATTGCGGCACTGCCGGTGGTCAGGTTTTGGATATTGGCTCCCAGATCGACACTGAAAATGATGTCGTTGTAATCCCTGTCACCGCCATTTTGTAAATCTTCAAAACCGACAATGAGCAAACCGCTGTAGGCCAGAAGCGCCGGATCCTGCTGATCAAAGGTCACACCGCTTAAGGCATGCCCTGCAGGAAATGACGCAGCATCGGTATTTAAGCTCTTGTCGTGACTGAAATAGACATTACCAATGAGTTCCGTATTGCCCACTTTCACCCGCCCATTGTCTATGGAAACGAGGTTGTTCAAATTGTCAATCGACGTGATGCCCTGGCTTGTCACTAAATTTTTAATGGTCACGGCATTGACATTGTTCACGCCGTTTCTATCCAGATCAGCCCCGTCTTCAATGAGGAAAAACCCAATGCCCTGTCCGGCTGGGATAGTCGGGATATTGAACGTGTCGGATTGGTTTAAGCCAAAAGCATTGACGGTATTTTCATTTAAATTCGTACCGCCAACCCCGGAAGTCACCACAGCAGAGGCATCAAGCCAGATGAGGCCCGCGGAATTGGCGATGATGTTTCCGGCAGCGTCGTAGAGGTAATACCCCACCATGTTCTGATGGCCTGCCCCTTCGGAAATGAATTTGACCTGCACCGGGGTGGGTATTTCAATGAACGTATTGGTTAAATCCACACCGTTGACCGGTACGCTGACCACCTGCCCTTCACGCCCTAAAGCCTGCAGTAATAAATACTCTGCCACTTCGGCATCACCGTAAGGCTGTTGACTCTGTTCCGTGCGGGTAAACTCAATGGTTTTGGTCAGCAGAGTAATTTCAGGCGGCTCGACATTGTCAATTTTAATGGTTAACAAGGCATTGTCCTGGTCGCCATCGGCATCCTGAATGGTATAACCTATCTGGATTTGTTCATCCTGATTCACGTTGGCGGCAATGTAGGTGTAGTCGCCTGTGGCAAAATTAAAGGTTAATTCCCCGCCCAAGGCGTCAAACACCGTCAACTCATTATTGACCACACCGGGATCATCGAAATGATAGGTGTGATTGTCGAGCGTAATGGATACAATGCGATGATCATGCGGCCCATCGCCGCCAAAGGCATCGTTTTGCAACACATTGCCGCTGACGGCATTGTTTAATTGCTGCTGCAGTGTCGCATCCAGATCAGTCGGGTCAAGCACCTGAATAATCTCATCGCCGCTGTTACCCACGGCCGCGAGAGGCTCTGGATTAAACTGTCCAATACCAACCGGAATGACGTTGATGTCGTTGCTGTCGACAAAGGTCTGCCAAGTTGCGGGCGCGCCGGCAGTGACGGGATTCGGAACACCGTCAGAGAGAAAATACACCACATGCTGGTAATCGGCGATGGGGGAGGTCACCGCAATGTCGGATTCCAGCAGGCCACGGGTGATATTCAGCGCGTCATTGTATTCCGTTCCTGATCCCGGTATGGGATCTTCACTGACTTCAAGACCACTGATAAAGTCCAGTGCCTCGTTGAGTTCACCGTTTAAAATATCAAATTTTTCAGTGGCAAATGCGCCTGAGTTAGCATTACCTGAGGCGAAGGGCACGATGGTTATAATGACTGCGCCGTTGTAATCCGCGTACTGATTTGTCAAATTAATCAAGGCTTCCCGGGCCAGGGCCAATCGGGTTGTTGGCCCCTCATCGGTGATGATGCGATCGCCCATACTGCCTGAAACATCGATGACGTAGTAAATGTTTAAATTGGCAACCGGCTCCGTGACCGGCGCGCAGTCATTGACGGCAATGGGCAAATCGTCCTGCACATTGACACCGAAACGGCCATCCAGAGACACGGTGTCGCCATCGCCGTCCACGGCGTTGATCACCGCGCCTAAGTTAATGGCCAAGGATTGGGTGTCATCATCGGTGGCGACTGGTGGAGAGGGATGATCAAGCGGTCCAAACAGAGTAAACGTGTAGCTGCCTGTCGACTGGTCTAAGGTAAAATCAAAAATAACCGCACCGCCCTGATCCTGCGCCACTATGCTTGCTGCCGTCCCATTCTGCAGAGACACATAACTGAGCGGCTCACCCTGGGAAGTTAATCCCATTGCCTCAAGCACCGCGGCAGCATCCGTTATCAACTCAAACCCGCTCGACTGATCAGCGCCAAAATCCACAAGAGTCTCCAGAGAGCCGCTTATTGTATGGGTTTGCACCGGATCAGCATTGCCATCGGGCAAGGCATCTTCATTAACCACCTGGGCAGTGTCCGTCTGCTGGGTCAGGCGAGGGCCATCGTCATCAATGGCAAAAAATCCCTGGCTGACATCCACGCTGTTTTGCGCCTGATCGCCATCGGCATCGGTAACGGTAGCCACCACAGCCAGACTACCCATGGCAGCATGAAGGGTGGACACATCATCGGGATTGTGGGTATCCGCATGCCAGACATTGATGTGCTGCGTAAACGTGACCACGCCGCTCTGACTGTCGATGGCAATGGTGAAATAAACGACATCATTGATCTTGCCTTCCACGGTATTGGCATTAAGCTGTTCCAGACGAATTTCTTCGCCCCTGCCATCCGGTTGCGACGAATCCACCGAATACAGTCCGGAGCCTGTGCCGGCAGCAGCATTGACATCCAGCGAATAATTAACCTGGCCCAAGCCATCCTCGCCTGGATGAATATCGAAAATCGGACTGTAATCCGCAGAAGCCGAGGCGGATGCTGCAAGCTGGGTTTCGTCCACATTCAATCGCGGCGCTTCCAGCACGGGATCAATGGTAATGGCAGGACCATCGTCATGGATGGAAAAAATACCGTTACCAAGGCCGATGATGTCGCTGACTGAATCGCCATCGCCATCAATGGCCGTCGCTCTGATAAATAAATCATTCACATGCTGCGTGATTAAACTGGATAGGTCATCGGCATCGGACGCATCCCCATGCCAGACGGATAATTGTTGTGTGAATGTCACAACGCCTGTGGCGGCATCAACGCTGATGGTAAAATATTCCAGTCCATTGGCCATGCCGCGAATAATCCCTTGATCATCCACCAGTTGAATCTCCATGCCTTTTCCCGTTGCTGCGGTCGGGTCAATGGTGTGCAGGCCTGAACCTGTCTGGTTGCTGTCAAGGCCCAGTGAATAAACAACACGGCCAGGATGAGCGGCGGTATTGTCCATGCCAAAATCAAAATGATTGGCAAACGCGAAAGCAAAATCGGCCGTATCCACCGCGCCCTGCGTCGGGATAAAGCTTTCATCGACAGTGAGCCTTACGATTTCCTGTTCGCCGCTGCCCACAATCCGCGGACCATCATCAAAAATGGTGACCGTGAAATCGCAACTGGCGCGGGCACCATCCCCTTCACGGGTAGCCGTCATGATGATCGGAACGGTAATAAAATCATTGGCATCATTGGGGTTGCCATGTTGTACCGGCGTAAGCTGCTTGAACTCAAGTGTAATACCCACCCCCCCAGCCGGAGGATGTACGATGATGGCCCAGGTGCCGTCTGCGGCAGTCAGGGTATTGGTTTGCGCATTCCAGATGGCTGAATGGCCATCTGCGGCATCCAGACGCACCTCACTTATCGCGCTGCTTGGCGTATTGGACTGCCAGCCTTGCACAACCGTCTGTAAGCCAGCCGTTTCATCAACGACCACCGGATTGGCATCGACTTCGAAAGGAGGCGGTAATTCACCGCCCGGCGGTAATCCAGGGACCCCCACCTCGCTTAATAAACTGTCGGCATCAAACAGGGTGACGTAATCTTCCCTGCCCTGGCTGTCAAAGCTGACGCCAATGGTGGGGTAGCCGGCAGTCACGGCGCCTAAACCGTACATGGGATCAAGAATAAAGAAATTTCCCCCTTCACCGAGAAGTTCCTGTCCCGCAGCGGTTTCTGCCAATGCCTCCAGGATAAAGGTCGGATCAATTCCCTTCGCCAATGCTTCATCAATGATATCGCCAATTAAGGATTCGGGGGTTGACGGTTTGAGCAAAGGGGAAATGCCGTCAATGTGCAGCGGCTGATTCAGCGACAAAGCGGTGGGGAAATCCTCCGTCAGCAGATGAATGTAGGCGTTACCGCTTAGAAGAACCAAGGTATCTCCGTCATGAAGCGGAGTACCCAGCCTGACCATTTCATTGTGTCCATTACCAGAATTTTTAATCAGAATGCCTTCGAGTCCCTGAACCACTCCGGATGCAGTCTGTACAGCCATGGGTGATAAACCTTAAAAAGCAGCAGTTACTTTATTACTATAGTCTATACGCAGGCCGTTTGATCATTTATTAATCATGTTCTGCTTTTTTACTGGTCATCGGATGAACTGAGCCTAAATACTGGCCTTGTCCCCAATGCAGATTCAGGCTTTTTAGCGTCAGCCATTGCTTGTCTGACTCGATTTGAGTCGCGACCACCCGGATATCCAGGGTGTTGGCCATTTCATTGAAATAATGAATAAAAAACTGCTTGTTCTGGTTTTCCTGAATATCCTGGATGAGGCTGCCATGCAATTTAAGGTAATTCAACGGCAATTGATTCAGGTAGTGCATGGGTGAAAAATGAATCCCCACCTGATCCACCCCGATTTGCACACCCAGTTTCTGCAGGTTTTTGACCAGCACCATGACCTGACTAAAATGATTAAGCACAATCAGTTCGTTGAATTCAATGTTCAATTTCTCAAGCAGATGCGGTGGAATCTGCGCTAACTGTTTCAGGTATTGCTTGCGCAGTTCCTCATCCACGACCGTGGTTTCGGTGATATTCAATGCAATGTCGTTGGTATTGAGCAGGCCTTTATTGATCACCTCCTCCAATACAAAGCGATCAATCTCGGACGCCAGTCCATTGCGAATGGCTAAGGGCATGAAATAGCCGGCACTGATTAAATCCTCGTCTAAGGCCATGCGCACAAAAATTTCCTGATGCAGCATCCTTTCGCCATTGGTGACTGCCTGTCCAAAAAGCACCAGCTGGCGGTTGCTTATCGCCTGCAACAGATCGCCTCTGGCGATATTGGCCGGGTTATGAGCCGGTAAATTGTCGCTGTAAGCCAGCCCATCCACCGCTTCTCTGGCGGTCATTAACACGCTGTCCACTTCCGAAAGCAGCGTACGCGGCGTCTGATGCAATTGGTAGGATGTCGCCGCCATCACCAGACGGCAACCGAATTCCGGTGTTAACAGTTTTTGCAGCGATTGATTGAAACTGTCGCACTGGCTGACAAAATGCGCCGCGTCATTTTCTTTGACCAGAATAGCAAAACTGCTCCCGCCGATACGGGCAATGAGGGTTGACGCGGACTCTTTCCAGAATCCCCGGCAGGCTTTAGCCACTTGTTTGACAACATTATCCCCCTGCTGATAGCCGGCATCATGATTCAATTTATCCAACCCATCGATAACCACCAGAATCACAAAGCCCGGGGCAAATTCTTCGTCGTGATTGAGCAGTGCCGAGAGCTGCTGCAGGAAATAGCGGCGGTTACCGAGACCCGTCAATGAATCCTGAAACGACTGGTGCCGCAGCGTTTCCATCTGCTGCAATTGGTCATTAAAAATTTTCTTAATGCGCGTCACCATCTGATTCATGGCGAGAGTCACCTTTTTTAATTCCTTAGTCCTGGGAATGGCGGTTTCTATCGGGAACTCTTTCTCCCCTATCGCTTCTGCCTGACGGGTTAAACGCTTTAAGGGTCTGAGCAGCCAGCGGATAAACCAGTAGACAATCAGGAGTGACAGGGCCATGAAAACGCCGTACCAGATGGATAAATCCATGGTATTTAACCACAGCGCATCCACCGCATACCCTGTATCACTGCTGACCAAGACTTCACCGACCTGATTCCAGCCATGCATGACGGTGGCGGATTGCACCGTGGACGGCCACTGTATTAATTCATGGAACCAGTCTGGCGCCAAGCGCTTGCGTTTTGGCGCATAACGGGCCACCAGCAATTCACCGCGGATGTTGCGGACTTCAATCATGGCAAAATAACCCCGATCAAACACCGCCTCAACCATGGACAGCACCGACGCCTTGTCCCGGGTGTAAAGTCCATGCGACAGGGACAGGCCGAGTGACGTGGCGGTGTCCTGCGCATTGCTGTTCATTTGCTGAATAAAGAAATTCCTTTCATTATTGAATGTGATTAAGAACGTCCCGATAAAAATAACCAGGAGTAACCCTAAAACACCCAAAGCCATTTTTTTGGTTAATGTCATGGAGCATCACCTTTTTTCATGCGTTGTATTACCTGCCGCCATTTGCTCAATTGCGAAGCATTTCCCAGCGGTTTATCCTGGCCGCGCTGCTTGGCGAGCCATAAGCCCTTGCCGTTGAAACTGTAAATAGGGATGAGATCCGGTCGTTTGGATGCCGGCAGGATGTCGGAAACGAGATTATCAAGCACCAGCGGCTCGGATTGCGGCGTTGGGTAGTAGGCCAGTACCATGTGAGCCTGATTAAGCGTCACTGATTTCACGTAGGTGATGCGCAGGGTGTTAAGGGGTAAATCAAGGGCCAACAGCGTAAAATATTTCGCGATGGAAAAATCTTCACAATCCCCGCTGCCATCGGCAATGAACTCTTCGGGAGTTTTCCAGTAATCGGTGACACCCTGATAACCGGAATCTTTTTCAAAATGAAACTGGTTAAAAAAATCATTGGTGGCCTTGAGTTTGTCCAGCGTCGTACTGTTTTGATGAGTGAGAAGCAATTTTTTCCAGGTTTTAAACCGCAAAACCGCGGCCGAGTCATGGCTTGTGTCTGGATGGTTCTCCGTTAAAGCCAGGCGAAGGCTGTCGCTGCCGGCCATAACGGCAGCAGACAGAGGCCATAAGAGGAGCAAAGCGATAGGAATAATATCCCTAAGCGTGCTGAGTATTCTTTTTAAACGTAACCAGCACTCCCTGTACATGGGCAATTTCCTTCAGCCTTTCCATCCCGTTTGCCGCGTGGCCTCGATATTCATACGGGCCGATATACACACATTCTCCCCCGTTCACAGTGCGTGAGAATGCTGTAAAGCCAAGGCCATTTAAGCGATTCACCAGAGCGACCGCATTGGCTTTATTCTTAAAGAAGCCAGCCGATACATACCAGACCATGGGCGAAGGCGGGGTTGGCACTTCGGTATTTTTCATGACGATGGCTTTGGTTAATGGCGTGGTTTCCATGTTTTTAACAGGATGCGCCAGAGCCAGCGGGCGATCCGTATCGTCTGGATAAGGTACCCCATCCATGTTTTTATCCAGCAGGATATGGGTTTGCGCGGAACTGAAGACATCATTGTTGACCACGTTTTCCGGCAAACGCATATGCAGATAAGGCAGTAATCGTCCCATGCCGTTTAAAATACGGTAACGGGAGTAAATTTCATCGTTTTGACCACGGGCGTATTGAATCTGGGCTTCATAATATTCATTCTGGGAGTCAAGCAGATCCAGCAAAGTCCGTTTACCTACTTTAAATTGTTCCTGATAAGCCCCCCGGGTTCGTTGCGAGGAAAGCACATGACGGCGCAGTGGTTTTAAGCGGTGACCGGCAGCAACCCAGGCATTCCACGACAAACGAATGGATTCGCGCAAATCCACGAGCGATCGATTTTTTACTTCATAAGCTTCCTGAACCTGATAGGCGGTCAACTTCACGTTGGCCACATCCGAGCCGCCACGGAACACATTGTAATTCATACGCACCATGGCGAGTTTATCATCATTAGGCCCAATCAATCCGTCAAGATTTCGGTTTTTGGAGGCGCTAAGCACCAGATCGAAGTGGGGGACGTAAGCGGCTCTTGCCACCTGGTATTGTGATTTGGCTTCTTTAATGTCGGCATAGGTTGATTTGACCGTGGGATGATGATCAAGCCCTTTTTCAATTGCCTGAGTCAATGTCCTCGGTAATTCACTGTTTTTAGGGATTCGCGGCCACTGCAGGTTCATGGGCCAGCTGCCCACCACTTTGGCGAAGTTAATTCTCACTTCCCGGAGGTTGGCTTCGGCACTGATTAAATTGGCTTCAGCCAAAGCCAGGCGTGCAACCGCCTGATCCACTTCCGCTTCACGGGTAAGGCCGGCTTCCTTGCGATCACTTATCAGTCTGAAAACTGAACGGTGAGTGCGAAGATTGGTTTTAGCATAGGCGTAAAGCTTTTCATGCAGCAGAACGAGGAGGTAGCGGTTCACGACATCCAGCGCCAAATCCTCGGCGATGCCCTGGGTTTTTAATTTCTGTGCCTCATAGAGGTGTTCATTACGCTTAAGCTCATTGACAATGCCGCCGCCTGCATACAGACTTTGGCGTAACTCCACTAAGGACTCCTGCCGGGTCAGCGTACGTCTGCCCGGGCCGTCAATGGCCGTTGTCGTCGGGTTTAAGCTTTGTTCACGTCCATAACCCGCTGTCACATCGACACTGGGGTAATAAGCGCCCCTTGCCTTATCAATACCCTGACGCGCCGACAAGCCTTTGGCAGTATTAAAAAGAACATCGGGATTTGAAATCATGCTGTGCTGCACCGCTTCGGCGAGCGTCTGTGCGTTGGCTGGAAGAGCAGTAACCAGTGCAAGGAGTGCTATGGTGTACTTATTGAACATCCTATAATCCCTGGAATAATGATTTTCTTACAGTAAAACAAAGATTAAATAACATCAACCATTTTTCTATTTTCTCACTTTTTGGTAAGCTGTTTTGCAATAAATTCATCACGTTTGAGTCTAATCTTGTCAACTATAACCGTCAGCCAGCTTAATCGCCAAATCCGTTCCTGGCTTGAGTCTGACATCGGCGAGGTGTCGGTGGTGGGCGAGCTGTCGAACCTCAGCAAACCCGCGTCCGGGCATTACTACTTTACCCTGAAAGATGCCGCGGCCCAATTACGGTGCGTCTTCTTTCGCAATCACCACACGCCCGATGCCCGCCAGTTCCGCGACGGCCAGCAGGTCATTGCCCGGGGCAAACTAAGCCTGTATGAAGCCCGCGGCGACTATCAGCTTATCGTTCAGGAATTGACGGATCATGGGTTAGGCGAACTCTACCGGCAATTTGAGTTGCTGAAAACCCGATTACAGCAGCAGGGCCTGTTTGATCCGGCCCGTAAAAAAGCCATTCCAGCCTTTCCGCAAACCATTGCCGTTGTAACCTCAGCCAGCGGCGCGGCCCTGCATGACATTCTCGCGACATTAGCGAGGCGCTACCCCATTGCCCGGGTGCTGGTGTACTGCTGCGAGGTGCAGGGAAAAGGCGCTGCCGCCCAGTTGATTAATGCCGTAAAAAAAGCCAATGCCGATGGTCAAAGCCAGGTGATGATCCTGGCACGCGGAGGCGGCAGCATTGAGGATTTGTGGGCGTTTAATGATGAAAAACTGGCCATTGCCATCCATGAGAGCACCATCCCCATTGTCTCAGGCATTGGCCATGAAACGGATTTTACCATTGCTGATTTTGTCGCGGACCTGCGGGCAGCCACACCCACGGCCGCGGCGGAAAGTGTCACGCCCAATCAGCAGGATCTGCTCAAATTCATTGGTCTTGCCGCAACCCGTATGGTCATGACTTTAGACAGGCTCATTCAGCATCACCAGATGCAACTCGGTCACCGCCTGGCTGCATTGAGCTCGCCTGAGCAATTGATTTACCGTTACTGGCAGACTCTGGATCACCTGCAGCAACGATTGCAACTGTATGGACAACGAAGCCTCTATGCCTTAAAAAACCGTCTTCAGGTTGCCCTTTTAACGCTTAAAGGCCAAAATCCGCAAACGGGAGTCCGTCAGGCCTTGAATGCGCGCCGCCAACTGGAACAACGTTTGTTTCAAGCAATGGCCCATCGCCTGGCCGCCATGCGGCAAACACTCTCCCTGCAAATGAGCACATTAAATGCCGTCAGCCCCTTAGCCACACTGGAGCGGGGATATGCCATTGCGACTTATCAGGGCCGGGTCGTCTTTAGCTCCGGGGATGTTTCTTCTGGCGATGAATTGACGCTCAGGCTGTCGCAGGGACACTTAATTTGCCAGGTCACTCAACGCATCGAATAAGGAGAAGGACAATGCGGTTTCTTTCCCGTATTGTGGCCATTGCCATGATCTCAGGCCGGCTGTTTGCCGAGGCAGCGTACCTGCCTGAAAACCATTCAGTCAATGGCGGGTTGACCATCATCCCCATCGACATCAACCAGCAGCCGCAAGTCTATTACCACGATAAACGAATTCCAGTATTGCCAAGCCCCAATGCCAATCAGTGGCTGCTCATTGTCGGCATCCCACTGGACACTACCAGGGCCGTGGAAAATCTCGCCATGACGCATCCCGTACACTCAACCATCCCCTTTCAGGTTAGCCAGAAATTCTATGCGACCCAACAACTGAAAATCACCGATCCCCGCAAAGTCGATCCCTACGAGGAAGACAGGGCCCGAATCACGAAGGAAGCACAGGAAATGACAGCGCTCTTTGCAGGCTTTACTGCAGCCAATCCTTTTTCACAGGGGTTTAAAGCGCCGGTTCACGGACCCGTCAGCAGTTTGTTTGGACTCAAGCGGGTTTATAACAAAAGTCCCCAGGCACCGCATTCCGGGCTTGATATTGCCGCACCGGAAAATGCCCCGATTATCGCGTCTGCCAGGGGAAAAGTCGTTGCGGTTAAAGACTATTTTTTTACTGGCAACACGGTCATCGTCGATCACGGAATGGGGGTTTATTCTCTCTATGCCCACTTAAAGGCTATTGCCGTAAAGGAAGGTCAATGGCTCAATCAGGGTGATGGCATCGGAACAGTGGGCAGCACCGGTCGTGCGACCGGCCCGCACCTTCACTGGTCGATGATTGTCAATCAGACGCTGGTTGATCCGTTGCTTTTTGTTCCCTACCGTCTGATCACGGCCGTGCCTGCGGCTCCCAAAACGGCTGCAACAGGGAGAAACCGTCTAAATGCTTGATGAACTGACGCAGAGCTTGAATCTTATCATTAGCCAGACTCAAGCGAATTTAAAAACATTAAGCGTTATTGTTGCTATTCCCTGGCTGGTTTTTGTAGTCAACGAGCTCCTGGGTAAACGCCTGCTTTTATTGGGCATTCTGCCCCGGCATCTCTCCGGTTTACCCGGTATTTTTTTCTGCCCCTTTCTACATGCCAATTTTAATCATTTGTTTTTTAACTCCATCCCGCTTTTGGTATTGAGTAATTTTATTTTAATCAATGGCTTAACTTATTTTATTCTGGTAAGCCTTCTTATCATGCTCATCAGCGGACTTTTAATCTGGTGTTTTGCCAAACCTGGTCTTCATGTCGGGGCCAGTTCGCTGATCACAGGCTACTGGGCCTTGCTGGTCAGTGATATCGTGCAGCATGGGACTTTAACCACGCTGATACTGGGCATTCTCTCAGTGTATTATTTTGCCGGTATTTTCTTTGGTATTTTCCCGAGTAAAAAAGGCGTATCCTGGGAGGGGCATTTGTTTGGACTTGTCGCAGGGCTTGCGACAGGTTTTTTTCTGCCATCGATCTTAACCATGCTGGTAGGTTAGGCCGTTATTGCATTTAAAGTTTAGGCTGCCTTTCTTCAGCAATTTCTTCGCTGGCGAAATGGTTTTTAACCACGGGACTCGCATTGTAGGTGATGTACCAGCCGCTCCCACCCGGGTCGACTTCGACATCAATGAACGTCAATTGCATTTTACTGTTGATTTCCGCCAGAATCTCTCTGGCGGCGTCTTCGTCCGCAAATAATTTCGATTTTAAAAAGGTACCATTCTCATCATTTGCCAGTTTAAAACCAGCCCCGGAGTGTTTGAGTAGATGGATGATTCGGTCTTCCACGGTGGGGGAATGCATAATTGAACTCCTGCGGAAACTCTATTAAGTATAGCGTATGCGCGCTTTATTTTTGGGCGTGTTTTACCTGCTGAGGCTGATCGTGCATGCTGGTTCCTTTTGCCACGGTGATTTGATTGCGGCCATTTTTTTTGGAGCGATAAAGCGCCTTGTCCGCCGCTTCAATGAGCTGCGCCTGACTTTCGTCATGCTCAAACATAAAGGCCACACCAAAGGACGCAGTCACTTTCAGGGCTTTGCCATTGACATTAAACGGCATGTCGCTGATGAGTTGGCGGAATCGTTCCACGCGGTCAAGCACTTCCTGCTGGCTGGCGATATCCACCAGGAGCAATAAAAATTCCTCACCGCCGTAACGGCAGGCAATGTCTGTCTGTCTGATTTGCTGCAACAGGAAGCGCGTGACTTCCACCAGCACCACATCGCCTGCATCATGGCCATAGCCATCATTGATTTTTTTGAAATGATCGAGATCCATCATGATGACCGCCAGCTGATTGGCATGTCGTTTTGCCCGTTCAATTTCCCGTGTAAAGGATTCCTCGAGGTAAGAACGATTATACAATCCCGTCAATGGATCGCGGATGGAACGAAGCCTTAAGGTATCGCGTAATTTGATATTGGCTAATGACGAGGCAATGGCTTCCGAGAAATTAATAATGAGGGATTCGTGCTCTTCCACCAGATGATGAAAATTATCCTCATTCATGCCTTCGCTGTGTTTCAATTCAAGATAAATCAAGCCGACATTGTCATTTTGTGCCTGCAACGGCACACAAAGGTAGGAGGGGATAAAGCGCGCGGTACGCAGATGCTCGCAAATGACGCTGTCGGTGCGGCTGTGAAAACGGTGCAGCTGTCCTCGGCGTAAAGCCCAACAGCCTTCCGGGGCAATCACATCCTCCTCGTGCACATGCAATTCGCCCCATTCGAGGGCAAGGTCCAGGTAATTGCGCGAAGGATGAGAAAGGTACAAACGCCCGGCTGTAAACGGCAGAATTTTTTCAGCATAAATGCGAATGGGGCTGAATGTTTCTTCAATGGAAAGGCAGGAATGCAGCGTACTGCTTAACAGGTTTAAATAGGAAATCGATCGATTATTCTGCTTGATTTCAGCCATCGAGTGGGTAAGTTGCAGATTGGTTTTCTTCATCGCCTTTTCCATTTCAAAGCGGTCCGTGACGTCGCGTGACACCAGAGCCACCCCTGAGGCTTTGCCGCTTGAATCCCGCGTCGTACTGTAAGTGATTTCATAAATCCGGGGAGTCAAGCCGCTCGCGCCAATTTTACGGATAATTTCAGCACGCGGACTGGCCAGGGCATCCTCGAGGTTTTTCAGAAAGATCTGCCCTTCCGGTGAATCCGCCAATGTGTTTTCTAAATTAAAACCGTATTCCACCGCCTTGCCAAACAAATTGCTGAAACAGTCACCAAATGCTTCGTTAAAAATGATCAGGTTAAACCGATTGTCAATGGCAGCGATGCCATCGGTCGTGGCGTCAATGATCCCTTTTAACTGATTTTCAGCCTGCTTGCGCCGCCGGTTAATCAACACGGCCTTGCTGTATTGCAGGTTAAATATGACTAAAAAAAGCCCAATGACTAAGGACGTGCTGATTAAGGTAAACAAGAGGAATTTTTTAGTGAAGGCGGAATTCTCCGTCAAAGCCTGGTTGCGCAGGTCGAGCAAAATGAACTCTTCGTTTTGAATATTAATGGCAAGACGCCTGATCTGCTTGGATAGTGAAGCCCCCTTGTCACTGGCAATTAATTGTTCCGCCGCTTCTTCGCCCTTTAACGTGTATGCTGCGAGAACCTGTCGATAGAAAATCACCCGCTCCTCCAGCAGTCCTGATAACTCATCCAGACGTTTGATTTGATGCGGGTTATCGTGAACCAGCGACTTCAATCGTTTAATCTGATTACGTGCGGTTTGAATGTTTCGTTCAAACGAAGCAAGACTATTGAGATTGGCGGTAATGATATAGCCGCGAAGATCGTTTTGCATTCAAGAATTCGGTTCCACAGCTCGCTGGCCAGGTAAGTTACTTTATGGGTATGCAGAACCGCTTTGTTGGTGTCCAGCAATTGCTGAATTTGATAATAACCGCCAAGATTGATTGCACCCTGCAGGAGCAGTACGATAATCATGAAGCAGTTTAATAGAATCCTCTTATTAATCATGCGGTTTACTTGATCCATTATCAATCCACGCCTTACTTCAGTATACACCACGGGGCATGGATATTTTCCATAAGCCCGCTATACTGGAACAGGTCAATTGCACTTTATTCACTACAAGGAACACGTTATGAAAATAAAACCCCTTGCTTTATTTGCAGCCTGTTCAATGATTTCCGCCGCCGCGTTTGCCAACTGGACTTGTTTTGTCGCCAACCAGCGTGGCGAGCACTGGTCCTTTTCGGCGCCCACTCAGGAAGGTGCGCAGGCCATGGCTAAAAATGTCTGCGATGCCAACAGCATCAACCCGAATAATTGCAATCCGAGCTGCACCGACAATGGCGTAGCCGGCGGACGCTGGCATTGTGTTGTCAGTAATTTAAAAGGCGATCACTGGTCTTATTATGCCCCTACCCAGGAACAAGCCAATAATCTGGCGAAATCCGCCTGCGACGCAAACAGCATCAACCCCAACAATTGCAATCCAAGCTGCGTGCCTGAATAAATACCTACTGGCCAAAGCTGTTTAATAACGCTGCTTTGGCTTCCTTTTTTGTAGTATACTTGCCGATCTAATCATTTATTGTTTTAACGTCATGGCGATGTCTGTTCTTCAATTCCCTGCCCAGGAAAAACAACAAACCTGGGGGCAACTCTACGGTTGCAGTCTGCCTCTGGCCGTAGCGGAGTATTGCCAGCAGCAGAAAGGCATTCAACTCCTCATCACCCCGGACAACCTCACGGCCGCCCAGCTTCTGGCAGAATTGCAGTTTTTTTATCAGGACACCGACAATCCGCCGGAGTTGTTGATTTTTCCGGATTGGGAAACCCTGCCCTATGATCAATTTTCCCCTCATCAGGACATCATTTCCGAACGCCTGCTGACCCTAAGCCGCATTGGCAATGCGACTCACGCGTCAATCATCACGTCGGTCAATACCCTGATGCACCGTCTGTGCCCCCCGCAATTTCTGCACCAGCATGCTTTTGTTCTGAGCACAGGACAAACGTTAAATACCGACCAATTCCGGCAACAATTGCAACAGGCCGGTTATCATTGCGTCAATAAAGTGCTTGAACATGGCGAATACGCACTACGAGGGTCGATTATTGATGTTTATCCCATGGGCAGCAGTCAGCCCTTTCGTATTGAATTGTTTGATGATGAGATAGACAGTCTACGATTGTTTGATACTGAAACCCAGCGCACCATCAGTAAAATCAACGACATTCACATTTTGCCGGCGCGCGAATTTCCTTTAAATGAACAGAGCATTACCCATTTTCGCCGGGCCTTCAGAGAGCGGTTCACCGGTAATCCAAGTTTATGCCCGGTGTATGAAGCCGTGAGCGACGGCCAGGCCCCTTCGGGAATTGAGTATTATCTTCCTTTGTTTTTTGATAAAACCGTAACCCTGTTTGATTACCTGCCCATCGATGCCTCGGTGTTGCTGCTGGAAGACATTCCTGAGCGGGCAGATCAGTTCTGGCAGGAACTGTGTCAACGTTATGAGCAACGCAATTACGATGTCACTCGCCCCATTTTAAGCCCTGAGCAATGTTTCGTCCGGCCCACGGAATTACTGACTCTCGCCAATCAATTTCAAAAATTACGCGCCTACCATCAACCCAGCGATAAAAAAGGGGCTTTTAACTTCCCAGTCGACAAAGCGCCTGCCTTGCCGATTGAGCGGCAAAATCCGGTGCCGCTGAACAGGCTCGTGGATTACATGAAGTCGCCTGAGCGGCGGCATTTAATTGTGGTCGAAAGCGCCGGCCGCCGCGAAGTGCTGCTGGATTTAATGAAAGAAAGCGGGCTTAACGCCAAAATTCAACCTTCCTGGCAGGCCTTTTTAAAGGACAGCGGCAGCCTGATTAATATCACCACCGGCCCACTCATCCATGGCATGGAATTACCGCAACAAAAGCTCGCGGTCATTGTAGAGGCACAATTGTTTGGCGAACAGGCCGTCCCGCAGCGCAGAAGCGGCCAGAAAGCCCTGGATCCCGATTTGATTATTCGCGATCTGGCGGAACTTCGCCTTGATGCGCCAGTGGTTCACCTGCAGTTTGGTGTTGGCCGCTACCAGGGTTTAAAAACACTGGAAAGTAACGGCACCATCAATGAATTTTTAGTGTTGTCCTACGCAGGCGATGATAAAATTTACGTGCCGGTCACGTCACTGCACTACATCAGCCGCTACACCGGCCAGGACAGCGAGCATGCCCCCCTGCATAAACTGGGCAGCGATGTCTGGCAAAAAGAAAAGAAAAAAGCCGCCGATAAAATTCATGATGTGGCCATTGAATTGCTGGAAATATATGCCAAACGCGAAGCCAAACCCGGTTTTCGCTACCAGTTCAGCCAGGCCGATTACCAACGGTTTGCCAGCGGTTTTCCTTTTACTGAAACGGCGGATCAACTCCGTGCCATTGAAGAAATTATTGGCGATATGCAATCCTCACGCCCGATGGATCGCCTGATCTGCGGCGATGTGGGGTTTGGCAAAACCGAGGTGGCCATGCGGGCGGCTTTTGTGGCGGTTCAAAATGGCAAGCAAGTGTGCGTTCTGGTGCCGACTACCCTGCTTGCAGGCCAGCATTTCGAAACATTTCGCGACCGTTTTGCCGAATTTCCAATCAATATTGAGCTGTTGTCGCGTTTTCGCAGTGCCAAAGAATCCGAAAAGGTCATGGAATCCCTAACAAACGGTAAAGTCGATATTGTCATCGGCACCCATAAACTGTTCTCAAAAGACATTGCGTTTAAAAATTTAGGCTTGCTCATAATCGATGAAGAACATCGTTTTGGGGTTAAACAAAAAGAACACATCAAATCCTTACGTACCCACATCGACATCCTGTCCATGACTGCAACCCCTATCCCGCGAACATTGAACATGGCCATGGCGGGCATCCGTGATATTTCGCTGATTGCCACCCCACCCGCCAAACGGCTGGCCATTAAAACCTTCTGGCAGGAAAAAAGCGATGCCCTGCTGCGTGAAGCCTTGCTTCGTGAAATTCTCCGCGGCGGTCAGGTTTATTTTTTACACAATAATATTCAAACCATAGACCGCATTGGCCAGGAATTGCAGACCCTGGTTCCCGAGGCCAAGATACGCAGTGCCCACGGACAAATGCGTGAACGGGAACTGGAAAAAATCATGTCTGATTTTTACCATCATCGCTTCAATGTCCTAGTCTGCACGACCATCATTGAAACCGGGATTGATATTCCAACCGCTAATACCATCATCATTGATCGCGCTGACAAATTCGGTTTGGCCCAACTGCATCAGCTACGCGGCCGGGTCGGCCGTTCGCATCATCAAGCCTACGCCTACCTGTTGACACCCAATGAAAAGGCCCTCACACCGGATGCAGTGAAACGACTGGAGGCCATTGTTTCCCTTGAAGATTTAGGCGCCGGCTTCACCTTGGCCACTCATGATCTGGAAATCCGTGGCGCCGGCGAATTGCTGGGAGAGGATCAAAGCGGCAACATGCAGGCCATTGGATTTAACCTGTACATGGAAATGCTCGATAAAGCCGTGAACGATCTAAAGGCAGGGAAAACCCCGGAATTGGCCGCCCCTATCCATCAGGGACCTGAAATCGATTTGCGCTTAAGCGCCATTATCCCCGAAGACTACATTGCCGACATCCATACCCGACTCATTATGTACAAGCGCGTAGCTAATGCCAAAAACAAGACTCAATTGCGGGAATTGCAGGTGGAAATGATTGATCGCTTTGGCTTGCTGCCGCAACCGGTCAAACAATTGTTGTTGATTACCGAGTTGAAATTACTGGCAGAGAGATTAGGCATCACCAAAATCAATGCCGCTCAGCAACAGGGGAAAATCGAATTTGGGGATGAACCCCGGATCGATCCTGCCGCCTTAATCAGCCTTATTCAATTGCAGGCCAGACGTTATCAGTTGGATGGCCCAACCAAACTGAAATTCACCCTGGATGCCGCCCACCCTGAAGAGCGCATTCACGAAATTTCAGGACTTCTCGTGAAACTGGCAGGCAATACCCTGGTGGACGCTTAAGTTATTGCCAGACAATGGTGTGCGGTTCAGAGATAGCGCCCTTGATAAGATCCAGGTAGTTTGACTCCACCACACGCCGCTTCACTTTCAGTGTGGGGGTTAATATCCCGTTTTCCGGCGACCAGGTGTCCCGGGAAACAATAATATGACTTATTTTTTCGTAATTTGCCAATCTTCGATTCACCTCGTGCAGATTATTCTGTAACAGGTGTTTTAATTCGTCTTTATCCTTGCTGCGCCCTAATTCATTAAGCGTGATGATGAGGACATTATTGGGCAACTCACGCCCGACAATGCACAGCTGCTCAATCAGCGAGTTCGTGGCAAATTGTTTTTCAATGGGGGCAGGTACAATGAACTCGCCTTTCTGGTTTTTAAAATTCTCAGACAATCGGCCTACGATTTTCACATTCTGATGCTCATCCAGCTCAGCAATATCACCCGTACGCAGCCAACCCTCCGCAGTAAATGCCTGCCTGGTTGCTTCAGGTTCCTTGTAATATTCTTTCATTAAACAGGGCGAGCGAATCAGCAACTCCTGATTTTCACCTTCCTTCACCTCGACCTGCAAGCGCGGCGTACCCACGTACCCCAAGCGGCGTTGATTGAGCATGGTAAAGGTAGCATAGGCTAAATTTTCAGTCTGACCATAGCCTTCCTGAATCATTAGACCCAGCCTGTCAAAGAAAGTCAGAATGGAAACCGGCAAATGCGAAGCACCGGAAAAGCAATTCACACACTGCCCCAAACCCAGGCTATGCCTGATTTTGCGTTTGATCAGCGTCGAAATCAGCGGAATTTTCAACAGAAGGTTTAATTTGCGCGGCGGCACCTTCTGTTCAATTTTCTGTTGGAATACGCCCCAGATTCGCGGCACCGCAGTAAAAAAGGTGGGTTGCACCTCCCTTAAATTGTCCGCAAATTTTTCAAGGCTTTCAACAAAGGACACATCAGCCGGAATCGTCACACTGCCTAATTGAATGGCTGTGCGTTCGTAAACGTGGGCTAAAGGCAGGTAGGAAATCAAGCGATAATGATTGAGTTGACGGATGCGTTTGATGTCCTGCGGGTACAAGGCCAGGTAATTGGCAATAGTACCGTGCGTGTACACAGCCCCCTTGGGAACACCGGATGTTCCGGAAGTGTAAATGATGGTAAATAAATCGTCCGCCTCGATTGCTGGAAGCTCGCTTAAGGGGGCATGCGTTAAAACCTCAGCCCAGGAGGTCTGAGTTTTCATATCAGGGTGGTAATCAAAACTGACCGTATGGCGATCCGGTGGAATGTAATGGCAAACCCGCTGATGATCATCCAGTTTGCCCAGAAAAACCAGCTTAACCTCGGCATGCTGCAAAATGTAGTTGATGCTTTCCTGATGTTGATTGGCAAACAGAGGCACATTCACCAGACCGGCTAAGCTGATACCAAAATCGGTAATAAACCACTCGGCGCAATTTTTAGAAAAAATCGACACCCGATCGCCTTTGTTAAGCCCACTCTCAAGGAGGAAACGGGCGACCTTCCGCGCCTGTGTCACGACCTCAGCCCAATTGTACTCATGCCATTGGCCGTGGCGGGGCTGACGCAGATAAATGCGCTCAGCAAACTGCTGTTCGTTGTGCAGCAGCCATTGATTAAGGGTTTTGCCTGATAATTGCGCGGACATGATCACTCCTGTCAATCGCTTACTGGTTAAGTATAGTCAGTTATCAAGCAATAATAAGACCAGGTTAACGGGTACCGCCAATGGTTAAGGCATCAATTTTTAATGTCGGTTGTCCAACACCAACCGGTACCGATTGACCATCCTTGCCGCAAACCCCCACGCCGCGATCCAGGGCCAGGTCATTGCCGATCATACTGATTTTTTTCATGGCATCCGGGCCGTTACCAATGAGGGTTGCCCCTTTCACCGGGCGGGTGACCCTGCCGTTTTCAATCAGGTAGGCTTCGCTAGCGGAAAACACAAATTGCCCTGAAGTAATGTCCACCTGGCCGCCGCCAAAATTAACGGCGTAAAGGCCGCGTTCCACGGAAGCAATGATTTCTGCAGGATCATGCTGGCCAGCCAGCATGTAGGTATTGGTCATGCGGGGCATCGGCAAATGGGCGTAGGATTCCCGCCGGCAATTGCCGGTGGGTTTCATGCCCATTAACTTGGCATTCAGCTTGTCCTGCATGTAATTAACCAGCCGTCCATCGTCAATCAAGGTCGTGCATTGCGTAGGCGTGCCTTCATCGTCCATGCTCAGGGAACCACGGCGATCAGGCAGGGTGCCGTCATCAACAACCGTAACGCCTTTCGCCGCCACCTGTTCTCCCATCCGCCCAGAAAAAGCAGAAAGCCCTTTGCGGTTAAAATCGCCTTCCAGTCCATGGCCTACGGCTTCGTGCAGCAACACGCCGGGCCACCCCGGGCCAAGCACAACCGGCATGGTTCCAGCAGGCGCGTCTTCCGCCTCGAGATTAATTAATGCCTCTCGCACCGCTTCCCGCGCATAATAAAGGGCGTTCTCCTTTTCCAGAAAATAGGAATAACCAAACCGTCCTCCGCCGCCGCAGCGGGCGGATTCGCGACGGCCGTTTTTATCTTCGACAATGACACTGACATTAATACTGACTAAGGGGCGGATATCGGCCTGCAGATTACCCTGCATGCCCGCCACCATGACCACTTCATAGCAGCCGCTTAATGAGGCGTTGACCTGAATGACGCGAGGATCAAGCCGACGGGCTTCTTTATCGATGGCTTCAAGCAGCGCGATTTTTTCCTGTTTAGTCATGCCGTCAATCGGATTAATGCCGGCATAGCGGGCGATGGGCGAGCCCAGAATCGGCACAGGTTCAAAGGTTTTATTGGCGGAAAAGGCTATGGAGCGCGCAGCATCCGCTGCTCTTTCCATGGCAGGCAAAAGAATGTCATCGCAATAGGCATAACCGGTTTTTTCACCGCTTACTGCACGAATGCCCACGCCCCTATCGATGGAATAGCTGCCGCTTTTAACTTCGGAGTCCTCAAGGTACCAGGATTCGTAGCTGCTGCTTTGAAAATACAAATCCGCATCGTCCACATGACGGCCAGCCATTGAGCGAATCAGTTTATCAATTGCCGATTCATCCAGGGAAGCGGGCTTTAGGAGTAACTCTTTTGCAATGGACAATGCCTGAGTCATGATTGCACCTTTAATTAATACCGAGAAGGACATGGTGGGTGTTGCAGGGAAATTGCAGCCGCAATTGTTTTAAACGCTGCAAATCAATCTCTGCCGTCACCATGCCGGGATTTTCTTTTTGTTCAGCCACAATTTTACCCCAAGGCTCAACAATCATGCTGTGACCATGGGTGTGGCGGCCATTTTCATGAACGCCGCCCTGATTGGGGGCGAGTACATAACATAGATTTTCGATAGCACGGGCACGCAGCAGCACTTCCCAATGCGCGGCACCCGTAATCGCGGTAAACGCTGAAGGGACCGTGAACAGTTCCGCGCCGCGCATCGATAATTGCTGATAAAGCTCAGGGAAGCGCAAATCATAGCAAACGCTAAGACCAAGGCGACCCGCCGGGGTATCCACCACAACCACTTCATCGCCCCGCTCCACGGTATTGGATTCCTCGTGGGCTTCCTGCGAGGAGACCCTGACATCAAAAAGATGAATTTTGTCGTAACGGGCAGCGCAGAGGCCATGATCGTCAAAAACCAGCGACGCCGCACGCACCCGGTGGTGCAGGCCTTTGATGGGAATGGTGCCGGCAACCACCCAGACGCCGTATTTTTTAGCCAGCGCGCTGACTGCCAGCTGAATCTCTCCCTCGCCATACTGTTCAGCTATCGCCAGTTTATCGGTTTCCTTCATGCCCATAAACGCAAAATTTTCCGGTAAAACCAGCAAGTCCACCTCGTCATCGCGGGCTTTGGCGAGCTGTTTCTCGACCTGTTGCAGGTTATCCTGAACCGAGGCCGAAGACCGCATTTGCACAACAGCCACTTTGGACATAAGAGTACCCCGAAATAAAATAGCATTTTACACTTATTTTATAACAGATTGCGATTGTTAGGGATGTGAAAATGAGGCATCGGCATCTTGCCAGGGTAAAGACATCCCTATAGACTTGAAATCATGCAGGACGGCCATATCTATGCTAAAATAAATGTAACTAATGTGGAGTAATACATGAATAGAGACAACATGACTGTTATCAGTCAACGCAGCGAGTCGGTACTTGCAACCAATAAAGTATTACGCAACACCTATCTCCTGCTGGGGATGACCTTTTTGTTCAGCTGTTTTACAGCTTACCTTTCTTTTGCCTTTCAGGCACCGCCGCTTAACATTTTTGTCATGCTGATTGGTGTCTATGGGCTGATGTTCTTAACCCAGGCCTTACGCAACAGTCCTTTTGGCATTCTGGCGGTTTTTGCCTTTACCGGGTTTCTCGGATACACCCTGGGCCCGATTCTTAATTTCTACATTGCCAATTTTTCCAACGGCCATCAAATCATTACCACGGCTTTAGGCGGTACCGGTATGATTTTCTTTGCCTTGTCCGGTTATGCCTTGACCACCCGAAAAGACTTCAGCTTCTTAGCCGGGTTTCTTTTTATTGGTACAATGGTCGCCGTATTGGCTATGATTGCCGGCATTTTCTTTAACATGCCTGCACTGCAGTTAACCGTTTCTGCCGTGTTCATGCTGCTGGCTTCAGGATTAATCCTGTTCCAAACCAGTGAAATCATTCACGGGGGCGAAACCAATTACATCTCAGCCACCGTCAGCCTGTTCGTATCCATCTACAACCTGTTCGTCAGTCTGCTCCAGTTACTGGGTGCCTTCTCTGGCGACCGCGATTAACAACCGTCTCCTCACCTGAATCCCGGGATGCTTCCGGGATTTTTTTCTCTTTTATCACTATAAAGGATAAATCAATAAATATACCCTTAAGGATATATACCATCTTTATACCTTTCAGGGTATATATTGATTTTATACCCTATTGGGTATATATTAATAGTATCCCTTTCAAGTACAATCATCCTATGAACACCAATGAACTGGCCATCCTGCTTAGGGAGCGACGCAAAAAACTTCAACTAACGCAAAAAGAGATGGGCGAACGAGTCGGTCTTAAACAAAAAACAATCTCCGCCCTGGAAAATAACCCCGAGAATGCGAGCATCCGTACATTGCAAAGGGTATTGGCAGCACTGGAAATGGACATGCAGCTGACGCCTAAAAATGCCGCGGACGAAACAAAAATGCAATGGGATAACGAATGGTAAAAAAAAACCTGGCGCTGCATGTGCTGATGAATGGTCTCCTGATTGGAGAGCTTGAAAAAACAAATCAGGGCGCATTGAAATTCAGCTATAGTCCCACCTGGTTAAACTACCCCGGTGCACGCCCCCTGTCTCTTTCTCTACCTCTTACAGAGCAGGCCTACAGAGGTGATGTTGTTTATAATTTTTTTGACAACCTACTTCCGGATAACCAACAACTCCGTACAAGAATTCAGGCCCGCTTTCAAATAGCAACCAATCAACCCTTTGACTTACTGGCCAGCATCGGGAGAGATTGCGTAGGCGCTATCCAGTTGGTGTCAGGGCCCGTACCGTTGTTTGAAAAAACAATTAAATACAACCCCTTAAGCGAAAGTAAAATCGCATCTATCCTACGCAACTATCAGATAAATCCCTTAGGTATGAGTCGAGAAGATGAGAGCTTTCGTATTTCCATCGCAGGTGCGCAGGAAAAAGCTGCTTTTTTATTCTACAATCACCAATGGTGTGAGCCACTTCAAGAAACACCCACGACCCATATTTTTAAATTACCCATTGGCTTTATTGCTCATCAGCAAATGGATTTAAGGGACAGTTGTGAAAATGAGTGGCTTTGCGCTCAGCTTGCCAAAGCCTACGGTTTGCCCGTAGCGGATTGTGACATTTTATATTTTGAGGATGTCAAAGTGCTATCGGTAACGCGCTTTGATCGACGTTTATCCAGCGATAAACGCTGGATTATGAGATTACCGCAAGAGGATATGTGCCAGGCATTAGGTATTTCAAATAATCTTAAATATCAGTCAGATGGAGGTCCAGGCATAAAAGACATCATGGATCTACTGCTGGGTTCCAGTCATGCACTCGACGATCGTGATATGTTTTTTCGAGCCCAGATTTTCTTTTGGTTAATCGCCGGTATCGATGGGCATGCTAAAAACTTCAGCCTGCATATTGAACCCGAAGGGAAATATCGCCTAACCCCGCTTTATGACATCATGTCGGCTTATCCACTCATTACTAAAAAACAACTGCAAAAACAAAAAATAAAAATGGCGATGGCCCTTAAAGGAAAAAATAATCATTACCATTGGCATACCATGCAAAGCAGGCATTTTTTAGAGACTGCACACGCTGTGAATTACTCTGTAGAAAGAGCTGAGCAATTACTTGATGACATGTTGGAAAAAACGGATAAAGTGATCGAGGTTGTTTCTAAACAACTTCCGGCCACATTCCCTGCAACTATTTCTGAACCAATTCTAACTGGATTGCACAAAGCAAAACAAAAATTAAGCAACCTGCTGCCAACAGAGTAACTCAACGCTGCTGCCAACTGGCTTTAGCCCTGAAGAGGTCATGTAAATCCTCTGTGGTTTTACTGATGGGTTTGCTCAGGTTGAAGCAGGCTTTCTGTTGCTGGTAATAAACGCCCAAGGGAACAGGATACTCGGGAAAGTGCAGACGGGCTAAGCGCATGGCCGCCATTAAATTAGCGGGATCGTGAATGGCCGGGGGCGTTTCATCCCTGGCAGCAAGGTGCAAGTCATCCCCCTGCAGAGTCAGTGCCTTGTCTTTGGCTAAACCAAAAAGCAAGGGTTGCCCTTCTTCCAGCTGCAGCGTTTTATCAGCACGATTGGCTTTTAAGGCAAAGGCATCAAAGGCGCCATTATTGAAAATGTTGCAATCCTGATAAATTTCCACGAAAGAACAACCGGGGTGTTCGTAGGCTTTTTTTAATACCGATGCCAGGTGATTGGGATCTTTATCCACAGCCCTCGCCACAAAACCGGCACCGGCGGCAAGCGCCAGCATCAACGGATTGATGGGCTCATTGCTCACCCCCTGGGGAGAGGTTTTCGTGATCTGCCCCTTCTGCGAGGTGGGTGAAAACTGCCCTTTGGTCAAACCATAGACCTGATTATTAAACAACAGGATATTGACATTGACATTGCGCCGCAAACAATGAATCAAATGATTGCCGCCGATGCTTAAGGCATCCCCGTCACCAGTGATCACCCAGACAGTCAAATCTTCCCGCATGGCTTTTAACCCGGTGGCAACCGCTGTGGCCCGCCCATGAATCGTGTGGAAGCCATAAGCATTCATGTAATACGGCAGTCGGCCGGCGCATCCGATACCGGAGATAAAAACGTGTTGCTCCGGCGGCAGTCCGAGTTCTGGCAAAACACGTTGCAGTGCGGCTAAAATCGCGTAATCACCGCATCCGGGGCACCAGCGAACTTCGGTTGCATTGGCAAAATCGTCACGCTTGTAGGTGTTGTTCATGTTCGCATTCCACGTTAACCGCGTTAATCAGGGTACTTACCGCAAAAGGCTGGCCATTGCACTGGGTAACGGCTTTGGCGTCCACCAAATAATCGGCCCGTAAAATCTGGCAAAGCTGGCCGGAATTAAGTTCTGCGACCAGCACTTTTTTAAAGCGTTTGAGCAGGGGACCTAAATTGTCAGGCAAGGGATTTAAATGACGCAAATGCAGAAAGGCCAGTTTCCTCCCTTCTTCATTGCAACGTTCAACGGCTGCTTTCAAACTGCCGTAAGTGCTACCCCACCCCACCAGCAGAACGTCAGCATCGCTGGCTCCTTCCAGCACAAGGGCCGGATACTCTTTCGCAATGCCCGCTATTTTGTTGGCACGCAAGGCGATCATTTTCTGGTGATTGTCCGCGTCATAGCTGACCTTGCCCTCGTCGCCCTGTTTTTCAAGGCCGCCAATCTGATGAATGAATCCCGGCGTACCCGGCTTATTCCAGCTGCGCGCAAGGTATTCATCCCGGGCATAGGCTTGGGTTGAGCGGTTGAAGGCGACAGCAGGCATAGCCAGCGCTTCCACCGCCGGAATTTTCCAGGGTTCTGCCGCATTGGCTAAATAGGCGTCCATCAGCACAATGACCGGGGTCATGTAACGAATGGCTAAATGAAACGCTTCAATGATGGTATTAAAACAATCCGCCGGAGACTGAGCGGCAATGACGGGCAGGGGCGCCTCACCATGCCGACCATAAAAGGCCTGACGCAGATCACTCTGACCAGTTTTCGTCGGCAAACCCGTGGAGGCGCCAGCGCGCTGCACATCAATTAAGACGAGAGGCAGTTCCGTCATGACCGCAAGGCCTAAACTCTCGCTTTTCAAATCAAGTCCTGGACCCGAGGTGCAGGTCAGCGCCAGACAGCCGCCGTATGCGGCCCCCAGGCAGGCGCAAATCGCGGCTATCTCATCCTCAGCCTGCAACAGTTGCACACCATACTCGCCTAGCCTTGCGCATTCATGCAAAATTGCCGAGGCGGGTGTAATGGGATAACCGGATACCAGTACAGGCGTTTGCGTTTGTACCGCCAGCGTCGCTAACGCAAGCCCAACGGCTTCAACGCCGGTGATCTGCCGGTAATCGCCTTGAGAACGCTCGATGTGCCCCAGCATAAAATGCTGGCGCGACAACTCGAGGGTCATGGCATAGTTATACCCTGCCAGCAAGGTCAATTCATTGGCCTTCGCAATCACCGCATTGTGTTTAAATTTCCTGTGAATGAAACTTAAGCAATTGGCCGTGGGGAGATCAAATAACCAGAGCACCAGACCCAGGATGTAAAAATTTTTCGCTTTTTTTGCCTGGGCGTGATTAATATCCAGGCCGGCAACCGCTTCCAGTGTCTGAGTAATCAGGGGCAGGCTGACAACCTGGTACTGATCGCTCACCGGCGTGAGGAAATCACTGCTTATGCCTGCCTTTTGCCAGTCTTTTTCAGTGAAACTGTCTTCATTGAGAATCAAGAGACCGCCATGATTTAAATACTGCAGGGAATTTTTCAAGGCCGCCGGATTAAGCGCCACCAGCACATCGAGACTTTCCCCTGCCGTAAAAATGGCCTGTTCCGCCATCGCCAGTTGAAAGCCGGAGACACCGGCCACCGTGCCGGCCGGGGCGCGGATTTCAGCCGGGAAATCCGGCATGGTGCGTACATCCCGCCCCGTTAAGGCCGCGGTGATGGTGAGCTGTTCGCCCAATAATTGAACCCCGTCACCGGAGTCACCGGTCAATCGAATTACAATTGCGTCATTTTTTGCCATAATGTCTTGCTTCCAGCATGAGCTGGCGCATGTGTCTCACCGCCTCCTTTAAACCACAGGACAAGGCACGGGCAATGATGGCATGGCCAATGTTTAATTCATGGAACTCCTGTATCGCCGCAATGGCCTGAATATTGTGATAATGAAGACCATGCCCGGCATTCACGATTAAACCACGACCCGCGGCATAGGTTGCGGCGTCCTTAATGCGTTGTAACTCCTGTTGACGGGCTTCCTCAGTGACCGCATCGGCATAGCAGCCGGTATGGATTTCAATCACGGGCGCCCCCACGGCCACCGCTGCGTCAATCTGGCGTATGTCTGCGTCAATAAAAAGCGACACCTCGCTTCCCATGTTCTTAAGACGCTTCACTGCACGGCTGACGGTGTCGAAATGGGTGACGACATCCAATCCGCCTTCGGTGGTTAATTCTTCCCGTTTTTCAGGAACCAGACAGCTGTGTTCGGGTAAAATTTCTTCGGCAAAATCAAGCATGGCGTCCGTGACGGCCAATTCAAGGTTCATGCGGGTCTGCAGCACCTGTTTAATGAGGCGCACATCGCGCGCCTGAATATGGCGCAAATCTTCACGCATGTGCAGCGTAATGCCATCGGCGCCGGCTTCTTCGGCATCCATTGCCGCCTGCACCGGGTCGGGATAACGTGTTCCTCGAGCCTGCCTTAAGGTAGCAATGTGGTCAATGTTAACGCCGAGCAGTATTTCTTTAGTCATGGATCACCGTTTCAGTCAAAAACAAACTGCTGCAAATTATGACGCCAAAACGCAATCTCATCCAGAGTATATGCGATTTGCATGCCAGAATTGAAAGAAAAAAAAAGCTCCACTGTTTCGTACAGGTTTTTAAGCCTCGCTTAAGATTAATTGATTATACTGAATATGATTTTAAACAAATGGTTTTTTCTATGCCAAAGCACACGATAGACACCGGAAGGCCGCACCGTATTTCGCAAATTAGCGTCGATCACATTAATAAACAGTGCCATTTTATCGTTTCAGCTCCCGACCATACCCCCGACATCAAAATGGATGAAATAAAAGCCGATGTCATCGCCCATCTTCAACGGGTCTTTGGCCGGTTCTTTGATCCCAAGGGATTTAAAATGGAGTTCAAACCCACCGGGGTTGAGTTTCGTTACACAATAACCGACAAGGCAACTTTATTGCCAGCCTTTCTGAAGTTCGCAAAATACCGAACTTACCTCGAGCGAATTAAGGAGGATTGCATCGATGACATTACAAAATTGATAAATTCCAAACCACAACAAAAACTCGAGGGCAATCCTGACATCGGATTTGATCCCGGGTTGCGTACGCAAATGCACCAGCATGAGCACGGTGAGGATTCCGACATCATCGAATACAAAAGCAAAAAATACCGGTTTTGTACCGGTAGTATAAATTTTGCAGCCGAGGCCCCCGCACGCGTCGCCTCCGTGGGTCATACCCGGGAAATCATTCTCCTTGATCCAGACAGTGACCGGATGCAGGAACTGTATCAGGAGTTTGAAAAAGACCTGGCCCGCCTGGGAAACAATGTACCCCTGGAAGATGTATTTAGACAAGCCAGACGTTTCTCCAATAATAAAATCGATAACACCGATTTTGAGCCGGATGCCAAGGCCCGGAATACCTTGAGAGTAGGTAAAAGAGAATTACCCCTCTATACGCTGGAAGAAATCATTGAGCAGCGAAAAGGCGTATGCCGGCATCATGCGCTGTTTACCGCTTTTTTATTAGGGCAATACATTAAAAATCAGTCCATCGCCAATGCGGGTATTTATCACTGCCGGGACAGTTGGACTCATCCCAGAAAAAAAGAACCCGTCGCCCACACCTGGGTAGTGTGCAAACAAAATAATACGTTGTATCTAATTGATTCCATGTGGAATGTCCAATACAACCTGAGCGATTACACAGGGTATTCCAAAGCCTGCCAGGCCTACACGAAAGAGGTGATAGACCGTACTCTCGAACGCGCGCATTTAAAGCCCCCCGTCAAGAGGAGATTGGCGCCGGCCCCGAAGCCTGAACTGGGTATGGAAGTACCGAAAGATCCAGTCTCAGAGAAGACTCAACAATTAAAAGCCCAACTCGATTTGCTTGAAGAAGCCGATTGCAAAGTCATCCGACGCTTGATTGAGCAAGGGGCGGATGTGAATGCACAGGGGGTTAAAGGCTGGACTGCCGCGCACGTTGCAGCCCGAAAGGATGATCGTCTTCTCATCCTGTTTCTTAAGGAAAAAAATGCCAACTTTAATTTAAAATCCTCAACCAGGCAGCGCTCTCCCCTTTTCTATGCTCAAAATCGTGTCATGATTGAACTCCTGGTGGACGGTGGGGCCGATCCTTCTCAGGAAGATGCCTCGCCGCAACGAGTTACCCCCTTGCGTGAGCATGAAAAAATCATTTCAGCGAATGACTTATTGATACGTGAAATTGATAAAATAAATGGCGCCAATCTTGATTTAATAAAAAAACTGATTGTGGCAGGTGCTGATGTCAATGCGCAGGGTAACTTCACCGGCTGGACTGCTGCTCATTTAGCCGCCGATAAAAATGACAACGCGCTGCTTGAATTGTTAATTGAAAAAAAGGCCGATTTTAATCTTAAATCAAGCAAGCGCGGTCGCTCGCCACTCTTTTACGCACAAACCCGTGAAATGGTTCTGCAGCTTGTAACGAACGACGCGAATCTTCTTCAGGAAGACGCAAACTCCACCACGACCCCTCTAAAAGAACTTTTGGAAAAACGCATTGTTACAGCGGAAGAACTCCTTAAAAATGAACTGGATAAGGAAACGAGAGCTGACAGCCGAGTCATCAAGGCACTGATTGAGGCTGGCGCCGATGCAAATACGCAGGGAAAATCCGGACGGTCTGCTGTCCATTACGCAGCCGAGCGGGGCGATAACGATTTACTTGACCTTCTGGTCAAAAAAAAGGCTGATCTGAATTTAAGAGCCCTTCCCAAGGGAGGACGTTCCCCTCTTTTTTATGTCCGTGACGCAGAAACCGCTCTTTTTCTTATCCAGCAAGGTGCCAATTTACTCCAGAAAGACTCTGCAGGGATAACCCCCCTGCAGAGTCTGTTGACCAGAAACATTTTTACGGCTGATAAGCTGTTAAACAGGGAGCTTGAAAAAAGAGACCATGCCAATCCTGCCCTCATTAAAGCCCTCATTGCCGAAGGGGCGGACATCAATTTACAGGGCACAAAATCCGGCTGGACAGCGGTTCATTGTGCAACGCAATGGGATAATGCTCCCTTACTCGAGTTTTTAATTGCACGACACGCTGACCTTAATCTCAAAACAAAAACCAGTCAATCATCCCCGCTGTTTTATGCCCGCTCACCCGGGGTTGTTGAATTATTAATAAGTCATCAAGCCGATTACATGCAAACCAATGGCAAGCAGCCTGCTTATCAGGCCCTGCTGACCAGGCCTGATTTAAACGCGACCGAAGTCAAACGGCTTCTGCTTTCCCAGGAATTGAAAAAAACAGGGTTTCGCAACATCAACGTCTCGTTTTTAGCCGCATGCACACCCGAAGACGATGCACAACAAGTCAAGCTACTCCATTCGTTGGGATGCTTCCTGGAAAACCAAATCCAGCGTCTGGAGACTCCCTCGCGTTTTACCAAGGGGAAAGACGACAAAGTCACGTTGTATCGTTCCCTCATTAATGAGATTCAGGAAGCTCTGAAAGAGGGTGACTTGGGTAATGACACGATAAAGAATCTGATTTATCAAGCCGCTACAATATCCCATCATCGCCGCTACCGCACGGCAAACAAAGCGGCTGCTTTTTTTTCAGCAGGGTGTTACAGCGTGGAAGCAGAGTCATGGAAACACTACAAGGCATGGGTAAACAGCCTTAAGACGGCAGATCCCGAAAGTCCATTCCTGAGCATTCTGTCCGACAGTACGGCCATTCGCAAAAACAGATTAGCCATCACGCTTCCTGCTGAAGACGGGAGTCTGACGGAGGCCAGAGGGTATGACGAGTACCGTGCAAAAAAACTGAAACCTTGACAGACAACGATTATTTTATTCCTTGACTTCGCCGGCAGCCGCTGCACGACCGGACAACGGACTCGACTTGATTTTAGCCATGCCTGGAAACAGCGAACGGGATTTCAACTCCCGCCCCCCCAGCAGGTGGTCAATCGCTTGACGCAGAATGAATTTGGCTGTTTTTAAGACCTGTAAATCGTCAAACTGATTGTGGGCCAATCCCAGTACACTCTCGCCAGAAAAACCCGGACTGCTTTTCACAAGTCCCCTGCCAACCGCAAAACCATACTTCGCGCGGGGATCAACCGGTAAGCCATCGACATCACAGGTCAATGGCAGCGAGTAACCGCACACGTCAAGCAACTGCATTTCGAAGCGCCGCAGCAACGCTTCGATGGCGAGTTTATTGTTTACGATGGCGAGTCCCTGCAAGGTGTATTGATAAGACTCGAACAGAGACGTATAACGTTCTCCGGCATTGAGCGTGTAGTAAAGCAATTCATTGACATAAAGGCCTGCAAACAGGGATAGGCCGCTCAGTTTAAGCGACGGCGCCAGGGTTTCCAGGCGGTTGATGTAGTGCCAGTCCTGACGGCTATCCACCGCAACCCACAATGGGGTAAAGGCTTGCAGTAACGCTTGCTTTTTACCTGTCCGCCCGCCGCGGTAAAGACCATGGAGCAGGCCCTGTTCCGGTGTGAAAAAGCTTAAATGAACACTGGTATCGCCCGCAGGGCGCTTATGCAAAAGCCAGGCTTCGTGTTGATTAGTGGTCATAACCTAACTGTTTCAAAATCCGTTCATCGTCTGCCCAGCCGGATTTTACCTTGCACCAGCATTGCAGAAAGACCTTTTTGCCTAATAATTTTTCCATGTCCAGGCGGGCGGCGGTCGCGATTTCTTTCAATTTCTGCCCTTTTTCGCCAATAATAATGCGCTTGTGATTGTCTTTCTCCACCAGAATGAGGGCATGAATACGAACCACATTGCCTTCGTCTTTGTAGGATTCAATGTCCACGGTGGTGGAATAAGGCAACTCCTGGCCGCAAAGGCGGAATATTTTCTCGCGCAGGAGCTCTGCGCACAAAAATTTAATCGGCCGGTCTGTGAACTGGTCATCGTCAAACAAATGAGGACCTTCCGGTAAAAAAGCTTTCAGGGCCTGCTGTAATTGTTCAACCTGAACCCCGGTTTTAGCCGACAGTGGAATAATGGAGGCAAAGGCATAGTGCTGGCTGATTTGTTCCATCCAGGGCAGCAACTGATCCTTGTCGGCTATTTTATCGACCTTGTTTACCGCCAGAATACAGGGTACGTTGGCTTGCCTGATAAGAGTCAATACGTGTTCATCCTCGTCTTTCCAGTGCGTGCCATCCACCACCATCACCGCCACATCCACGTCGCGCAGCACACTGTGGGCGGTTTTGTTCATCAGTCGGTTCATGGCTTTTTTAGCCCCTTGATGAATACCGGGCGTATCCACATAAACGTATTGATAATCCCCTTCGGTCTGAATGCCTAAAATGCTGTGGCGAGTCGTCTGGGGCTTGCGTGAAGTAATGCTTAATTTTTGCTGTAGGATACGGTTCAGCAAGGTGGATTTACCCACATTGGGACGTCCTACCAGGGCAATGTAACCACAATAACTTGTCATCAATCCTTCCTGTTTATTTTTCGCACATTTTAACAGCCTGCGCTGGTAATTTCCAATATTAAATACCTTGCCACTCCCTGATGAAAGGGATATGGTGAAAGGACGAGGATGTTGGATAACAAGTAACTATGGCACGCTACAGGATTGTTGACGGTATTCCCAGGGAAGTGATTCCCCTGCAAATCAAACCCGCTGCCCATCAGGAAATCCCAAGCATTACTGGTTCAATCATTAGCCCTGAAGCCGGGACCATGCTGTACGGGTACTACAGCATGGATTATCGCCTGCCCGGCGGCGACATGTTAAGGCTGCTCGCCAATCACAATCAGAAAACCGTCCAGATTCTGTTGTTAACCGGGGATGCGCAAAAGCTAAAACAATTGCCAGGCACCCGGCAAGCTTCGCTGGTTGCCAATGCCATCGCCAGCATCCACCGTTATTGCATCCGTTCTGAAAGCTACAGCAAACCGCGCACGGCCGCACAACTGGCCAAATTCAATCTGGCTAAAAAAACCATTCAGCGACTAAGCCGTCTACTGCCCGCCGAGCGGGCTATTCCTGCCGGGGATTGGGCGGCTTATGAAGCGCTTCGTCATCAGGTCATCACCTTAATCGAAGCGTGCCGCTCGGAAAATCGCCTGTTAACCGCCAATCCTGTGCTTTCGGAGGGCTCGTTGGAAACCATCCTGTATGAGGCACGTCAGGAAGCGCAGCATTTTGAATTAAATCGTGTTTTCGCCGTGTCACGCCTGGATCAACTGGATTTTAGCGAAGTCAAATCCAGACGCCAGGGCAAAGCCACGACATTCATCTGGGACAGTGACATTCACATCGGCCATAATGAACAGGCCCTCCATGATACCTTGAGCATGATCGGCAATCTTTATGGTCTATTGCCCGCCACGAGCCTGACGCAGGTCCCGGCTAACCGTTTCAAACGCCTTGAAACTTTTTTTTATAAGCTCTGGAATGATGGCCATCACTGGATTAACCACTTGGCCAGCCGCAAAAAGCTGCCCCATACCATCGACACCGACAATCGCAGCAATGGGCTGTCGGTGCTAAAAATTAAACCGTACTACAGCCTTGGAGGCATCCCTCAACGGGGCTATGAGAATGTCGCCGCCCTGGTTCATTGCCTGACCGGTGTCCATGAACCCGGCAAAACGGCGCCATCGCTTGACGAAGCGCAGCGCTTATTGACACCCTGCCCCAACGGCAGCTGGGTATTGCTTGACAATCAATCGCGTATCCTCATCCGCGTCAATGACGATTGGCTTCACTTGAATTATTTTGAGGAAGACGGCCTCGTCTATCCTCTGCCTCATGGCGAAGATCTGTTCACTTTAAGTCAATTAAGCAAACAACATTTGTACCTCCCTGAAAAATTCAAGCTCCACACCCGGGCCTTTTTTTCAAAAATTCCCTTATTCTTCAGCTATTTTTTTAATAGCCTTAAAACGTTCACCCAAACCTTGCAACACGAATTCCACCAGCACGTGCACGAAGGCCATGTCGTCCTGGATAACCCGATGCCTGCAGAGGAAACCAAAACGCTTCACCCCCTGCTCAACTCCCTTCAGGACATCCTGAATGGGCATGGCCTGCTGGCCACCGGACAAACCCTTGAAGAGTTTGTCCGCGAGAAAATAGCCAACAGCCCCTATGTGGTCGTGCGTGAGCAGCACCGCCCTTCTCCTCCGGCTTACGATAATCCGGTGCACCGTTCGTTTCATGTTCTTCGTCACATTGCCGGCTTTTTTGTCGATACCAGCGAGCGCAATCCCCTTGTGGGCACGCTGGCGATGGCCGCTTACCTTTATGGCGGCTGTGCGGTGCTGGCACCCAAAGCCTTAACGGCAGTATTAACCAAACTGCATTTGCACGGGCTTATCCGTGGCATCGAACCCACCCAGGCTTTAGGGCACTGGATGAGCCACGGTCCCACTTCAGAAGCCATTTCAGCGGCGGTCACCTACTGGCAGGGAATCATCGTGGGCGGCGATCTGGATCAGTTTTTCATCAAAGCCGTCAGCGTGCTGCATGAGGAGCCCGCCGAAGTCGCCATTATTGTCGCCCTGGCGCTGGGACTCGGGTTTGGCCTAAGCAAGCTAATCCCCTCCCTTCAGGAGGAAATGGGGGCATTTCCTTACCCCAATTATGCAGCAATAGGGGCTAAAGGCGGGGCGGCCATCTATGATACCGTGATGTACCCGGGGGATGACTGGCTGTTAGGCAGTCTGAAATGGCTGCTCAAGACGGGACTGTCTTTTGCAAAAATCATAATTGCTCCCTTTGTTGAGGCGTCTCATTACGGTTACCGTGAAGGATTCCTGCCGGGTTTGAAAAAAAGCGGTCGGGTGGCTTTAACTGTCGTTAAACGGACCGTGGCGGCGCTGCTGGATTTGGTGCTTGCGGTTGTGACCATTCCCTTTCTTGAAATCAGCGCCCTGTTCATTCATGTGCCTTTCAGTGGCTTGACAAAGCTGGTCAGCAAAACCCTGGCGTATCTCGGCAATTGGCAAATACTGGGACAAGTCTTGCTCGATTTCGCAGAAAGACCCTCCGAACAGGCGTACCTGCGCGGGTTTCGCCTCTCCCCCCTTTATGGTTTCAGCAGCCCTTTTGGCATGTACCATGACAACAAGGTGCTTAATGTCCTGGGTAACGCCATCATGCTGCTCCTGTGGCCGCCAGTGCAGGTACTTAAAAACCTGCTGGTATTGCCTTTAATCGACAGCCTTTCATTTTTTGCCCGGGCGGCCCTGATAATCATCAACCCGGTCAGCCGATTTACCGCTTACGTTTCAGGCCAGGCGTTAGTCAAGGCAGGATTACTCTGGGATAATTCCATTGGCTTGTTATTTCAGGGAGCCGCCTGGCTGACACTGAGTTCCAGTAACCTGTTATCCACCGAGGCAAGTGAAATTCGATTGTCCTGCCTTGAATTACTGCAAACCGTACGCCATCACTTGCATCATTGGGCGTTCCGTCCGGAAAACCACGAGGCGCCTTACCAGGCTGAAAGCTATTTTCTTGAAGAACCCCTTCGTTTTGAACGCCTGCCTCACCAGGAAGACGATTGCCTGATGAAAATGATGCTGAATAAACAACAGGGGGCTACCCTGCCGGTGCCGGGAAAACACCCGTTATACCGCCATTCTCCCCCCAGTAAAAAGCAGGTTTTAAGCGATGATGAAAGCGAAACCCGTTTACCCTCGCAACTTTTCAGTAACAATCCTGCTATTTGAGCCTTAAAGGGTTATACTATAAGCAAAAGCGATTCACATTGACTTTCAGGATCTACCGATGAATAAGGGATTTACATTAATCGAATTGATGATCGCTGTGGTGGTTATCGCCATATTGACTACCATCGCTTATCCTAGTTACCTTGAATACATTACCCGTGCGAGACGCAGCGATGGGCAATCCGCGCTTCTTGATTTAGCCAGCCGCATGGAGCGTTTTTATTCCGAACGCAATACCTACCAGACAGCCACCATCGGCACGGGTGCCGCGACCGACGTGCGCGCCACCAACGTGTCCCCTGACGGCTGGTATACCCTGTCCATTACGGCACAAACCGCCTCCGCCTACACCTTGCAGGCCACGCCAAGGAATGCTCAGGGAACCGATGACACGCGGTGCCAATCGCTGACCATCAATAACCTCGGCGCCAAAGGCATCACCAATGGCCCGGGTGGGGCTCCAAGCGGTCCGGTTGCCCGATGCTGGTGAGAAAAACAGTCTTTTTTAGTTCTACTTGCGCTCATTTTGACTATTGAATAGTCAATTAGATTGGGTATATAATTAATTATTATGCTGCTGACAGAGTTTTGATATGACTGATTCGGCCCAATTGCCTCCCCACTTAAGTCCTCATTCTGATACCGATGTGCACGACGCTGCTGACCTGTTGGCACAACCGATGGAGAAGCCGCTGGTCCTTCTTCTGAAAGGCAATGATGGTCAGGAAGTTAATCTGACCTCTTCGCAATTGGAAAGCTGGTTTGCTGCCATTGAGCGTGACGAAATGGCAAAAAATGCTAACAATGGCCTCACCCCCAATTTGCCATTGCAGGAATTGCAGCGCGACCCCTATTTTGCCACCCAGTTTGTGGGACGTTACGGCATCAAAACAGCCAAAGATGTCATCGCTTTCCTGAAATCACCCGCAGGCGACAGTGTCAAGGTAATGATTGGAGAAGAATTGGCTCAGGTGGCCGCTCTTGAAGAATTTAAACGTCAGGAATACCAAACCCACGAAATCAGACAACACCGCTTGCTGGCGTTTTTACTGCTTGGTTTACTCTACCGTGAAGCCCATGCCCGCCATGTGGTTGAAGCAAACACCCAACAAGCCGAAGCACGTGTCCAGCAAGGCGAAGCTACTATCAGCCAGGATCAACAGAGGGCTCGTGAACAGCGAACAGCCGCCCTCAATCAATCGCTGAGTTCATTTAATAATACCGCCGCCGCAATTGAATCCCGCTTAAGTCAAAAAGAACTGGAACTGGCTAGTGTGCAGCGGGAATTGCAAGCCATTAATCCCGAAGAAATGGCCTTGCGCTATGAAACCTTTGACCGGCACCTTGGTGAATTGGAGATTCAGTTCCAATTGCCAGAATTGAGCATCGACGAACAAATCGCAAGCCTCGAGACTCAGAAGGCCGCTCTGGAAGCACAACTTCAAACCCAAACGCCAGAAGCGCTGGAAAGTGCTTTAGTCGATCCCAATGCCCCGCCACAAGGACTGGATAGCGGCAATCTCAAAGACAGAATTGCTGAACTTTCTGAGCGCATTCATGCCTTAAAACAACAAAAAATCGTAAGTGCCACCGCACGCATTCCCCAAATTGAAGGCAAAATCAACGAATTGAGCGACAAGCTGGAATCACAACTCGATGATATGCAGCAGTTGATTGAAAGCGGTAAGGATGACGAAGCACGCAAGATACTGCTTGAACACAACGGCCTGCACTTGCAAATCGCCGGATTAAAGGACATGGTGGGTGTGCTTAAAGGTGAAAAAGTACTCTACAAAGACGATGGTCAGGTTGCCAAATCCTTTGATGAGGCTGCGTTTGTGCTTCCTCTGGACAAAAAAGTAGTCAAGCGGGATGACAAATACTATCTAATCGGCGCCAAGCAGGATTTAAGCACCATGGAAGAGCATGATCTCCTGCAAGCCCAGAAAGATTTTGAACGTGCCCGCCCTGAAATCAGCAACTTAAAACTGCTGATAAAGCACAACCACGGTCTGGAAAACGAGCGGCTACAACAAGCGCAGGACAAGTCCAAATCCCTGCACAATGACATCATGACGCTTCGCAACCAGCTGACCCAGATTCAGGCTGCTCGCTCCGAGGTCGTGGCTGAGATGCAAAAGCTTGATCCTGCCATGACCCCGGAGTCACTGATTCGTCCAACCATTCCGACACCGACACCGTCGAGCAACCCGGTGAACTCAGTCGGCAAACCGGCACCTCAAACCCCGCATACCACGCAGGTGTACAAAATGCTGTATGAGATTATTCAGCGGTTGCCGCCAGATCCGAAAGGGGCAGCAGCTCAATTGGAAAAAGAAATGGAAGACATGCACAAGGCGAAGGGCAAGCCCATGAGTGAAAAAGTCAAGGAGATGTTGAAAAAAGAAATCCTTGATCCAATACGCAACGGAATCACCCCTATCCCGAAAATACCCATGGATACGTTGATTCGTTGCATGCCCTACTTCGGTGCTGATCCGGAAAAACCCAACGTGATGCCGCCTACCCCGACCTCACAGGCTAATAAATCGGAAACCCCGACACCTTTTTCTACCACGCTTAAAATGTGATCCTGTCGTCATATTCCCCTTGCTAAGCGGCCGCAACTCTTCTAACATAAATGAATTATTGCAGGCCGTAGGCGGGAATGATCGTGACAGAAAAGTTCTTTGGTAATCAATCAATCATTGTGACACTGGATGTTGACGCCCTGTTATTTGACCGTTTAAAACAAATTGCCCATGCTGGATTTTCCATTGTTGAAATCAATACCTGCGATCAGAATCTATTCAAGAGGATTCTTGAGGATTTTCCCGGTTTAAGGATAGGTGCCGGTAATGTCATCAGCACTCAGCAACTGGAAGATTGTTATCAGGCTGGCGTTCACTTTATTTCAAGCCCCGGTTTTTTACCAGCCATCGCTCAAACTGCCGCCATTTATTCTGTCAATTATTTACCGGGGATTGCCACCATTTCTGAAGCGATGCAGGTCATCGCCCTGGGTTACCATCAGGCAAGACCCTATCCAGCGACCCTGTCTTTCTGTGCCCTGCTCAATAAAAACCTACCGACGCTTCGCTTATTTCCCGCTGAAATTGAATGGGATGAAGCAGAACATTATTTGAATTTACCCGCCGTTGCCGCTGTCAGCATTTTAAATCCGGAGAGCAAGCAACTGAGTGCCTTATCGACCGGGGTTTTTGCATAAATCAATCAGCAGTAAAACCGCCCCCAGACAAATGGCACTGTCGGCCAAATTAAATACTGGCCAATGGTGATTTTTGTAATACACATCAATAAAATCAATGACATGTCCCAAAAAAGCCCGATCGTACAAGTTGCCTACCGCGCCGCCCAGTATGAGACTCACGGCTAAGGATTGCAGCACAGCCTGTTTCGGTAAACGGATGAGCCAGACAATCAGGACAATGCTCATGGCAATGCTGAAACCTGCAAAAAACCAGCGGTTCCACCCGCCGACGCCGCTTAAAAAGCTGAACGCAGCCCCGGTGTTGTAGGCCAACGTTAAATTCACCATGGGCATAATCGGCTTCGGCTGGTAAAGATTAAGCCAGATTGCCGCCACGTATTTAGTGAGCTGATCCAGCCCCAAAACCACGAGACTTAACAAAAACCAGGTCCATTTTTTCATGCAAACAACCTCGTTTCATCATGACCGGAAATGTTATCCACGCAGCGCAAGCAGAGTTGAGTATGGGTTAAATCCCTCCCTACGTCCTGCCGCCTGTGCCAGCAGCGTTCGCATTTTTCATAGGAGATGGCTTTGACCTCTACTGCAATGCCCAGCTCCTCATTGCGCATGGCTTCCGCCGGCGCCTGATCAAACGGCCGCAAGACCGCACTGGAGGTGATCAGCAGAAAGCGTAACTCATTCTCAACGGCTTGCAGACGAACGAACAAGTCCGGGTTGGCATATAACACCACTTCGGCCGCCAGACCTGAACCAATGGCCCCCTGCTGACGCTTGATTTCCAGGGCTTTATTGACTTCATCACGAACAAGTTGCAATTGTTGCCAGAACATCATATCCACGCCGTCTATCTTCGGCCAATCCTGATACCAGGTGGTCAGGAATACCGATTCATCCGACTGGCTGGGAATTTCCTGCCAGATTTCTTCTGCGGTAAACGATAAGATAGGAGCAAGCCAGCGTGTCAAGGCTTGAATAATATGGTACATGGCCGTTTGACAGGAGCGCCGGGCAATGCTGTTTTTGGGGGTAGTGTATTGCCTGTCTTTAATCACATCCAGGTAAAAACTGCCCAGATCCACTGCACAGAAATTGTGGACTTTTTGATAAATGACATGGAATTGGTAATTCTCATAGGCTGCTAAAATCTCGTCCTGCAATTGCTGGCAGCGTTTTATCGCCCAACGATCCAGTTCCACCATCTCCTCGACGGCCACGCCATGGGTGTTTAGTTCAAAATCAAACAGATTTGCCAATAAGAACCGGGCGGTGTTGCGAATGCGGCGGTAGGCATCAGCATTGCGCTTGATGATTTCATCCGAAATACTGACTTCGTGTTTGTAATCCGTGGACGCTACCCACAAACGCAGAATATCAGCGCCATGCTGAGCCACGAGTTTATCCAGGGCTATGTAATTACCTTTGGATTTCGACAGCTTACGACCCTCGGCATCCACAGTATAACCATGTGTCAGCACGGTCTTATAGGGGGCATGACCATCGATGGCAACGGCCGTGGTTAAGGATGAATTAAACCAGCCGCGATGCTGATCCGATCCTTCAAAATACACATCCGCAGGGTAGTTGAGGGTTTCATTCTGCTTCAATACGGCATAGTGCGACACCCCGGAATCAAACCAGACATCGAGCGTGTCGGTTATTTTCTCATAGTGCTCTGCGTCCTTGCCCAATAACGTTTCACTGTCTAATTCAAACCAGGCATCAATGCCTTTCTTCTCAACCAGTTGCGCAACCGCTTCAATCAGCCTCACGGTATCGGGGTGTAACTCGCGGGTGGCTTTATGCACAAACAGGGGCATGGGTGTTCCCCAAGCCCTTTGCCTTGAAATACACCAGTCCGGACGGGTTTCAACCATGTTGCCAATGCGGGCTTTACCCCATTCAGGGACCCAGTTGACACCATCAATGGTGGCTTTTATCTTTTCGCGCAAGCCATTTTTATCCATGGAGATGAACCATTGCGGGGTAGCCAGAAAAATCATGGGGGTTTTATGACGCCAGCAATGGGGATAACTGTGGGTCAGTTTTTCACAATGAAGCAGGACGCCGCGTTCCTTTAGAACCTCAATGACCTTGTCATTGGCTTTCAAAACAGGCAAACCGGCAAAAAGCGGCACGTCACTGCTGTAGCAGCCATTCGCCATGACCGGATTAATCAATGGCAGGTTGTACTGCTGGCCGACCTGGTAATCATCCGGTCCATGAGCGGGCGCGGTATGCACG
The DNA here is from genome assembly GCF_016864235.1 of Legionella sp. MW5194. Lineage (NCBI taxonomy): Bacteria > Pseudomonadati > Pseudomonadota > Gammaproteobacteria > Legionellales > Legionellaceae > Legionella > Legionella sp. MW5194. The sequence goes on from NZ_CP045732.1 coordinate 2,282,854, forward strand.
CAACCCGTTCCCGAGTCGGTAGTGACATGCTCACCCAGGACAATCGGCACAGTGCGTTCATTGAACGGATGCTGCAACGCCGTGTGAAGCAAGTGTTTGCCGGCGAGTTGAGTATGACGTACAAACGCTGCAAAGCCATAACGCGCCATCACCGTGCCAACCAGATCCGCCGCAACAAGGAAGTAACGGTCGTCCGCTTCGACCAGTTCGTACTGAATCTCGGGGTTGAGGCACACGGCTTCATTCGCAGGCAGGGTCCAGGGCGTAGTCGTCCAGATGGGAACAATCACGGGTTTGACCGCGAGATTCGCAGAAAGAGCAGCTAAAACAGCCGCGGGATCGCGAGCAACAAAGGCCACGTCAATGGAAGGCGATACCTTGTCTTCATAGTCGACCTCGGCTTCCGCCAGCGCGGAACCGCAATCGATGCACCAGTGAACAGGCTTAAAGCCCTGCTGCAAATGACCGTTGGCAATTATTTTCCCGAGCGCCCGGATAATGTTGGCTTCGTAACTGAAGTCAAACGTGGCATAGGGGTGCTCCCAATCGCCGAACACGCCCAGACGTTTAAACTCTTCGCGCTGAATAGCAATTTGACTGGCGGCGTACTCGCGGCATTTTTGGCGAAAGTCCCGTGCGCTGATTTTGACGCCGGCTTTTCCTGCTTTTTTCTCGACATTTAACTCAATGGGCAAACCATGGCAATCCCAACCGGGAACAAAAGGGGCATCATAGCCGCTTAAGGTTTTGGATTTCACAATGATGTCTTTCAGGATTTTATTTAAGGCATGGCCGCAATGCAGATGGCCATTAGCGTAAGGGGGGCCGTCATGCAGAATAAATTTTTCAGCACCCGCACGCGCTTTTCTGATTTTTTCATAGGTTTGCCCTGTCTGCCAATCGTCAAGCCGCTGAGGTTCGCGTTGGGCGAGATTGGCTTTCATGGGAAAAGCCGTATCGGGTAAATTTAACGTTTCTTTGTATTCTGCCATCTTAAGCTTACTCAACTAATAGGTTAACCTGGATGCGGATTGCCGAAAGGCTGCTTTTGCCGCAACAATATCGTCCTGTATCTGTGCAATTAACTCATCAATGGATGAAAATTTTTTTTCATCCCGCAATTTGTGCAGGAAAAAAACCTGCAAAAACTCACCGTACAAATTGCCATCAAAATCAAACAAATGGACTTCCAACACCACGTGGCTGCCGTCAACCGTGGGCCGTCTTCCGAGGTTGGCCACCCCCTCGATCACCTGGCCATTCTGCCGCCTTACCTTCACACAAAACACCCCTTGCAAAGGCAAATTGGCGCGCCGACCGCTTAGATTGGCTGTCGGGATACCCCATTGCCGCCCCCTGCCTTCACCGCGGCTAACCCGCCCGCACAGGCTGTAAGTGCGGCCAAGCAGCAGCGAGGCCTCATCAAGACTGGCCTCCGCCAATAGCTGGCGAATCCGGGTGGAGCTCACGCGTACACCCCTGACCGTGTAATCCTCAACGGTTTCCACTGTGCAATTCCTGGTTTTAGCCATCTGCCTGAGCAGATGAATATCCCCCTGACGCTTATAACCAAAACGGAAATCGCCGCCCACCAGCAGAAACCGCATGCTCAGCCGTTTAAAAAAATAGGTCTGCGCAAACTCATCAGCCGCCAGGGTGGCTAAAGACTGATTAAAGCGCAAACAATAAACATAATCAATGCCCAATTCCTTCACCAACGCTAATTTCTCGCGCAAAGTGGATAATCGGGCAGGCGCTGTCTCGGGATGGAGGTATTCGCCGGGTTGAGGCTCAAACAAAATAACAACGCTCGGTAAATTCCGTTGTTCCGCCTGCCGACGCAATTGAGTCAGCAAGGCACGGTGCCCCAGATGAACGCCATCAAAATTCCCGATGGTCACCACCGAGCCCTGTACGAATGAATTGAATGATATTCCGCGCAACAGCCTCATGCTTGCTTATTTAACCAGGATAAAAGCGTGATTATACCCAGTTTAGCCAGGATTGAGAAATAGCTGCGATCGCAGCACGGTTTTGCCAACAGAAATTAAATCAATGAGCATATTGCTTACCATAAGTTCACTATTGCCAATTTTTAATCTAAAATACCTATAAATGAGCTTACCAGAGCAGAATCCATGTTCACACCCAAAGCCACCCAGCCGCGCAGCGAAGCCTCCCGTTTAAATGCTTTTGCGGGTACCGATCAAACTCGTTGGGAAAACTATTCAAAAGAGGTGGAGGAAAAAATTCTCGGCATGATCAAGGATAATTGCTCCTTTGAAGAAATCCACCGATTCGCCTCGTCTTCCCGTAGCCGGATAGCCAAAGAACTCCAACATGAAACCGGTAAAGACCACACCTTTGGTCAATACAGAAACTCCGCGAGGGAATTAGATATCCGCCAGGATATTTACAGTGACCAATTCTTTGCCACGTCACCCTGTGCCAATTATCTGTACGATTCTCTAGGTCCGCTTCTGGACTTGGTTTGAATAATCAGGCTCACTGTCCTCGGACACGCATTCGCCGCCTGAGAGATACCCGCAATCAACCCCTGACAGATGGTTATCGAGCGGATTGCTATCTGCCATTTCGCCAAACACGGCGGGCTGTCCATCAAAGCCATAGGGCGGCGGCTGATAGGCATTGACGGTGGTTTGTTGGTTCGTCGATGTCGTCGTGTTGCCGAAACTGCTTTTAAAAATCTGCATGGCCTGATCACTATAACCCAGGCGGCTCATTAATTCATTAGGATTTTGGCTGGCAATATGCAACAAATCCTTGTAATAAGGGCTGTCTTTATGAAAGCGTTGAACGACCTGCTCTGCCGTTTTCACATCTTCTTCTGTAAACGGCTGTGTCGCTGATTTGAAAAGCATCTCGTTGGAAATCTCATAATGGGCTAAAATTTTTTCAAATTTTTTGCAGCCCTCAAGATCATGGGTAGAACAACGCAGCCACTCACTTTTAAGATCAGCATGGTAATTAAAAATGCCGCTTTCTCTTAATCGTTTATCCAGTGAATCCACCTGATTAATCAGGTTTTGTGCTTTCTCATGCACTTCGGCATCATACCTCAGATTATCACCCCGGTTTGCTCCGTAGCTTTCAGGCAGAAATTTTTCTCGAAGCTCGCGGCGTTCGGTGGAAGAATCCCATATGTCCTTGCGGGCAGCACTTTCAGCATCCATACGAGTAATTTTGCGATCGCGCGGCATGATAAGTCCTAATGAATACTAATGGTATAACTATAGCATTAGTACGAAAATTATACATTTTTAGCGTCAAAATGTTTCTGCTTACTTGAGGAAATACCTCGATACTGAAAAAAGATGTTAAAAAAGGACGGTTTTAATGGATTTGGATTTTTGATGGGTAAGTGCTTCATTGAAAGCAGCGTTTCAAACACCAACGGGTTGCATGATTCGCCGCGTTCAGGACTGTTAATTGCCTTGCAGAGACTTATTTGTCGCTAACATGTGGTCTGACGATCAGCACATCACATTCAGCGCCATGCAGGATGGCATTGGCCGTAGAACCCAACAGCAGGGCTAATCCATGCTTTCCATGACTTCCGGTGACGATTAAATCGATTTTCTTCTCCTTGGCGATGCGGAGAATTTCATTCTTGGTGGAACCAAATTCAATCATGCAATGCGCATCATCGACGCTCAGTTTCTTGGCCAAGGCTGCCAGTTCTTTTTCGGCCTGCTCGCGAATGGAGACTTCCACTTCGGCAAATCCGGCAAATCCAGGGTAAGCGTAGGCAGGGATGGGCTCGACAACATGCACCAAGAGTAAATCGGCGCCATTCTCATCGGCAATTTTTTTTGCTTTATGTGCAGCTTTTATACCTACTTCATCGAAATCTGTGGCGAATAAAACCCTTTTATACATGATTCTCTCCTTGACACTGACTTTTATAGCCTAGCAGAAATTGAATTAATTTCCCATAGCACAGCTTATCGGTTACACTTTTATTTTTTAAAAACAGGGGTGTCTTTGCAACATGCAAAGGCTGAGATCATACCCATTGAACCTGTACGGATCATGCCGGCGTAGGGATTGTTTATGTTACTGGATTTATCAGGCACGTTAGCCTCGTTGTTGTGCACCTATTACCTTATTCGTTTAAGCCGCATTGCCTGGATTCTTGGCTTGACAGCGAACCTCATCAACGGCTGGCTCTACTGGCACAAAGGCATTTATGCCGACACCCTGCTGGAAGTGTTTTATTTGGTAAGCACGGCTTACGGTTGGCTGAAATGGCAAAAAACCTCCGCAGCAAACAGCCGGGAGATCCGCTCCCTGTCATGCATTCAATGGCTAATGGTTGGCCTGGTGTTCGCCAGTCTGTATCTTTTGATTGTCATCGGCCTCAAGCGCTTTACATCCACCACCGTTGCTGATCTGGATGCATTGACCACCGCCTTAAGTTTAATCGCCCAGGTGTTGATGTGTCATAAAGTTCTGGAGAGCTGGCTGCTCTGGTTAGTAACGGACTCGGTGTATGCCTACCTTTATTGGCTTAAGCAACTGCCCTTTCATGTGCTGTTAATGATTGTTTACACTGGCATGGCATTAACGGGCTACTGGATTTGGATCAGACAGCAGCGGATGCTTTGGCCATCTGATCCTGTTGAAACCCCATTACCCTACAACGGGTAAACCGGACACTGAACGAATCCAGGGTTTAAAGGGAATGACTGCAGGCGGTAGATGATTCATTGCCGCTTTTGCCTGTTCAATCTGCCCGTACTCTCCCAGGGTCAACACATACCATACGCGGCCGTTACGGCTGACTTTTCGGACTTTGACGGCGTCATGGATGCCATGGGCATGCACAAAGCGTTTTAAATCCTCAGGGCTTCGACCAGCCAGTAACTGGATGGTGAATTGTCCGTCATTCGCTGCCGTCGCCACAGCCTTAGCCTGCTCCTTTATTCCAGGCAATGACGACGCGGCTTTAGCCAGCACTGGCGCAGTCGTCATGGGTGTTGTTGTCTCCTTCTGCCTTGCAGCAGGGGCTGGCTGACGTTGACCTGGCTCTGTGTTTCGCGCCAGAGACTTGGGAATAACCAGCACTTTATCCATCACCACCAGGTTGTCATTGGTCTCTTCGTCGCCATTGGAAATCTCATAGAGACGCTTTAAAGGCGGCGGTTGCAGTTCCTGCTTAGTGACGGCGACATTAAACGGCAGAATGTCGCTGACCAATGGCCTTTCGATGGGTAACAGGCTTGAGACCACCGGCTGTTGCTTTATAGTCTGCGTGGAGGCCAGGGGTTTTTCCGGGAAGGAGAATGACAGGGTCCGCTTTAATGCGTCCTGGTTCTGCCAGATGTAATTACACGCGAGGCCAACAATCACCAGGCTTGCCGTTAATGTCAGGCGTCTGGCTAGGGATTTTGGCTTGTGAGTGTCTTTTAATGCCTCGGCACTGAAGAAATTATGCATTTCAAGGTTAATGCGCGCAATTTCGCCGCCAGTGAGCTGATAAAACTGCTTTAACCGATCAGAGGACATGGTTTTCTCAAGTCGCTTCGGTGAGGGCAGATAACTTAAAAGGTACGTTTTGGTTTCACTTTCACTGAGCGAGCCTGGGGTAATGGTGTGAATCAGGTTTTTATAGTCATCCTTGTCCAGGCGATTTAAACTGCCAATTAAAGAATAATCGCAAACGATACACAAATGGAAGAAGGCAGCCCCTTCCTGGGTCTTAATGCTATCCAGAACTTGCTTAAGAAATTCATCAGGGACATGATGCGCATCGTCAATGATCATTAAAACGTGCGCTTTCCTTTCATTGATTTGTTCCACCACACTGGTCAAAGTCGGCTGGATATCCTCGCGAAGATGAAACGCCTCGACCATCTGCGCTAAAAAATCATCGGCTGAAAATGGCGCGGCAGCAGTCATGCTATGAAATTTAATTCCCGGATCCAGATTGGCCTTCAGCAATTGAATAAAGGTACTTTTACCCCCCCCCTGCTCGGCAAGAACAGCCATCAGGACGTTATTAAACAAAACCAGATGGTTAATAAAATCAATTTTGGCAAGCCAGGATGCCGGCTTAAATGGCGTCTCAGCTGACGGCCTGCTGCTTTCACCCTTGTTTGACATGGATAACTTCTCCTTCGACAGCACACTTCAAAACCTCTCGTAAAGCCGTTTCTGTTACCTCATCGTCAATGTAACAGTCACCGATGCCTTTAAGCAGGATGAAGCGCAACTTATTATTTTTAATTTTTTTATCCTGCGACATTATGGCACGCAACTCCTCCAAAGGAATATCCCCCGGTATGCGTGTCGGTAATTTCGCAAGCGTTAACAACTCATCAATCAGAATCACCTGCTCCTCCCCAAGGAAACCCAGTCGGCAGGAAAGCTGGGCGGCGCAATAAATGCCGATGGCTACTGCTTCGCCATGCAGCCAGCGTTGGTATTGGCTGCAGGTTTCCAATGCGTGTGCAAACGTGTGTCCCAAATTAAGCAGCGCCCGTTTGCCGGTTTCGCGCTCGTCCTCCGTGACAATCGCCGCCTTGATACGGCAACATTCGCGGATTATCCAGGCTAAATCAGGCGAGTCGTTATTGGCTAAACCCTGTGTTAAGGCCTGATATACGCGCTCAAAAAAATCGCCGCCTTCAAGCAACGCATACTTGATGATTTCAGCAAGCCCTGCGCGAAATTCACGTAGCGGCAGCGTTTTTAAAGTATCAAGATCGATAATGACGGCATCCGGCTGATAAAAGCTGCCAATCAGGTTTTTCCCCGCCGGGTGATTTATCGCTGTTTTACCGCCAATCGACGCATCAACCTGAGCCAGCAGGGTGGTTGGAATCTGAATAAAATGCGTCCCGCGATGATAAGTCGATGCAGCAAACCCAGTCATGTCGCCAATCACCCCGCCTCCCAAGGCAATGAGTGTCGTGTCGCGGTGATGCTGTTTTTGAATCAATTCATCATAAATTCGGGCAAGACTGGCCTGCGCTTTATAGCGCTCGCCATCCGGTAAAATTAAATGATCGCATTGTCTGTCAGTAAACAGAGAACGCACCTTATCCAGGTATAACGGTGCAATCGTCTCGTTGCTAATGATCATGACCTGCCTGGATGGGACATACCGGGGTAATAAGTCTGCCTGGGACAACACATCATGACCAATGATGATGGGGTAGGTTTTTGCAGGCAGCTCCACCTGCAAGACCCCACTCGCATTAAACTTCGCCATAGATGTATTTTATAATGTTATTGGCGACAGCCTTGACAGTGAGTTTGTCTGTTTCAAAACTGACATCCGCGAGCTCTTCATAGAAAGGTTCGCGTTCATCACGCAACATTTCCAGACGCCCTTCCAAATCGTCAGTTTGTAATAAAGGGCGTTTGGTATCGCGTTTGGTGCGTTCAAATTGCTGTTGCAATGATGTTTTTAAATAAATGACGGTACCACGCCCAGCCAGCGCATTTCGATTCTCGGGAAGCATGACCACCCCTCCCCCGGTCGCCAGCACAATGTTGGTTTTCTGGGTTAATTCATCAATGACTTTCTGTTCGCGTCGGCGAAGTCCCTCTTCCCCCTCCATATCATAAATCCAGGAAATATCGGCACCAGCACGTTCTTCTATTACTTCGTCTGAATCAAAGAACTCAAGTTTGAGCTCTTTTGCCAAAGTACGGCCAATGGTACTTTTTCCTGCACCCATCGGTCCGATTAGAAATATATTTCGTACTTTAACTATGCTCATTTTTAATTACATACCTCTTCGCTGAACATGAATAAACGCAATATCCATGTTGTTTAACATAGTGTGAGCCTTTATTTAAAAGGCCCGACAGGCTTCCCGAATTTATCCAACTCACAACCCTTGGCAACCGCTTTCCCCCGTCCTTCAACGGTGGTAATGGACAAGGTGTTTGTTATTATCCTAGGAGTAATGAAAATGAGCAACTCCTCATTTTTAATTGATGTGGATGTATTTCGGAATAGTGCACCAACCACGGGCAATTCTCCCAGGAAAGGCACGCGATTAATTGCATTGTTTTTATCCTGTTTGTAAATTCCCCCCAAAACAATGGTTTGGCCGTTATTCACCAACACATTGGTCTGTATCTCTTTGGTCAGGATGGAGGGTACGCCATTAAAGGTTTGAGCGGAAGGGGTATCCTGATTAATCTGCAAATCCATCATGATTTTACTGTCTGGGGTTATCTGGGGAGTCACCTTAAGACTCAATACTGCCTTTTTGAAGGCCACGGCCGTGGCGCCGCTTGAGGTGGCTTCCTGGTAAGGAATTTCTTCCCCTGATTCAATCACCGCAGCCTGCTGGTTGGTGGTAATTAATCGCGGGCTGGCGATGACCTCTCCCCGTCCTTCACTTTCCAGCGCCGAAAGTTCCAGATCAAGCAGGATGCCGTCGCCAAGCTTGGCTAAAGCAATACCAATGGAGGCGGGTGAGGCGGATACCGGAACAGCGGCCAAATCAAGGTTTAAACGATCCGCCAATGGTGTTACATCGGCTGGCGCAATCCCCTGCTCCATCTGATTGGCACCGCTTAAGGTACCGCTTAAATGCGTCGGTCTTGAAACACCGAAGCGAATGCCCAAATCCCTGGCGAAATCCTTGGTCACGTTCACAATGCGAGCTTCAATGAGCACCTGTTTGACAGGGATATCCAATTGTTTGACCAGTTCGCGGATTTCTTCAATCTGAAGACCCGTGTCCTGAATCCAGATGGTATTGGTGCGTGCATCCACACTCAAATTGCCGCGTTTGGATAACAGCGACGTGTTTTTATCCTTTAGCAGGGTGGCAATGTCCGCCGCTTTCGCGTAATTGATTTGCAGCAGCTCGGAACGAAGGGGCGCCAAGCTTGTGACTTCCTGCTGGGCTTTAAGCTCTTCCTTTTCGCGCTTGAGCAAATCCTCCGATGGGGCAATCATCATGATGTTACCGGTCCTGCGTTTATCAAGACCATTGGTTTTAAGGATAATATCCAGTGCCTGATCCCAGGGAATATCATTCAGGCGCAGGGTAATGTTATTGGTGACTTTATCGCTGACCACAATGTTAATGCCGGTAAATTCAGCCAGCAACTGCAGGACTGAACGCACTGGAATATTCTGGAAGTTTAAGGAGATGCGTTTACCAACAAACACTTCTTTCTTCAATTTTGCCTGTTTGATTTCTTCCTCAGTCAGCGGGAAGACATCCACCATGAACTGCTTATTCACCTGATAGGCGAAATGCCCATAATCTCCTTTTGACGTCAGTGTCATACGGACATTTTTTCCTTCCTGCTGCACCGAAATCACTTGCGCCGGGCTTTGGAAATCACGCACATCGTAGCGCTTGGCCAATTGCGGCGGTACGCTGGTGCTTGAGAAATTAACCACAATTTCACGCCCTGTCTGGGTGACATCGATGGGGATACTGCTGTCAGACACACTGACCACCACGCGCCCGCCTTTGTTGGTGCCGCGGAAATCAATGTTGTTAATGCGGTGTTTGGTATTGGATGATGCCCGGTTACTGACAAAAATTTCTTTTCGCTCCTGAAAGAGCTGGTTACTCTTGCCGCTTAAGGTCAGGGAGTAGACATTGCCATTGACATACCCTGAATAGGCGACCGAGCCATCAAGGTTAAGAATAGCCCGGACACGATCACCCACGGAGACCACTTTATAATCGGTTAGAGAACCAATGTCGATTTTCCTGGTTTGCATGGAGGGATTCAGTTGATTGGCGCTGTGAATAAAATCCAGAATGAGCCGCGACGGCTTTTGGGTAATAAAGCTCGCGGGCATCTGTTTGACTGGCTCGGCAAACTGGAAATCAAGGCGCACCCGGTTATCCGGTAAAGGGATGGTCTTAATCCCTACCAGCGCGTTATCCTTGGCATAAGCCAGCCCCAGGCAAAAAGTCAATAATAACGCTGTAATAATCTTACGCAAGGTAGACTCCTATTGAGGCGCGTTTAAATTAATCGTGGTGATTTGTTTCTTCCACTTCCCTGCAATTTGTGTTGTCTCTTCCAATTTCAATAATTCATTGCTGATGCTGATGACTTTACCAAAATTCTGCCCCATGTAATCGCCGGGTTTAACCCGCACAATTTCGCCATCGGGTTTACTGATCAAACCCCAGACAGTCGCATTTTCTTTTAGTACCCCAACAAATTTCAAGGAATCCAGTGGGTACTGTTCCAGGGGTTGTTTGGGACGATTGGTGTTAGGGGCGAGCTTGTCTTCGTTCGCCGTCTTGATTTCTTTCGGTTTAAACGGGCTGCGGCGGCCATCCACTTCGGGATAGGTAAATTTGGGCAGCGGCGCCACCTGAGGAATGGGTTCAATGGGTCGGCCAGGCCTTGATTTGACTTCATTGATGTAGCGCGTCAATTCTGAATCAGCCGATGAGGTACAGCCGGCCAGAAGAGCAGCCAGGCTTAACAGAACGGCATTGTGCAATACGCTTCGCTTGACGGTCATAATGTCCTGTACCGATATATTTTCGCTGTAATTTTCATTTCCAAAAGATCAGGATTGGTCACAGCCTTTGCGCCTGGCTGTTGTTTATTTTTATCAGAAAGATTCGCAATTTCAAAATCATGCAAGGTGACAATGCGGCTCATCTCGGCAATTCGGCTTAAAAACAGGGCCAGTTGATGATAATTGCCAACCACCGTAATATTGATAGGCAACTCGACGTAGAAATCATGAACCACCTCGGGTTGCGGTGCGAAAAGCTCAAACGTCAAACCGCTTGAAATACCGGTTTTGGAGATGTCTTCGAGCAGCCCAGGCATTTCGTTTTGTGCCGGTAATTGCTTAAGCATGTTGCCAAAACGCTCATTCATAATCTGAAGCTGGACACGATAAGCCTGCAAATTTACGGCTTGCTGCTGTTTTTGCTCAAATTCGGTTTTTAGCGTGGCTTGCTGAGCGAGCAAGGCATCGTGTTGTTCAAAATTTGGCTTTACGATCACCCAGTAGCCAATACCAATCAGAATGAGCGCGAGTAAGCCCGCCATAAAATACTTCACTGGCGCCGGCCACTGGCCCACGTTATCAAACGTTAACTCATTGAGATTGAAATTGTTCATGGTTTTGGTTTAACCGCGTTCGTGGTTGTGGGCTGTAATTCCTGCTTCAAGTCAGGCTTTAAAATGAAACTTAACTTAAACTCGTTTTTATTATTAGCCCTGGTATCCACCTGCGCATTGGGATCGGCCGCCGCTGCATTGACTGCCGTTTTTTTAATTTCCGTGAGCACCGGGTCTTTAATCCAGGGATTGCGTTCAATGTTGCGCATCAGCATGGAGACATTGGTATTGGATTCAGAATACCCAAGCACGGTAATCCGGTCTTCGCTGCGCTGAACCTGTGTCAAATAAACCCCATCCGGCACCACCTTAACCAATTCATCAAAAAGATGCACGGTGAGTGTGCGGGTAGCCTGCAGATTCTGAACAATGGTCATGCGTGAAATCAAGGCTTCCCGGATTTCCTTAAGCTTTTTAATTTCCTCAATCTGTTTATTGAGCGTATTAATTTCATCCTGAAGGCGCTGATTACGCTGGGTTTCCCCATCCACCAGACTGGTCGCATAGTAATTAAATAGAAACACAGTCCCCGCGGCAAAAATCAGGGCGGCAAGCAGCATGGTGGTGAACTGTTTCTTTTCGTGTTCGCGTTTGATTTCCCGCCAGGGTAAGAGGTTTATTTCTGTCATGACATTACCCTACTGTTCTCAATGCAAGACCACAGGCTACCAGTAACGAAGGCGCCTGACTTATCACTTCGTCGCGATTGACGTATTTACCAAAATCCATTTCATGCAGTGGGTCGGCCACGCTGGTCGGGATTCCGGTTTTTTCCTGCACAAGGCTTGCCAGATTAGGCAGTCTGGCGACACCGCCAGCTAAAATGATATGATCGACAAAACCATGGTGACTGGTAGAGAAGAAAAACTGCAGGGTGCGTTTCACCTGCAACAGAATCATCTCGATAAAGGGTTCAAGCACTTCTTCCTCATAATTCTCAGGCAGATTCCCCTCGGCTTTCATCAGGGCAGCCTGTTCAAAACTGACCTGATACTGACTGGCGATGGAATCAATTAACTGCTTGCCGCCGAACTCCTCCTCCCGGGTAAAGATGATTTTCATGCCGTGCAGGACAAACAGGTGAGTATATAAAGCGCCAATGTCAATGACGGCGACAATTTTATCCTGTCCCTGGGCCGGTAATTCTTTTGCCAGCAAATGCGCGGCCCGTTCCACAGCAAAGGACTCCACGTCGACAATTTTAGCCTCAAGCCCGGCGCGGTTAACCGCATCGACACGGCTGCCCACATTCTCCGCCCGAGAGGCTACAATGAGAACATCAAGCATGGCGGAATTTTTAGGCGAATGCCCCAGTACTTCAAAATCAATGTTGATTTCATCGATAGGATAAGGGATGTATTTATCAGCCTCCATGACGATGAGTTCTTCGATCTCGGCATCGTTCAATCCATCGTTAATCTGAACAACCTTGCTGATAACAGCTGAATCAGGTACCGCCACCACGGCGTGTTTGCCGGATAAGTGGGCTTTGGATAAAACGCGTTTGATGCACATGGCCACTGCCTCAACGTCTTTGACCGTGTTGCCTTCAATGGCATTGGCGGGCAAAGGCTCAGCCCCATAGCCTTCAATGCGGTATTTATTATCAGCGCTGGAAATTTCCAATACTTTAACAGAGGAAGAAGTAATATCAATCCCGATGATTGAGCGGCTTTTAGGTTTAAACAGTTTGAGCACGTATTCTTTCTCCCTGCGCGAAGTACTAATATCTAAACCTATAATGGGTATCCAAACCGATAACGCTTGTTTCATGTTAACGTAAGCGTTTAAAAAATGGAATATTTTGCTTTTTTTTCAGTGGATTCTACCTGGTTGGTGACATCTAACCATCAGGTTGATTAAATTATTTTCTTATTCAGGATGTTTGTTGCTAAACAGGGTTGTTAACCACCAGCAAGCAAACGAGTTAACATTCTTCATAATAAAACCATTTAACTTTTCTATTAATCTATCTGTATAACCCTTGCCCTCATGCCAGCAATTAAATATAGTGAAAGACCACCGGCAATTTTTTCCGGATTATCTGCAAAAAGGAGTTTCGTATGTCTCGTTTACAAGAATTAATCAACACTGTGGCTCAAATCATCATCAACTATTATGAGGAAACTCAATCACAGAATATTGACATTCAACTTGAACTGCTTTACGCCAAACCTCACGATGAATTCATGAGTGAACTGAATAAAATCATTGATAAGGCCACATCGAAAGGCTATCACGACAGGCTTTCGCTGCTACAATATGCGCGGCAGGTTGTCAATGACCTCCGGCCACTGGTTGAAAAAGGAACACCTTTATCCCCGGAAGAAGAGCTTCTGGTCAAAAACACCCTAAAGTCGTTCGTGGCCGATTGCGGTTTGCTGCTGAAAACAGATCAGGGGAAAAAACTCTCCATTCTCTATGGCAACGACACCTGGGAAATGAAAGGCTGTATACGTGGCGTGATGGGTCGTTACAACTATGCAGTCAGTGGTACGGTATTGAATGACCTTCTGTTCTCCTCGTCAAAATCCAAATTCCAGTTTCCCTTGTTTCCCTCCCCAATCCAGGACAAAACCACATTAGGCGAAATCGAGTCGATGATTACAATATTCATCAACCAGCATCAGAACCCTCTCAAGAAACACGCGGAACTGAAAAAGGAAAATGAACGTCTGAAAAAGCAATGTGAAGAACTCGAGTCTTCCAGCAAAAAGGCAGAGGAGTCTGCCGCCCGATACGACCTGCTTTTGAAAAACCACCAAAGCCTTGAGAAAAAACTGGAGCAGCAGGAAATAGCCAGCCAACAACGAGAGGCGGAATTAACGCACACGATTCAAACGCTTGAACTGGATTTAAGCAAATCCAACGCTGCCTACTCGCAGTTGAAACAACAACACCAGCTTCTTAAAAAAGAGTTGGACGACCAGCAGGCAAGCACGGAACAGGAGCTTGGTAAACTAAAAATGGCGCTTGCGGCGAAAAGCGAAGAGAGCAAGGGATCGCTGACTACTGAAATTGCATCGCTTAAAGAATTGCTGAAACAAAAAACAGAAGCCTGTCAATTATTGGAGACGGAAGTCTCAAAATTGCGGGAAGAGAACAGCACAGCCAGGTATTTAAATCCCAAAAATACAATGGCTGACCTGATGATGCGTCAGCCACAGCAATATCGCTATGGCGGGTTGCTTTTCGGGAGATACCCCTCATCATCTCCCAGTATTCTGCCGGAACCAGGCAAAGAAGCATCGCCTTCGTTAAATCCCCTGAGTGAATAATGCGTTTCCCCGGCCTCTCCCTCTGTGGCCAGGGAGAGGTTGTCTTGCCGGTTAAAATTCGCAATATTCTGCAAAATAGCGGTATAATCGCAACCTTGTTACTTTTAAAGATGAATCTCAGTCAGTATGAAAAAGCCAGCCTATTTTTGGCGTAAAGGCCTTTGGGCATTATGCAGCCTTTTCTTTTTATTGGTTATTGGCGTCAGCTTTCTTTATATCTACCTTGAAAGCCAGTTGCCGGATATTGATTTTTTAAAAACCGTGCAATTGCAGGTGCCTTTGCGTATTTATACGCAGGAAGGTTTGTTAATTCAAGAATACGGTGAAAAAAGACGCATCCCCTTAACCTATGACGAGATTCCCAAAACCCTGGTGTATGCCCTGCTCGCCACAGAAGACCAGCGTTTCTTTGAACACCCGGGCGTTGATATTTTTGGCTTGGGCCGTGCAACCTTGCGCATGATTAAGACCGGTACCAAATCCCAGGGCGGCAGTACCATCACCATGCAGGTAGCGCGTAACTTCCTCTTAAGTCGTAAAAAAACCTTTCTGCGCAAATTCAATGAAATCCTGCTCGCCATTAAAATTGATCGCGAACTGAGCAAAGAAAAAATTCTGGAGTTGTATCTTAATAAAATTTACCTTGGCAACCGCGCTTACGGCGTAGGCGCCGCCGCGATTATCTATTATGGCAAGCCATTAAAGGAATTGAACCTCGCGGAACTGGCCATGATTGCCGGATTACCGCAGGCGCCATCCACCCAAAACCCCATTGTCAATCCCGTGGCCGCCAAAAAGCGCCGCGACCATGTGCTTGAACGGCTTTTGGAAGAAAAATACATCACCAAAGCCCAATACGATGAGGCGGTTAAACAGCCGGTCACCGCACGCTATCACGGCACTAATATCCAGGTGAAAGCGCCTTATGTGGCAGAAATGATCCGTCAATCGCTTTATGAGCATTTTGGCGAAAAAGCCTATACCAAAGGGTATAAAGTCTACACCACCATCAAAGGCCCTCTGCAGCTCACAGCCAATGAGGTCATCGAGAATCATCTGATTGCTTACGATCACCGTCATGGCTACCGCGGCCCGATTACTCATTTTGACGCCATTCAGGGAAAATCGTCCGATGAACTGCACAAACTCCTCAGCAAATACCCGACGGTCAACCACCTTGAGCCGGCACTCATCGTCGCAGTGGCCAACCGACAGGCGCAGGCCATTTCCCGTCAGGGAGAGGAATTGACCATTCCCTGGGAGGGTCTCTCCTGGGCAAGGCCTGCCTTGCGCAAGGGGTGGGTGGGGAAAGCACCGGCTAATGCCAGTCAGGTCGTCCATGTCGGCGATGTCGTCTATGTCCGAAAAAAGGATAACCAATGGTCTTTAACCCAGATCCCGGAAGCGGAGGCAGCGTTAGTGGCCATGAATCCTAAAAATGGTGCCCTGGAAGCATTAGTCGGCGGATTTAATTTTGAAAAGAGCAAGTTTAATCGCGCCACCCAATCCAGTCGTCAACCGGGCTCAAGCTTTAAACCCTTCATTTATGCCGCCGCATTGAATAAAGGATATACCTTGGCCACCCTGGTTAATGATGCTCCAATCGTGGTGGATGATCCCAGCCAACCCACCATGTGGCGTCCACACAACGATAACCAGACCTTTGGCGGCCCCACCCGCCTGAAAGAAGCCCTGGTCCGCTCGCGCAACCTGGTGTCCATTCGCGTGCTCGATGATTTAGGCTTGGATTATGCCATTGATTTCGCGACTCATTTTGGCTTCCATAAAGAAAACCTGCCGCGTGCCCTGTCGCTGGCGCTGGGCACCTTAACGGTAAGCCCCATTGATTTAACCGCTGCCTATGCGGTCTTTGCCAATGGCGGTTATAAAATTGAACCTTACATCATCGACCACATTACCGACAATGACGGCAAAGTGTTATTGCAACAGAAACCGGCCATCGCCTGTGAAGCCTGTGACCCGAAACAAGTGGATGCCTCCTCACGGGCACCGCGGGTCATTCCAGCCGATGTCGCCTTTTTAATGACGACTGCCATGAAAGACGTCGTGCAGCACGGCACTGCACACGCTGCACGCGTTCTTAACCGTCAGGACATTGCCGGCAAAACCGGGACAACCAACGATCAGGTCGATGCCTGGTTTGCCGGATTCAATCCGGATTTAGTCGTCGTCACCTGGGTAGGTTACGACAATCCCCGTTCCCTGCATGAATATGCTGCCAATCTGGCCTTGCCCATGTGGATTGATTTCATGAAAGTGGCTTTGCACAAACAGCCAGAACACGAATTTACCAAACCGGACAATGTCGTCGCGGTGCGCATCGATCCCGCCACCGGCCTCCTGGCTCGAAGCAATCAGGACAACGCCATCACTGAATATTTCCGGGAAGAAGACATCCCTGCCGATGATGCGCCGGGAACTCAGGAATACTCCTCTCCTAATGCGCAGGATAATCAACAACAGCAGGGCGATTTGTTTTAACGCGGGGTCACCCTCTCTCACGGAGAGGGTGGCTTTACTGCCACACGCCTTGGCTAGCAAAGTGACATTAATATTCTCTTAATCATTCCAGGTTAAAATATTTAAGTACTGAAAAAACCAACGATACCCATGTTTAACACGTTATACCATCATTTTTTAGCTAAACAAAAGCAATTTAATAGTGACTACCAAAACGCAACGCTGGAAGAGGTAGGCAAAGCCACTAAGGGCATATTAGCTTCACAAAATGCAGAAAAATCAAACCAATTTCATTATGATGAGGCAAAACAGCGCGAGCATCAAATCGTCAGGCTGCTTTTAAATGATTTATACTGCAGAAAAATGCCGCCAGCTGAGAACGAAGTCGATTTCAATAAATGGGAAGGATTAGAACGAGATTACACCTACCTGGAAGAGCGATTACTGAGTACGCAGGTCTATTTCGTAGGCAGGGAAGATCAGAAGGATGACGACTACCTCGAGGTTGTGAAACACGAGGTTAAGAACCTGGATGATTATATCCGCAAAACCGGGCTGGAAGGCGATATAGAACAATTTATTACTGAGACTCCCACACGCGGGGAAATGGGAGACTTCCTCAGGCTAATGGCAGCGGTTAAACAAAACCACCTTAGAGCCGCATTAGT
Organism: Legionella sp. MW5194; assembly: GCF_016864235.1. NCBI lineage: Bacteria > Pseudomonadati > Pseudomonadota > Gammaproteobacteria > Legionellales > Legionellaceae > Legionella > Legionella sp. MW5194. The sequence continues at coordinate 2,300,387 of NZ_CP045732.1, forward strand.
CCACTCTAACTATCGCGTCGGTTATTTAGAGAGGACTTACCCAGACCTCACAAAACGATTTGAAGAGAAAAATGATCAATTAGACCGTCTGATAAGACAATACGACGAACTCAAAACTAAACGTGAAAATCTGGAAAAATCCAATACCTGGGTTTATAAGTGGGGCTTTCAGGCTGCCTGTCAGCAAGCGAACCGCTTTCAACGATTGGTTTTATGGGCATTCAACTTTTTTACTTCCGAACCCATTCAGGATAGCGCGTGTAGACTCCAGGACGACATCAAAAAAGCTTACGCCGATACAACAGTTGTTTCCAAAAGAATATCGAGCTTGGAAACGAAGGTTAGTAATCTTAATAAACAATGCAAGGAAAAAGGCAACGATCTTAACGATGCTAAAAAAAGACAGATGGAGATTGCAAAGATAATAACCTCAACCAGTGAAGCCGGTGCAATGTTAGAGGAGACAATTATTCCGGAACGGCCAGATGACACATTGAGTTCATTTAGAATTTGACTGGTTCGATTGCCTCCCTGCGGCACACTGTTTTCGAGTGACACAGGGAGAGATTTTAAGGTTAAACCGCCAACGCATCCGTCGCTGTCACGTATTCATAACCCAAATCACGAGCAACCGCTTCATAGGTAATCATGCCTTTATGGACATTTAAGCCATTGAGTAAATGTCCATCGCTTAACAACGCCAGTTTGACGCCCTTTGTCACCAGACTCAAAACAAACGGCAATGTGGCATTATTTAAAGCGAAGGTCGACGTTCTCGGGACGGCACCTGGCATGTTCGCTACACAATAGTGCACGATGTCATCCACGACATAGGTCGGTTCCTGATGCGTGGTCGGACGGCTGGTTTCAAAACACCCGCCCTGATCGATTGCCACATCAACCACGACCGAACCCGGACGCATGGCTTTAAGCATGGCACGGGTCACAAGTTTGGGAGCCGCCGCACCGGGAACCAGCACAGCACCGATGACCAGATCCGCCGCTGTCACGTATTCTTCCAAGGCTCCCACGGTCGCATAAATGGTATTTAATTTAGCGCCAAATTGAAAATCCAGTTCCCTTAAGCGGGTCAGGGATTTATCCAATACGGTAACCCGTGCTTCCATACCCATGGCCATTCGCGCCGCGTTAGTGCCGACGACACCACCGCCGATCACCACGACATTGGCCGGTGCTACCCCGGGCACTCCGCCGAGTAAAACCCCACTGCCGCCCTGGGCCATCTCCAGGCAGTGCGCACCAGCCTGGATAGACATTCGGCCAGCCACTTGCGACATGGGAGTCAGCAGCGGCAAACCGCCGTCATTCTGTGTTACGGTTTCATAAGCAATGGCGGTCACTCCCGACTCTTTAAGAAGACGAGTCTGTTGCGGGTCAGGCGCCAGATGCAAATACGTGAACAGCGTTTGTCCCTCACGCAAACGATGGCACTCAATCGGCTGAGGCTCCTTGACTTTTACTATCAATTCCGCCCGTTCAAACACCTCATCGGCGGTATCCGCGAGTTGGGCACCGGCGGCAACGTAATGTTCATCCTTGATGCCAATGCCCTTTCCGGCGCCTTTTTCAACCAGAACCGAGCCGCCGGCGCGAATAATTTCCTTCACGCTTCCCGGTACAAGGCCAACCCGATTCTCTTGTGGTTTAATTTCTTTTGGAACACCAACCAACATACTTAATTCCCCTTATACTGCTTTAATTGTTCGATCAACTGGGGGACTATTTCAAACAAATCACCCACTAAACCGTAATTGGCGATTTGAAAAATGGGAGCATCCTCATCCTTGTTAATCGCCACGATCACTTTTGAATCCTTCATACCGGCCAGATGTTGGACCGCGCCTGAAATACCCACGGCAATGTAAAGACCCGGCGCCACCACTTTTCCTGTTTGACCCACCTGGTAATCATTGGGAACAAAACCGGCATCAACAGCCGCACGGGAGGCACCCACGGCAGCACCGAGCACATCTGCCAATTCCTCAATCAACTTGAATTTTTCAGCACTCTGCAAGCCGCGTCCGCCCGACACCACAATTTTGGCGCTTCCCAGATCGGGACGCTCGGACTGACTCAGTTCATGACGAATAAACCGGGTCTTGGTATCCACCGGGACGGCTTCAATCTGTTCAATGCAGCAAGGGCTTTGTTCGGAGAAAACCGGATCAAAAGCCGTGCTTCGAATGGTCATGATTTTAATGGGATCAAGCACCTTGACGGTCTCAATCGCATTGCCCGCGTACACAGGGTGTTCAAAAGTATCCTGGCTGACTATTTTGCTGACATCTGAAATTTGAACCATGTCCAGCGTGGCAGCAATACGAGGCAGCAGGTTTTTACCAAACGTTGAAGACGGCGCCAGAATGGCATTGAATGAACTTGCTTTGCTGACGATGAGCGGTGTTAAATTTTCCGCAAGAGCCTGCTGGTATTGTTCATGATCAATCCACCAGACGCTGTGCACACCGCTTAAACTGGCCGCCTGTTCAGCGACTGCTCTGCAATCCTTACCCGCCACCAGCAGGGTAATCTCGTCACCCAACTCCTTCGCAGCCGCCAAGGTATTGCGGGTGGCAGGATGCAGGGTGCGATTGTCATGTTCGACTAGGACTAAAGTGCTCATGCGTTCTCCTTATTAAAGCACTTTGGCTTCGTGTTGTAATTTGTTAATCAGTTCAGCCACTGACTCCACTTTGACTCCGCCTGAACGGCTGGACGGGGCTTTGACGGAAATGATTTCAACATGAGGTTTCAATGACAGGCCCAGCGCGTTTAAATCCATGCTCTCCAGTGGTTTCTTCTTCGCTTTCATGATATTGGGCAGGCTGGCGTAGCGCGGTTCGTTCAAGCGCAAATCCGTGCTGACCACGGCCGGCAACGGCATAGCCAGGGTTTCAAGGCCGCCGTCAATTTCACGGGTGACCTGGATGGTATTGCCTTCGATTGTCAATGCCGAGGCATAGGTGGCCTGTGGCCAATTTAGTAAGGCGGCCAGCATTTGCGGGGTTTGATTGTTGTCACCGTCAATCGATTGTTTACCCATCAGAATTAATTGTGGCGCCTCGTTTTCGCTTACTTTCTGTAGTATCTTCGCAATATCGAGGCTGGTATGGGCCGTCTCGCTTTGAACATGGATGGCTCTGTCAGCGCCTAAGGCCAGGGCATGCCGTAAGGTTTCCTGACAGGCTGCCGGCCCAAGGGACACGACAACCACCTCGCTCGCCAGTCCTTTTTCTTTTAAACGGATGGCTTCTTCCACTGCAATTTCATCAAACGGATTCATTGCCATTTTAATATTCTGGGTCTCAACGCCAGTCTGATCCGCCTTAACCCTGATTTTGACATAAGGGTCTATGACGCGCTTCACTGCCACTAGAATTTTCATAGTGTTCCTCACTGGATTTTAAATGTAGTCTGCATCTTGCCAGATGTCGCTAAAGAAAAACAAGGCGTATCCCTTGTTTAATCTTGCCCCCTCCCAAGCTGATTTCTCATCTTGTTCCACAACCAAGCGTTTGTAAATAATGGCGAAACGATTCACCGATTTCAGGGTGTTTCAATCCCAGTTCAACCGTGGCCTGAATGTAACCCAATTTGGAACCGCAGTCGTAACGGCGGCCGCGGAATTGAAAAACCGATACGGATTCACGCGACAAAAGACGCTGAATAGCGTCCGTTAACTGGATTTCACCGCGATGATCCGGCTGGGTCTCTTTCAAGCAGGAAAAAATGCCAGAGGTAAAAACATAACGACCGACCGCCGCGAGATTCGAGGTAGCCGCTTCCCGTTGGGGTTTTTCAATGATGGCCTTGATCTTGGAATAATCGGCCTCGCGATTATCGACTTCAACCACGCCATACTGATGCACGTCCTCCCAGGGGACAGGCTGTACTGCCAGTAGGGAATGATTCTCCGAGTCGAAATACTCGGTCATGGCCGCTAAACAGGGAAGCCTGGCATCGTCAATCAGATCATCGGCCAACAGGACTGCGAAGGGTTCATTGCCCACCACATGCTCAGCGCATAATACCGCATGCCCCAATCCCAAGGGTTGATTTTGCCGGACATAGGTAAAATGAATGCCCTCCGGCGACACATTTTTCACCAGCGACAACAAATGGTCCCGTCCCTGCTCCTGCAGGCGGCTTTCCAGTTCGAATTGATTGTCAAAATGATCTTCAATGGACCGTTTTCCCGCACTGGTAATGAAAATCATGTGGGTAATACCGGCCCGAACGGCTTCCTCCACCGCGTATTGAATCAGGGGCTTATCCACGATAGGCAACATTTCTTTGGGATTAGCCTTGGTAGCGGGGAGAAAACGTGATCCCAGACCCGCGACCGGAAATACCGCTTTAGTAATTTGCATACACACACTCCTTGCGAGACAGGATTAAACGATTTCTTCGTGAACACTGGTTTCTTCTGGTGCAGTCTGACGAAGGGGTTGATTGACCACAGGACGGCCAACGGAATAATAAAGCAAACCCGCCTGGGTTGCTGCCTCTAAACAGTAACAATTGCGGCCGTCAAAAACCGGTGCTGTGCCCAGCTGCTTTTGTAATTCAGCCAGGGGAAAATGCTTAAACTCAGGCCATTCGGTAATAATGGCCAAGGCATGGAGGTTCTGCTGCAGCACGTCCCGTGCGCTGTTTAGCCAGGTAATTCCGGCCTCCCCTTTGAACAGTTCTCGAGCAGGGTTCATGGCGGCAGGATCATAAACATACACCTTGGCGTTTGCATCAAGCAACGCCTTAAGAATAACCAGACTGCTGGCTTCACGCAAATCATCCGTCCCCGGTTTAAACGCCAAGCCCCATAGACCAATGTTCAATCCCGTCAATTCTTCATTAAAATAGGTAGACAACTGCCCAACCAGCCATTGCTTTTGCTGGTGGTTAACCCGTTCCACTGCATCGAGCAATCGCGTTTCAAGCCCCGCAAGTCTCGCACTATGGCTTAATGCCCGCACGTCCTTTGGGAAACAGGAACCGCCATAGCCAATGCCAGGCTGGAGAAAATGAGGCCCAATGCGATGATCAAGCGCCATGCCTTCGCGCACCTCGTCGATGTTGGCACCCATCTGTTGCGCAAGTTGACTCATGTAATTAATAAAACTGATTTTGGTCGCAAGCAGCGCGTTGGCTGCGTATTTGGTTAACTCGGCTGAACGCTGACTCATGCTCAGCAGCGGAATGCCTTTTTGAACCAGCGGTTCATAAAAACGAGTCAGGGTGTCAAGCGCCGCACGGTTGCCGCCAATCACAATACGATCAGCGTTTAAAAAATCATAAACCGCGGAACCCTCTCGTAAAAATTCAGGATTGGAAGCCAAATGAATTCGCAGGTTTTTGTTCTGTTCCTGCAACTGCTTATGCACCTGCGCGGCAAGCACATCGCCCGTACCCACGGGAACGGTGGATTTGATGACCAGGACGCCATCGGTTACGGCATGCTCGACCACCTGGGAAGCAACATCATACACGTGCGACAGATCCGCACTGCCATCCTCCCGACTCGGGGTTCCCACCGCGATGACATGCAAGGACGCTGAAGGGACCGCTTCGCGTAAATTGCTGGTAAAGACTAAGCGGTTCGCGTGGATTTGCTCCTTCAGCAATGCAGGCAACCCCTCTTCATGGAGGGGGCACTGCCCGCCAAGCAACGCAGCAATCCGCGCCTCGTCGACATCAACACAAACCACCCGATGCCCCATGTGCGCAAAACAAGCCGCTGACACCAACCCCACATAACCCGCGCCATAGACAACAACGTTCATAACGTCTCTCAAATCAATTATTAATCATAAAAATCAGAGGCTCTCGCTACATAGCATACAGGGTATCGAGATCGTGCTCATCCTCTTCCTTGTCCACATCTGTTTTGGGCTGATCTTCTATCATGAGAAGCGGAGTGACTTCAAGGGGCAGGGGTTGCGCCGACAATTGTCTGGCCAGTTGCAGGGCCATTGCAAGTGCTTTAGCCGATTGGCTGGATTCAACACGGAACAAAGGATGATTCGCCACTTTTTTTAAATGGCTTTCTATTTTTTCAAATTTTTCGGTGGAGGCCAATGCCTTATCCAAATGCTGTAATTCAGTAACGGCCTCTGCCAATACTTTACTTTTAGCGTCACCCATCCGCCAGGTGCTGAAGTATTGCTGCTTTTGTTTTCGTTTATATTCTTCTAAAGGCAAGGCGACAAGCTTTCCTTCCAGCGTGGAAAACTCAGCGCCACCCAGCAGATGCTGCGGCCCAAGCCCTGACTGCTGACTGGACGAAGACGGCACTGTCAGTTGGCCTGGCTGCGACCAGACATCCTCCTTCGCTACCGGCGTGCTTTTTTCCTCAGTTTTTTCTTTCATCCCCGGTTTTTCTTCGATGGCAGGAACCAGGTAACGGTACAGGGCGCCGCCCAATCCAGCGCTGAGATACCGGATGTGATGCATGGCCGTGTAATTTAAACTAACCAGGCTGCCTAATAGCGCCAGTACCGCATTTTCAAGGCTGACGCCGAAGGATTTCATCTGTTTTCCCAGCATCTGCCAACGCGTGCTGCTGGATCGCTCAAGCCATTGGCCACCTGAGGAAATTAAATAAATCGACGCGTACAGTAAAGCCAGTTCCTTCACATAAAATCCGACACAAATACCGCCGCTGATGTAGGGTAAACTGTGTAATAAACCCTTAATCCAAAGCGGGTTTTTAGATGAAACGGTGGCATGGTAACCCCGGGCTGACTCAAGCACATCAATAATACTTTGCATCAAGGCTCGCTGTGTCCGTGTGGTCGCACGCTCCTTATCCTCTTTGAGTTGGTTGAGTAATTCGTCCATAGTTGACACATGGGCAAAATAATCGCCTTTCTTTTCCTGTTTCATGTTGGTTAACTGTTCCCGGACATACCCAACCAGCTTAAACGCGCCCCCGTCATTTTCGGGAGTGCTTAACACCGCATTCAACCATTTCTTTTCGGCCGTTTCATTAACCAGTTTATCGGTATGAAACCAACGGGCTAAGGTTTTATAATGCTTGTTGATGGAGGCGGGATCGAACCCATCCTGAGTCAGGTACTGGGAAAACAGGGCAATGGCCTGGGCTTCAACCTGCTGCAGAGCGATGTTTGGTTTGGAACGATAAGCCGTGTTGTCGTAATCAGCGAAATTTTTCACCAGAGCGATTAATTCATCATCAAAATTTTTCATTGACACAGTCCCTTACTTATCGCATGCCAAAAAAATTGTTACCATGCCTTTTGTTTGTGACTATCAGCTTAATGTAATGCTTAAAAAAAACCAACAATTGTGCTCATCCTCGGGTAATAATGCGTCAGGATTTGCTAATCCTGCAACATTTCAGCCCGCGTCATCCTTAAAACCACTTCTTTACTTTAGTCTGTATATCCTTTTATTTCTGCTCATTCGCCTGTTCCTGCGCGGGCAGACGCTTGAAATTGATGAAGCCGAGCAGTTCGTGATGGCCCGCGAACTGGCCTTCGGTTATCCGTTCCAGCCACCATTGTATACCTGGCTGCAATATGCTGTGTTTCAATTGCTGGGTCCTCATTTGTTCAGTTTAGCGGTTTTGAAGTATGCTTTGCTCCTCGGCTGCCTTTGCAGCTATTTTAAACTTTGCCGTTATTACTGCCCAAATCCTGCCTTAGCCTGGTCTGCTCTCTGCGCCTGGACACTGATTAGTGTTATTAGTCTCGATTTGATTAAGGACAACACCCATTCCATACTGGCCTTACTGCTGGCCAGCCTGACCTGGCTTTGGTTCTTTACCGTGCGAATCAATGGCATGGTTTGGTACATTGTTTTAGGCCTTCTTATCGGTGCAGGATGTTTATCCAAGTTTAATTATTTATTGTTCCTGGCCGCCTTAATCACCACGGCATTCACCTTGCCGGACAAACGGCGCCAATTGCTTGACCGGCGAACCGGGATCACCATCGTCCTCCTTTTAGCGATTCTTTCACCGTATGTGCTGTGGCTCTGGCAGCATCATGCTCTGGGTTTGCAAAGCAGTTATAAACTAGCACCTGCAGAAAAATCGATTGGGCACGGGATTTATAAATACCTGTTGTCACTGGTCCTGTTTCTTGGCCCTCTTTTTCTCTTTTCCAGTTTATTTTTCTCCATTCCCAAAAAAATTAATCTGAAGCTAAACGCCATGACAAGGCCACTTTTTCATCATGTGGCCTTAAGCCTCCTGTTGGTTTCAGTGGTCGTGCTGCTCTGTGGTTTTAAAGATTTTCAGGCCCGTTGGCTAATTCCCATGCTCTTCCTAAGTCCTTTGCTCTTTTTTAGTCTTCTGAATCAGGCACAATCCTGGGAAAAACAGGCAACGCGGTTCATTGTCTTTTGCCTGATGGGTCAACTGCTGATTATTGCGGCAGTAGTCGGCCGTGCTCAATCGGGGCATCAGTCCAAACGTGAGCATGCATTTGCGCAACTGGCCCAGGCGATCGTAACTCATTGCTCCACACCGGATTATTTCTACGCTGAAAACCATTTATTGCTGGGCACGATGTCCTGGCAATTTCCCAAGGCACGCATTGAATTGAAAAAAGGAAATGAAAAGCCGCTTGCCTACACGGGAGGCAAGGGTGTGTTACTCTGGGGGCCGGAAGAACCCCCTTTCTGGATTAACCATTTCAAGGCAGACGCGTCCATGGGAGAAATCATCAGCAGCATGAACCCGGGGAAGGATGAGCCCTTTGCCCATTTCATCTGCTTCAAGGGATGATTATCCCTTGACTGCGTTGCTTTTTAACAGGCGGGAAGAACGCTCGCGGTAGATCAGGAACAAATTGCGCGCGTAAATGAATACGCCGGTGGATTGGCCAATAATAAACACCGGGTCTTGTTTATAAATGGCATAAAAAAGCAGGGTTATTCCGCCCAACAGGCTTAAATGCCAGAAAGCCACTGGAATCACACTTCGTTTCTCTTTTTCGCTGACTAACCATTGAATAATAAACCGGGCAGAAAAAATACCCTGCCCGATCAACCCGATGATCAACCACAACATGCCGTTATTCATTAATAATCTCCGGTGCACAGGGACGTTTAAGCAACCAACGGACACCAATTAAATCATGGATGCCGACGAACAAACGATTCATTACTCCGTATTTCGAGACGCCATGCCAACGTGGGCGATGATTAACTGGCATGTTGATCAATTTGTAACCCGCGCGTTTAAACAAGGCCGGCAGAAAACGATGCAGGTGGTTAAAATGCGGCAGACTCAAAAAAGCATCACGGGGGAAAATTTTCAGGCTGCAACCGGTATCCGGACATTCGTCGTTCAGGAGACGGCGACGAACGCCATTCCCTATCCGTGAAGAAATGCGACGCAACCGGTTATCATCACGCCGGGCACGATTACCCAAAATGACCGTGCGATTGTCCCGGATACAGGCAATCAGCCGGGGAATATCCGCCGGATCATTCTGACCATCGCCATCCAGCGTGGCAATGAGATTAAAACGGGCAGCGCGTATACCGCTGACCAACGCAGCACTTTGCCCGGCATTCTGTTTATGGGCAACGACCTGCAGCTTCGGCGAATTCTGCGCCTTGCTTTTCAAACAGCGCAAGGTGCGATCGGTACTGCCATCATCAACAAAAACCACTTCAAAATTAAATTGTTCATCCGGTAAGGCTCTGACAATCTCATTGTAGAGGATTTCAACATTATCCTCCTCATTGTAAACCGGAATAACAACTGACAGATTGATACGATTATCCATTCTTTACTCCAAACTGCCGCATCGAGCGCTCTAATTTATCATTTTTAACCTGCAAGGCAGGCAATAACCAGGATTTCTTTTGAAAGACATAATAAACAAACCCCACTTCCAGCAATGTCAAATAGCTGGCCGCCAGCACATCACTGATGTAGTGATGAACCAGCAGGATGCGTGAAAAAGCCACCATCAGGCCAGTTAAAATGAATGCCAGCCAGTGTTTTGGAAAGAGAATACTCAAAGCCAGCGCCACACTCATGATGGTTGTGGTATGGCCGGAGGGAAACGACATAAAATGTGCATCAAGCTGCCAACCGTAAAAGCCATACAGGTTTTCATTCAGCCACATTTTAGGCCGTGCACGTCCCAACAATACTTTCAACACACCGCAGATGCAACTGGCAAACAGGGTATTAGCCAGCATAAACCAGGCACGAATCTGCCAGACCGGATTAATCACAATGTAACGGAAAAAGATCCCGGCCATGAAAAAGAGAATAAAATAAGCCGCACCCGTGCCCAAATGGGTAAACCAGACCAGTGGCGGAAACTGCCTGCTTAAATGAGCAAGCCATAAAAAATGAGCCACAGGCTTATCGACGTATCGATAACAAACAACCACCAGCAGGACATAAAGTAACAGAACCCAGGGTTTTGTCATCACTTTAAATAAACGTTCAAATGGCATATTAACCTTCCCCTTCGTCTGAATGCCCAACCAATAACAACTCAACCCAACGGCCCTTGCTGTAGTTATAGCCTCGCACGCTTGCCACTGTTTTTATGGCGCCATCGTCAGGCCAGGTTTGATAGGTCCCTACCTCAACGAGGGCCAGATGGACCTCATTCTTTTTTAAACGTTCCTGCGCCGTCAAGCTGTCAGAAAAACGCACAAGCCCGGTATTTAAGTTAAACACCAGGCTCGGTTCATCAAAACCGGCAACAATAAGCGGTTTTTCCGTACTAAGCAATTGCCTGGGTATGTTTTTTGCCACCGTGTCGGTAATCCAGAGCGGCTTTAATTGCGGCAGCAACAGGGAAAAAATAAGCGGGTAACAGGTCGCAGCGACCAGAACCAACGACACCAGCGTACGCTGATAATGGCCGCGTCGGGCAAAATACACCGCCAAAGCACAGAGGGTCAACCCCATGCTCACTAATAGCCAGCTCGCCAGCGGCATCGTCAGATTCAGTAAGCGGGGAATCATCGCTAAGGCGGCGAGCAGGCATCCAGACATCAGTAACCACCCCCCTTGCAGCCATCTGAGCCACGTCCCGGGCGCTTTAAGCAGTCCTGCCTGTTCAATGGCAAGGGCGGCTAACAGGGCGATAGCAGGAAAGGTTGGCAACACGTATTGGGGGAGCTTGGTCGGCATCAATTCGAAAAAAAACCAGGTAGGGATTATCCAACACAATAAAAAACGCACCAGCGGTGTATGACGCTGACGCACGGCGTAATCACCCGCCTGCCACAAAAAAAGTGAGGCCGGCCAAAAGGTCAGCGGCAACAGAACAAGATGAAACAGCGGCGGTTGGCCATGCGATTCATGCCCGCCCTGTAACTTGGGCAGCAAATCCTTATTGAGCATTTGCATCAGGTAATTGCTGTGTTCTGCCTGGTTCAACATCAACAGCCAGGCTAAACTTAAAATGGCAAACAGCAGCAACCCAGGCAGCATTTTAAGCGCCTTTAGCCAGGCGACACGGCGTTCAGTCACACAGAGGGCCGTAATCGTCAACACCCCAACCAGGGGGGTGACCCCTTTGAGCACTAACCCATACGCCATGGCCAGCCAGAACAGAGCGGGCCAGATGGGTGAAATCCTGCGATGAGTATGCACGCCGTCATAAATAATCCACAAGGCTCCCTGCATCAGCAGAATCGAGGATAGCAACGAGGTATCAATCACGGCCATGTGCGCCTCGACGGTCAGCAACAGCGAGGAAGCCAGCAATGCCGCAGCCATCCAGGCGGTTTGAAAACTGACAAAGCGACTGGCGAAAGCAAACGTCAACAACACCGACAACAAAGCCCCTAAAAAGGAAGGAAGACGGTAGGGCCAGATGCCTGCGCTGTCGCCATGTCCCGTGAGTTTAAGGCTGGCTGCCTGTAACCAGTTAATGCCGGGCGGTTTTTGAAAGCGGGTGCGGTCCTGAAAACGGACTTGAAAATAGTTATTGGTTTGCAACATCTGCCGGGTCGCCTGAGCAAAGTGCGCTTCATCCCTGTCAATCACTGGCAGTTTGGCAATGCCTGGTAAAAAAACAAGCAGCGATAAGCCCAGCAACAACCCGTAATACACACTCCGTGGCCAACTCATTCGATACGACGTCCATCAGGCAAAGCCAACATAATATAGGAGCATGTCAAGAAATACTATACTAAAGCAGCAGGAGAGATAGTACTTGAGTACCCTGGCAAGTGCCCGTAAAATCGGGACCGAATAATGACCCTTGGTGAATAACCTATGCCTGAATTGACTACCATCCAACAAATCGCCGTCTGGATTATTCCCGTGCTGTTTGCCATCACCCTGCATGAAGCCGCTCACGCCCTGGTCGCCGATAAATTGGGTGACAGCACCGCCAGAATGCTTGGACGGGTGAGCTTTAATCCACTGCGCCATATCGATTTAATCGGTACCATTCTCATTCCCATTCTGGTGCTGGTTTTAAGCCAGTTTAATTTTGTTTTCGGTTGGGCCAAACCCGTACCTATCAATGCCAGCCATTTTCGCCGTCCCCGCCGGGACATGGCTTTGGCGACTGCCGCAGGCCCCCTTGCCAACTTACTGATGGCCCTCTTTTGGGCGGGATGTTTTAAATTAGCCTCACTCTTTCATCCGCAATCCATGGTCGGCCTGTTCTTCCTGCTGGTATCCCGGGCCGGCCTATTGATTAATCTCCTGCTTGCCTTTTTTAACCTGTTGCCCATTCCGCCGCTTGATGGGGGGCGTGTGGCCATCAGCCTGTTGCCTTACAAGGCCGCCATTCAGTTACAAAAAGTTGAGCCATTTGGTTTTTTCATTTTATTAGCCTTGATGATGCTTGGCGCACTGGGTTGGATTATTAATCCGCTCATTCACGCGGCGTTAAGTGTCTTAGCCTTTGTGTTTCGCCTATGATCCCTATCCTTGCTGACGCCTCGCTGCCGGACTTGCAAACCGTCTTTCCAGCGCCATTTTGCTTAAGTTTTTATCAGCATGCCGAGCAGATTCCGTCGCTGTTACCGGGGAAAGCCATCCTTTTATGCCGTTCGACTTTAAAAGTCGATGCCGCGTTGCTGAGTCAGCATACCCTTGAATACGTCGCCACGGCCAGCAGCGGCACGGATCATCTCGATGAAGCCTTCCTAATCGGCCGCGGCATCACCCTGGTCGATGCCAAAGGCTGTAATGCCCCGGCCGTTGCAGATTATGTCATGGCGTCTTTAGCCTGGCTTGAACTGAATCAGCCATTGCCTGGCAGACTGGCGGGCATTATCGGTTGCGGTGAAGTGGGCTTGCGGGTAGCCCAGCGTTTGCAAGCGTTGCAGTGGGGTGTCCGTCAATATGACCCCCCCAAGGCAGAAAGGGATTTAACGTTTCGCAGTTGCAGCCTTGACGAATTGACTGCCTGTGATTTAATTTGCGTGCATGCCAATCTGCACGATGCCCCTCCCTACCCCAGCCGCAACAGCCTTAATGCCGATTTTTTAAGCCAGCTTAAACCCGGTACGGTGATCATCAATGCGTCACGCGGGGGGATAGTCAATGAAGCAGACCTGCTCGCCTTCCCTCACCTTCACTATTGCACGGATGTCTATCTCAATGAACCGGCGGTGAATGCGGCTCTTCTCTCAAGAGCGCTGCTCTGCACGCCACACATCGCAGGGCACAGCATCGAAGCGAAGCACCGTGCGGTCACGCTACTGAGCGATAAATTGCATGAATATTATGGTCTAAAGCCGCTTCATCACCCCTTACCTGCCAGGCAGTCTTTGCCTGTTCCGGCTGCCCTTGATTCCTGGCCTTCCCTGTTGCTGTCGCTTTATGATCCGGTTGGAGAAACCCACGCAATGAAAGAAGCCGGCGATAAGCAGGGTGTCTTCCTTACCTTACGAAAGGCCCATACTTTTCGCCATGACTTCAGTACCTACAGCAGCGCCTTAGGCAATCGATTGTTAAAGACGCTTCTTGGTGCCGATTAAGTCAATAAGCCGCGGATGATTTCCTGATCAGAAAAATGGTGACAGACCTGACCAATCTGCTGGTAAGTCTCATGGCCTTTGCCGGCAACCAGCACGATGTCATCCTTGTCGGCAAGGCTGACGGCTTTTGCGATTGCTTCCTCCCGGCTGACAATTTTATACAGCGAAGGGTGGGAGGAAATGCCCTTTTCAATTTCGTGGATGATGGCTTCCGGATTTTCAGTTCGGGGGTTGTCGCTGGTAATGATAGCAATGTCAGCATACTGGCTGGCAATTCGGCCCATCATCGGCCGTTTGGTTTTATCGCGATCACCGCCGCAGCCAAAAACCACCAGCATTTTGCCTTTTTTAACCTTTTCAAGCGTTGCCAACACATTTTCCAGCGCATCAGGGGTATGGGCATAATCCACAATTACACAGGGTTTCTGCGCCACCACTTCCATACGGCCGGGAGCCGGTTGCAATTGTGCCATGACGGCAACCACCGCTTCATGGGGATAACCGGCTGCCAGAAGGCTTGAGAATACAGCCAACGCATTATAAATATTAAAAAAGCCAAGCGCGTTAATCTTAAGCTGATACTCTCCCCAGGGCGATAACACGTCGATGCGGGTGCCTGAAAGACTGACGTCCCAATTCAGGGCACGAATATCCGCACTTTCATAAATACCATAGGTCAACAGACGGCAGGGCGGCTGAATGGCATCGACCATTTGTTGGGCGTAAGCGTCATCGCCATTGACAATCGCCCATTGTAAATTGGATTTTTTAAACAAAGCCGCTTTGGCGGCGGCATAAGCCTCCATGGTGAGGTGGTAATCCAGGTGATCGTGGGTCAGATTGGTAAAAATGGCCTGATTAAAATGGATGCAGTCGACCCGCTGTTGCGCCAGGGCATGAGACGACACTTCCATGCACACCTGCCTTATTTTTCGCTGCTGGTAGTGAGCAAACAAGGATTGCAGGGCCAGGGCATCCGGGGTGGTATTGGCCAGCGGTTGCAATTGAGAGGCTTCACCCTGTCCCAGGGTGCCAATGTAGGCAGCCTGCGTACCTAACAGGGAATGGGCCTGAGCCAACTGGTAAGCAATGGTGGTTTTTCCGTTGGTGCCGGTAATGCCGGTGACATTCATTTTGCTACTCGGATCAGCATAAAATCGGCTGGCAATCGCTGCAAGATGACGGGCAAGTTTGGGAAGCGGTGCGCCGATAAAGGAGGAGGGAAGACAATCGATCAAAGGCCAGTCGCCCGGTTCATAAACCACTGCCGCCGCTCCCCCTGCCAATGCCTGAGGAATAAATAAACGGCCATCAACGGCTGTACCGGGATAGGCAATGAACAAATCACCCGGTTGCACTTTACGGCTGTCATTACAAAGGCCGGTGATGTCGCAGTCGTGGCTGACAGTCGTCCAGTGTTTTAAAAGGTCAGACAATTTCATAATCACCTCACGGTGTGGTTTTATCAGGGGGTATGTCTAAAATCCGCAAAGCGCCCGACATGACCTGGGCAAACAACGGCGCCGCAACAGCTGCCCCGTAATAACCGTTACGGGTCGGTTCATGAATCACAACGACAACAACAAGCCTGGGTGAGGACACGGGAGCAATGCCCGCGAAGCTGGCAATGTGGCGGTTGGACTCATAGCCGTTTTTACCGGCAACCCGGGCCGTACCGGTTTTACCGGCAACGCGGTACCCAGGAATTCTGGCTGCCTTTCCCGTCCCCTCATTGCCCAACACAGCCTCCATCATCGCCAGAACCTCATCGGCGGTTTTTGTGTCAAGCACCTGCTCGCCAATTTCAGTCGTGTCATTGTGCAATAAAGTCACTGGATGAAGTTTACCGTGATTGGCGAAAATTAAATAGGCTTTGGCCAACTGCAAAGCAGTCACCGAAATATTGTAACCAAATCCAAGCGTGGCGAGCACAAAGGGATTGGCATCCTTGACTTTGACCACGGCACCGTCGCTTTCACCCGGATAACCGCTTTCTGTTCGCTGTCCGAAACCGCTTAGCTGCAACAGGCCAATCAATTGCTCCGGCGGGCTTTGCAAAATCATTTTGGTTACGCCGACATTACTTGAATGCTGCAGCACACCGGTCACATCGAGCACCCCGTAATTGTGCACATCCCGCACCGTATGGCCATGAACAATCATCCAGCTTGGACGAGTATCAATGATGGTTTCGGGCGTAAACTGGCCGCTGCCCAGCGCACTGGCAATGCTGAACGGTTTCATGAGTGAACCCGGTTCAAAGACATCGGTAATGGCCTTGTTGCGGTAACTTTCGCGCGTGTAGCGGCCGCGTACGTTAGGATTAAACGAGGGTGCATTGGCCGCCGCCAGAATTTCCCCTGTCTGTGAATCAAGCACCACCACCGAACCCGACTTGGCGGCAAATTTTTCCAGGGTGCTCTGTAATTCATGATAAGCCAGGTACTGGATGCGGCGATCGATGCTTAACACCAAATCGTGCCCCGGCCTTGGCTCCTTGATAACACCCAGCTCCTCAATGATATGACCGGTACGATCTTTTAATACCCTTTTTTTACCGGGAATTCCCATCAACCAATCCTGATAGGCTAACTCCAGGCCTTCAATGCCCACATCATCAATATTGGTAAATCCCAGCAATTGGGCTGTGCTGTCTGTCTCCGGGTAATAGCGCTTGAATTCCTGCTGGAAATTCAGACCCGGGATCTTTAACTGTTCAATGTCCTTGGCTAAGGCCGGTTGAAGTTGCCGCTTCAGGTAGAGGAATTCCCTGGATTTCGCCCGTTGAATTTGGGCTATTACGTTTTTGGGTGGCATGTCCAGTAATTTGGCCAGGGCAAACAGCTGCTTTTTATCAGGAGAAAATTCTTTGGGGTTTACCCATAAGGATTTAACCGGAGTACTGACTGCCAGAGGCGTCCCCTGACGATCCACAATCATGCCGCGGTAAGCGGGAATATCCACCGTCCTCAAACTTCGGGCATCCCCCTGCCCCTTGAGAAACTGGCGATGAAGGATGGTTAAATCCGTTATCCGCCAAAGCAGGGCCGCGAGCAACGCGATAAAAAAAACAGAGACGACAATTAAACGCGCTTTATGCCCTTTGCTAGTCATTGTTGCTGTAATACATAAGTGTCTTTATCGGACGGTAATCTCATTTGCAATTTTTCCGTGGCCAACTGCTCTACACGCGCAGGGGTAGCCAGGCTCGCCTGTTCCAGCAGCAATTGCCCCCATTGCAACTGCAATTGGTGGCTTTGTTGCTCCAATTGCTGCAAATGGCTGAAGCTTAATCGATGTTCATTCGTCGTGTAAATAACCACCAATGAACTGACAAGGACGGCAAAGAGTAACGACAAGATCAAACACCATTGTTTTGACAGGCGCATTTCCAGTAATTGTCCACTAAATAAGTTGCTTTGATTAATTGCTCTTGCTGCGGCATTCATGCTGTTTTCTCTCCTATTCTAAGGACCGCACTCCGGGCTCTGGCATTTTGTCTTATTTCCGCTTCACCGGGTTTAATGGCTTTACCAATGCGTTTAAAACAACTGCCCATTTCGCTTGCTCGCACAGGGACGCCCGGCGGTGGGCGAATACCTTGCTCTTTATCGCGCATAAATTGTTTAACTATCCTGTCTTCCAGCGAATGAAAGCTGATAATGACCAAACGGCCGCCTACCCTTAATGTCACCATCACCTGGTTAAGACAAGTCGACAAATCAGTTAATTCCTGATTGATGTAAATGCGTATGGCCTGAAATACCCGAGTTGCGGGGTGCTTGTGCTTTTCCCACTTGGGGTTGGCCTGTTTCACAATCTCAGCCAGGGTCTGGGTGGTGACAATCGGGCTCTGTTGCCTTGCCGCGACAATCGCGCGGGCAATACGGCCTGAAAAACGCTCTTCGCCGTATTCACGAAATACCCGCACCAGATCCTTTTCATCCGCTTTATTGATGAACTCCGCGGCACTCAAGGCCTGTGTTGAGTCCATACGCATATCGAGAGGTCCCTGTTGCATAAAACTGAAACCACGCTCGGGTTCATCCAGTTGCGGGGAAGAAACACCCAAATCCAGCAAAATCCCGTCAATTTTACCTGTCACTCCGGCTTCTTCTGCAAACCGTGGTAAATCGGCAAACGATCCATGAAAAAGCGTAAACCGGGAATCCTGACTGAAATGGTCCCTGGCATAGGCTATGGCCGCGGGATCTTTATCAATGGCAATTAATCGCCCTGCGGGTGAAAGGTGTTGCAGAATAGCGCGCGCATGACCGCCGCGACCGAAGGTGCCGTCGACATAAATGCCGTCAGCCTTGATCGCCAGGCCTTGGATTGCCTCCTGTAACAACACGGATTGATGGGCCATTTTCTGCTTCCGTTATAAAGAAAAATTCTTCATTTCGTCAGGGAGACCCCCTTCGCCGTCACCTTCCTCTTCCAGCCATTGCTCGCGTTTACTCTGCCACAACATCTCATTCCACACTTCAAATTTGTTACCCTGCCCAATCATCACCACCTTTTTATCGAGCTGCGCGTAATCACGCAGTAAAGGCGGCAACAGCACCCGGCCATTGCTATCGAGCTCAACATCCGTCGCATGACCAATCAGCAACCGTTGAATGCGTCGTGCTGCGGCATTAAAACTGGGCAAACTTTGTAATTTATCTTCAATAATTTGCCATTGCGCGGCCGGATAAAGCAGTAAACAGGTTTCTTCGGTATCAATGGTAACAACCAAAGCCGATTTGCCATCCGCACTCAACGCGTCGCGATAACGCGTTGGGATGGCAAGGCGACCTTTTCCGTCAACTGTAATGGCATTGATTCCGCGAAACATGATTTTCTCTTATGAGGAAGAATAGCTCCCCCACAAATCTCCACTTTTTTATTATTTTATACCACTTTTATACACTATAGAAACACATTTTCCCAATCGTCAACCTTTTTATGCCACTTAAATGGCAAAAAAAGCCCATCGCCTACGGATGGGTTGCGAAGATGTTTTTATCTGATGCTCTTTGATTTAAAAGGATACAACTGAAAAAAACGGTGATCCCTGGGCCAGGCTAAAGCAGTACCAGGAACATGCGATACAACAACTCACTGATTCATTAAGGCAGCCAGTCGAATGCCCTGCAACACCAGGTCGGGCGACAACACATCGTAAATACCCTGCTTATCAAAAAGGGACGCAAAACCACCGGTCGCAATCACCAAAACCTCCTGATTGGAAAAGGTTTCTTCTTTGATACGATGAATCAGTTCGCGGCAGGCGCCCAAGGCACCATGGAAAATACCCGATTGAATGCTTTCGATGGTGGAGCGCCCGACCACCTGGTCGGTTTTGACAATTTCAACCGCCGGAAGCTTGGCGGTATTGTTAGACAAGGCATCCACAGACAAACGTACCCCCGGAAGGATGGCACCGCCGAGATAAGCTTTCTGCGCGGTGATGACGCAAAAAGTCGTCGCCGTGCCAAAATCGATGACAATGCTGTTTTTACCAGGATAGGCATGAGTCGCGGCAATGGCATTGGCGATTCGATCGGCACCGACTTCCACCGGATTGCGGTATTTAATATTCAAACCGGTTTTTACTCCTGCCTGCAGGAAAAAGGGATCCACCGCGAAGTATTTTACACAGGCTGAGCGCAAGGAATAGTCAAGCTGGGGAACCACGGAACAAATGGCAATTTCACTGATGGCGTCGGGTGAACACTGATTCTCCCGCAGCACACTCTTTAAAAAGATGCCCAATTCATCGGAGGTACTGACTTTCGATGTGTGCCGGAAGCGCAGACGAATGTCATCGCCGGCAAAAACACCGCCATAAATATGGGAATTACCCACATCGATGCATAACATCATAGAGAACGCCCTGTTTATAAAAATGAGGCGATAGTAAGGCCAGTGTCGGATAAATACAAGAGGACAGTAGAAAAGTCGGTCGATAAGCCGGGTTCTGTCGTGGACAATCATTCATCTGGGACTTGTGTCACCACAAGCCTCAAGCGACCTACCCGAATCCCATGCGGGCCGCATGTGCCGGCTTACGCCGGATGGATTCCTATTTGGTCTTGCTCCGAGTGGGGTTTTCCCTGCCACGCCTGTTGCCAGACGCGCGGTGCGCTCTTACCGCACCATTTCACCCTTACCTCCTGCACAGGCGGGAGGCGGTATATTTTCTGTGGCACTTTCCGTAGACTTTCATCTCCCAGGCGTTACCTGGCACTCTGCCCTATGGAGCCCGGACTTTCCTCCCCTTGCCTTGCAAGGAGCGATTGCCTGACCGACTCTGATAGTAATGGTAGCAAAGTGCCTACAGAAAGACCAGAATTTATTAACCGCGGGTGCCAATAAATTCGTCGTCGAAATAACGCTTAAGCTTGGTGCGCAGAGTACCACGGCTGACGCCTAAAACGCGTGCTGCCTTGGATTGGTTGTAGCGGGTTAACTCCATGACCGTACGGAACAAGGGAGCCTCAACTTCCTCAACAATTAATTGATAAAGGTTGAGATTTATTTCTTTATTACCCACTGCGTTGAGATAACGCTTTACTGCGCCAACGACTTGTTGGGTTAATGCTTCACTAACCTGTTCAACTTGTTGCATTACTGCACTCATTATCCTCTCTCCTGATGATGAAATTGATGCTGTTCAGGTCGGAAAATGTGACACAAACAGTACATCATGGGCGATATAGTAACAAATACCACAAAGAATGTAAACATTGTTTCATTCATATTCATTTATTAAGGGAAGCTTAAGGAAATTTTGCATTTTTAGCAAGTATTTTCGCTTATTTAGACAAATTTAAATCAAAAAAATTAAATATGGACAAATTGTGTTGATTTTTTTCTTTTGATTGACACCCGGTTCGTGGAGGGTGGCTCTGAGGCAAGGCCTGTTTGGCCAGTATTGCCCTCTCCCGCCGCGAGAGGGGCTTTTATTTAAGAGATAGAAGCAGCGGAACTGGCAAAATAGCGCGGTTACTCGACCGTGAAGCTTTCACCGCAGCCGCAGGCGCCGGTTTGGTTGGGGTTGTTAAAAACAAATTTGGCATTCAAGCCCTGTTTGACATAATCAATGGCCATGCCCTTCAGGAAGGGGTAACTGCCTTTATCGATATAGATTTGGTACTGATCAGTCAACGGCAGGACGATATCACTGCTTTGCGGCGTTTCGACATAATCAACCACGTAGGCAAGACCGGAACACCCTGTTTTCTTAACCGAAAAACGGATACCGCGGCAATTGGTCTGACGGTTAAGGTAAGAAAGCACATGATTTTTCGCCGCTTCACTTAAGTTAACGCCCGTCTCACTGCTCGCTTCGTATTGAACAACACCACTCATTACGGGTTCTCCTTTACTAATTGTTTCATTTTCTCACAAATCTGCTTATACCCCTGTTCCACCAGCAGGGCGGTAGGATAAAGTGCTTTGGGTATTTCCAGCACATTCACCAGCTGCTGGTAATCCCAACGTGGGTGCTCGCTCACCGACGTGCCCGTCATCTGGCGGCAACACCATTCCACTGCCGCGATAAGGTACGGGTTACCGTAGGCTTTAAAGCAGCACTGGATGATTAAACCCTGTGCGTCGCAGGCCGCATACCATTGCAAAAACGCTTTACCGCGGATCCCCGTCTCACTGAATACCGTGAAAGGTTGGCTACAATCCAGCGTGCCCCCATGCCGCGGCGTAAAAAAACAGGTTTCTACTAAATTATTATAATTCATCATGGCGCTATTTCATGCAGACGGGTTACTTGTTGGCAAATGGTGTGAATGGCCTTTTCAATGTCCGCCTCCGTGGTAAAACGCCCCAGGGACAGGCGAATGGAACTGTAGGCGTCTTCATCACTTAAACCCAGGGCTTTAAGCACATAAGACGGTTGATTGCTGGCGGAAGAACAGGCTGATGCCGTGGACACGGCCAATTCGCGCAAGGCAAGCAACAAGGTTTCGCCTTCAATGCCCTTAAAAGTCAGATTGAGATTACCGGCTATCCGCTGGTGCTCGTGGCCGTTTAAACGGATACCGGGAAGATGCCTGATGCCCTGCCAAAGCCTCTGGCGCATCGCTAAAAGGCGTGCCTGCTCGGCCACGCGCGTTTGCTCGCCCAAATAAAATGCTTCGGCCATGCCCACAATCTGATGCGTGGCCAGGGTTCCTGAGCGCAACCCCTGTTCATGCCCCCCACCATAGGATAAAGGTAAAAGCCGCAGGCGCGGTTTATGGCGAATATACAAAGCGCCTATGCCTTTAGGACCATAATTTTTATGACTGGACAATGACATTAACCCCACGGGCATGTGTTCAAGATCAACAGGCAGTTTGCCGACACTCTGCGCCGCGTCGACATGGAAAATAATGCCCTTATCCTTTAACAACTCGCCAATGGCCGTGATGTCCTGAATGACGCCCGTTTCATTATTCACATGCATCACCGACACCAGAATGGTTTCTGGCGTCAGGGCCGCCTTTAATCGGTCAAGAGAAAGCAACCCATCTGGCTCAGGCGGCAGGCAGGTGACAGTAAATCCCTCTTTCTTAAGCTGATGCACGCAGTCAAGGACGGCTTTATGTTCAGTGCTCATGGTGATGAGGTGCCTGCCTTTATGCTGATAAAAGCGGGCGGCGCCCAGAATGGCGAGATTATTGGCTTCGGTGGCACCGGAAGTAAAAACAAGGTCTCGAGCCTCGGCATGAATAACCTCAGCAATCTGCGCCCTGGCCGTTTCAACCGCTGCCGCGGCTTCTTTGCCATAAGGATGAGAAATGGACGAGGGATTACCGAACATGCCGTCAGGACCAAGATACTGAAGCATACGTGCCACCACCCTTGGATCAACCGGGGTGGTCGCCATGTAATCAAAATAAATCGGTAACTGTTTCATGACCTTATCCTCTGTCCTTCACGTCCGCCCATTTCAATGCATTCTGAACGTGCGTTAAAATGCCGCGCAGGATATTGACCTCCATGTGCTCCAGTTTTGCACGGTTAAATAAACGCCGGATGCGTTGTTGTAAACGCCGCGGATTCGACGGTTTTAAAAAATCAATCGCCACCATGACGTCGGTCAAATGGGCATAAAACTGCTCAACCTCATCCGCAGTAGCCGGTTTATCCGCCCGCAAGGCCACGTCGGCGGAAGGCGACAATAATTTCATCCGCAATTCGTAGGCAATAATCTGCACCGCCTGCGCCAGGTTCAGCGACCCATACTCCGGATTGCTGGGGATATAAATATGATAGTGGCTTTTCAACAATTCATCGTTGGTCAGGCCGGCATGTTCGCGACCGAAGACGATAGCCACTTGCGTGTCATCGGATTTTTCACACAGCATTTCCGCTGCTTGCGATGGCGTTAAGCCCGGTAAGGCAATGCCGCGAGGCCGCGCGCTGGTGGCTAACACGAGCTGGCAACCGCGTAAAGCCTCATCCAGGCTTTCTGTGACAACGCAGTGTTCAAGCACATCATCCGCCCCCGCTGCCATTTCCCAGGCCTTGAGATCAGGAAAAGACTTGGGCGTCACCAGATACAAACGGCTCAACCCCATGGTTTTCATGGCTCTTGCCGCGGAACCAATATTGCCCGGATGCGAGGTAGCAACGAGTATGATGCGAAAGGACTCTAATTTCATAAAGGTCAATGAATTTTGCGAAGTGGGTAACTATAACAGCAATGACTTCTCTCTGTACAAAAAAAATGTGCTAGAATCGCTGACTTTTTTAGAAAAGAGCGAAGCCATGGAACCATTACTTAATATTGCAGTCGCCGCTGCCCGTCAGGCCGGTGACATTATTGTACGTCATATTGAACAAATTGACAGAATTAAAGTCACGGCCAAGGACAATGCCGAGTATTTCAGCGAAGTGGACATCAAAGCCGAGCAAACCATCATTCAGGCAATCCACAAGGCCTACCCTGACCATGGTATTTTAGCGGAAGAAAGCGGTCTTTATAATGAGGAATCCGATGTCCAGTGGATCATCGATCCGCTGGATGGAACCAGCAATTTCCTGCACGGTTTCCCTTTTTACTCGGTCTCCATTGCCTGCAAAATTAAAAATCGCATCGAACACGCCGTGGTTTACGATCCCATTCGGCATGAGTGTTTTTCGGCTACCCGCGGCCGCGGCGCTCAACTCAATGACCGCCGCATCCGCGTTTCCAAACAAACGCAGCTGCAGCAGGCCCTGCTCGGAACCGGCGTATCCTTTCGCAATCCCACCGCAGCACAGCGGTACCTGCCGACCTTTGAAGCCTTAATGGGTAAGTGCGTCGGTATCCGGCGAACCGGCTCTGCGGCGCTTGATTTGGTGTATGTGGCCGCAGGACGGCTTGATGGTTTCTGGCAATTTGGCCTGCGTCCCTGGGACATCGCCGCCGGCGCCCTGATTGTCAAGGAAGCAGGCGGGTTGTTAAGCGACGCTCAAGGCGGCGAAGAGTATCTGAAACAGGGCGATGTCATTGCCGGAACCCCTAAAGTGTTTAAAGCACTGTTACAAACGCTGATGCCCGTCATGAAGCGCTAACCCCCCCCAATACCCGCTTCAGCTCCGGTACGAATTTTGCACAGAAATCGTACCGGGTCTCTGTCAACCTGAAGCTATGAAACACTGGGCAAGTCAGCAAAAAGGATTCAGTTTAATTGAAGTCTTAGTCAGTTCATTTGTTCTGGCACTGGGCTTACTTGGCATCGCGTCGTTGCAGATGAATGCCATCCGTTACAATCAGACGGCACAGTTGCGCTCAATCGCCATTGCCCAGGCGGGCAACATGGTTGATCGCATGATGGCCAATTCAGCCGGCATTCAGTCGGGTGCCTACAATAACATTTCAGGAACGCCCTCCTTACCCAATTGCACAACCTGCAGCGCCGGGCAAATTGCGCAACGCGACGTGCACATCTGGAATTCAACCAACAGCACGTTATTGCCCCAGGGCCAGGGCACAATTACCCGTAACGGCAACCAGTTCACTGTCATCATGCGTTGGGATAACGAACGCACCGGCGTTAACGGCACAGGCTGCAGCGGCGATGCCGATGTCGATCTAACCTGCCTGATTATGGAAGTGGAATTATGAAGCGCTTGCAATGCCATGGTTTTTCTGTGATTGAATTCATGGTGGCCATTACGCTCGGCACCTTGCTCATTGCCAGTGCAGGTGCGGTTTATCTGAGCAATAAATCCACCTACGTCATGCAGGAAGGCTTAGCCCGCCTGCAGGAAAACGGCCGGTATGCCAATTTTTTACTGTCCCGGGAATTACGCATGGCGGGATTTCAGGGTTGTGCCAATCAAAAGCAGATTGCAGTGACCAATTTGGTCAGAAATGTATCATCAATGTTGTCTTATGACAAACCTGTGCAGGGTTACGACGGACTGGCCGCTTCTTTCAGCCCCCTCCTCCCCGCTAATTTAACCGGGAAACCCTTCATCGGATCAGACATCATTGAAGTACGCATGGCCTCTAATTTTGGCGTGCAATTGCGGGATGACATGAATCAGCCCAACAACCCCATTTTAGTTTATGATCGCTTAGGCATTGCCGCGGGTGATCCGGTGATGATTACCAATTGCTCGGTAGGCGATATTTTTATTGCCGGTGCCAACACCAATGCCACGGCCATTACCCATACCGTCAGCGACAATAACACCAACGATTTGACCATGGCGTACCCGGCCAATTCACAGGTCATGCGCTTTCTCTACTATGCGTTTTATGTTAAAAACACAGGCCGCGTCAACTCCGTCGGTCAGCCCATTCTAGCGCTGGTGCGTCTGGATATTAATGGCAATGAGGATGAAATCGCTGAAGGCGTGGAACGCATGCGGGTTACCTATGGCGTCGATACGAATGGCGATAACACCGTAGACAGTTACCAGACCGCCACCCAGGTCAATAATGCCAATAACTGGAATAACGTCATCAGCATCCAGATTAATCTTCTCTTTGCCACAACCGAAAATGTCAATGACAAAGTTCAACCCTATACCTTTAACGGCGTAACCCTGACACCGACCGATCGTAAATTACGCCGTCAGTGGGATACATTCATTACCTTAAGGAATCGAGGTTTGCCATCATGAGGAAACAATCTGGTGCGACGCTCGCCGCAACCCTGCTGTTATTACTGGTGATCACCCTTTTAGGCATCACCTCCGTTCAGGTGACTCACCTGCAGGAAAAAATGTCAGCTAACCTGCAGGATAAGGAATTATCCTTCGTGGCCGCTGAATCCGCCTTAAAAGCGGGTGAGAACTGGGTTTTAAGCCAGGAAAAAGAGCCCACGGTGTATGTCACCTGCCAGACTTACCCCTGCGCCCAGCAGGTCTATGAAAACATTAATCTGTCCACCCAGCCATCAAGCTGGTGGAACAGCCGCTCAGCGCAATACACCCTGAGCCTGGACAATATCGCAACCAATCCCCGTTTTATTATTGAATTTCTCCAGTTTGTTCCTGATTCTCCCGTCGTCGGTTCATCGTCTGCTAAAAGCACCGGCGTTTTTTATTATCAGGTCACTGCCCGCGGTACAGGGTCTACGAATGATTCAATCAGTGTCCTGCAAACCACTGTTGCAAGGAGATACTGATGAAGCACCTGTCTGCAGCAGCCGTGTGCCTGACCGGCACCTTATGCATCACCCCTCTATTCTCCGGCACCTTGAACCTGTCGCAGACCCCGCTGTTCATCACCGACACCGTCGCACCCATGACCCTGTTGATTTTAAGCCGGGACCACAAGCTTTATTTTGAAGCCTACAACGATTTGACTGATCTGGATGACGACGGTCAGATTGAATTGCATTTTAAACCGAGCATTG
Organism: Legionella sp. MW5194; assembly: GCF_016864235.1. Lineage (NCBI taxonomy): Bacteria > Pseudomonadati > Pseudomonadota > Gammaproteobacteria > Legionellales > Legionellaceae > Legionella > Legionella sp. MW5194. The sequence goes on from NZ_CP045732.1 coordinate 2,327,197, forward strand.
ACTACTACGGCTATTTTGACAGCGCCAAATGCTATGCCTATGATTCGGGGCAGCAGTATTTCTACCCGACCGCCATGGCGGTTGATCGCAAGTGCCCGGGGAGCTGGAGTGGTAATTTTTTAAATTATTTAACCACCTCCCGCCTCGATGCCATTCGCAAGGTGTTGTATGGTGGCTATCGCTCCATCGACTCAACAACCGCCACGGTATTGCAACGCGCTTATATTCCCCAGGATGGGCACAGCTGGGGTAAAGAATACAAAAGTTTAGCCATTGATGGCTTTAACATCAGCGACTACACCCCCTTTACCGCCCCATCCGGCAGCAATTACCATCTGTTTGCCAACACCACCCTGTTAAACACCGCCTCCCCCCTGCTGCGGGTAGCCTTAAACCAACCCTACCGCATTTGGGAATGGGTCAGCATCGAACGACCCGTGGCCGGTTCCCGGGCATTGCATGGCAGTTCAGGGCCGCTGATTACCGGGCTCACCGATTATGTTGTGCGCGTTAAAGTCTGCGACAGCGCCATTGGCCTTGAAGACAATTGCCGCAGCTACCCCAATGGTCAGCAAAAGCCCATTGGCCTGCTGCAGGAATTTGGTGAAAACAATTCCATGTTGTTTGGTTTGTTGACTGGAACCTACAAAAACAACCTGGCAGGGGGCGTGCTGCGCAAAAACATTTCCAGCATTACCGATGAAATTGATTTAAACACCGGGCAATTTACGGCGGTAAACGGCATTATTTCCACCATTAACAAATTAACCGTCACCGGTTTTGGCGGTAACTATGAATATTCCTGCGGATTTATCTCAACCCGCAACATCAACAACGGCGAGTGCGAAATGTGGGGGAATCCACTGGGTGAAATGATGTATGAATCGGTGCGTTACCTGGCCGGCAAATCGTCAGCCAACTCCGCCTACAATTACTCTACCGGCACGGATGTGACGCTGGGGCTACCCAAGCCCTCCTGGGTTAACCCCTACTCGGTTTATCCTTATTGTGCCAAAGCCAATATGCTGGTGCTAAGCGACTTAAATCCGACTTATGACAGCGATCAGGTGCCCGGAAGCTACTTCAATTCTTTCAGCGGCGATCTATCCCCCTCCTTCAATGCCGCCTCCCTCGCACAAAGTATTTTTACCGGTGAAGGCTTTTCAAGCCTGCTGGCTTTTATCGGCCAATCCGGCGGTACAGCCGATGGCTCTCCCAAGCCTAAAACTGTGACCAGTTTCGGCAATATCCGTGGCCTTGCTCCCCTGGAAGCCAACTCGGAGGGCAGCTATTATCCAGCCAGCGTTGCCTGGTATGCCTGGATTAATGATCTCAATAGCGCGCAGGGAAAACAAAATGCCAAATCCTATCTAATCGCGCTGTCCGCGCCCATGCCTGAACTTAAATTTTTTGTGGGTGGTAATCCGATTACCGTGCTGCCTTTTGGGAAATCCGTCGCCGGCTTCAGTATCAATGCAACCCAGGGCCAATACCAGCCCACCAATGAAATTGTCGATTATTACATTGAATCCTTAACGCCCACCCAGGCCGTGCTGCGGGTAAATTTTGCCGACTTGCAACAGGGCGCTGACTTTGACATGGACGCGATTGTCAAATACACCATCACCGTCAATGCCGACAATACCCTGACCATTGCCTGCGACTCCATCTACGCCGCGGGCGGGATCACTCAGCACATGGGGTATGTCATTTCCGGTACCACGCAGGATGGCGTGTACCTTGAAGTACGCGATGTCGATACAGCCGCCGGCAGCGACGTCAACTACTTTTTAGACACCCCGCCCGGCCAGCCGCCTGGCGGTGCCTGGAATGATGGGGTGGCCTTGCCTTTAACCACCACCCGGACCTTTACACCGAGCTCAACCCCTTCGGCGACCGTCTTAAAATCCCCGCTGTGGTACGCGGCAAAATGGGGCGGATTCATTGATTCCAATAATAACAATGAGCCGGATGTGAACACGGAATTCGATACCGACAATGACAACGATCCGGATAATTATTTTCTGGTGACCAATGCCAATAGCCTGCGGGCACAACTGGCCAGAGCGTTTGCCTTAATTCTGGATAGAACCGGATCCTTCTCGTCTGCCGCCCTAAGCAGCGGTTTCCTGGCTTCTGACACCCTGATTTATCAGGCCATTTTCAGAACCAAGGACTGGAGTGGTCAACTGCTTGCCTTTGACATTGACGAAACCAATGGCAATATTCTCTTTACGGGTTCAGGGCCGCAAGGCTCTCTTTGGGATGCATCCCAAAAACTAAGCCTGCAAAATTTCAGCACCGGCCGCCACATCATCACCTTTAAGCCGTCCAACAACACGGGCATTAAATTCCGTTGGCCTTCAAACCCGGCCTCCCCAACCAATACGGAACTGGACGTATCCCAGGTGACGGCTTTGAATTTAAATCCGGTGACCGCCGTGAGTGACGGACTAGGCAGCAGTCGCTTGAACTTCCTGCGTGGGGATAAATCGCTGGAACAGCAAAACGGCGGAACGTTCCGTAATCGCACCACCCTGCTCGGCGACATCATTAACTCTACCCCGCTCGTCATCAAAGTGCCAAACCAGCAATACCCGGTCACTTGGTCGGGAGGCGCTCCGGAAAACAGCAGCCCTTACGGGATTTTCCGTGAAAACAATCTAAACCGCCGCGCCATCATCTATGTGGGGGCCAACGACGGCATGCTGCATGCGTTTGACGCAGTCACGGGGGTTGAGGTCTTTGCCTATGTGCCCGCCAGCCTTTTTAAAACCCTAAATCAACTGACCAATCCCAATTACGCCCACCGTTATTACGTGGATGGCTCCCCCACGGTGATTGATGTCTACATCAACAGCGAGTGGCGTACCGTGCTTGTAGGTACGTTAAATGGTGGCGGCCAGGGCGTCTATGCCCTGGATGTGACCGATCCCACTCAATTTACCGAGAATGGCGCGCCGGGCATTGTCAAATGGGAATTTAATGATACTAATGACGCCGATTTGGGATTCACCTACAGCCAGGCCTCCATCGTCAGAATGGCCAATGGCCAGTGGGCTGCCATTTTTGGCAATGGTTATAACAACACCGCCACCGACGGCAATGCCAGCACCACCGGCAACGCGGTTCTTTACATTGTCGATATTGCCACAGGGACACTGATTAAAAAATTGGATACCGGTGTGGGCATGAGTGCGGATCCGCTGTCCCTTGGCCGCCCGAACGGCATGTCCAGTCCCACGGTCGTGGACTTGGACGGCAATGCGATTGCCGACACGGTCTATGTCGGTGATTTGTTTGGCAATTTATGGAAAATCAATGTGTCCGCCAGCAACCCCAATCAATGGGATTTCGCCTATAAACAGGGCAGCGTCCCCAAACCCCTGTTTGTGGCCACTGACAGCGGCGGTAAACGTCAACCCATTACCTCCAAACCCGCCGTTTCCAGACTGAACTTCTCAGCCTCCGGCCTGCAGATTTACATTGGTACCGGCAAATACATTGAGCCCGGTGATAAAACCGACACCAGCGTGCAAAGCATTTACGCATTAAGGGATGACAACACCTCCGTCATCACTGGACGCGCCCAATTGCGCCAGCAAACCATCATCTATGAACAAAATGGCCTGCGTGTCACCAGCAATAATTTATTGGCCAACAATGATCGCGGCTGGTACATGGATTTGGTTTACAATGGCAATGCGCGGGGCGAGCGCGTCGTGTCCAACATGCTGTATTTGAGCGGCAAGATCATTTTTTCAACCATTATACCCACCAGCGATCCCTGCGATTTTGGCGGCGAAAGCTGGCTTATGGAACTGGATGCCTTCACGGGAGCACGGCTGAATTACAATGTGTTTGATATCAACAACGACAATAATTTTGATGTCAATGACTCCGTGACCTACAGCAACGGGGGACAAAACTACACGGTTCCGGTCAGCGGCATGAAGGCTTCCGTGGGTTTGATTGCCACACCGTCAGTATTGAATGCGGGCGATAAAGAATACAAATACCTGCCAGGCACCAGCGGCGGTATTCAAAAAGTTCACGAAAACCCCGGTAAACAGATTTTTGGCCGGCAATCCTGGCGGCAACTGCAATAGTTATCGTGTAACCTCCCCTGCCGATCAGGGGAGGCCAGGCTTTTACTCCTGTATTCCGCTCTTCAATCCCAGTGCTGCCGGTAATTGATTGGCCACTGCCGCACCAATGTTTTTGGTCATGCGGTCAAACACACTTTGCTTGTAGGTGTAATCAATAACCTCTTCGCGTTTGATCACGTCTCGCAGGAGCTCACCGCTACTCGCAAAGCCGTCAATGAGTCCTCTTTCCCTTGATTGAGTCCCGGTCCAGAATAAACCTGAAAACGTGTCACTATCAATTTTAAGACGGCTGCCGCGTCCCTGCTTGACCTTGTCAATGAATTGCTGATGCACCTCATTAAGCATGGTTTGCAGCATTTGTTGCTGCTCCGGCGTGGTTGGAGAAAAAGGATCGAGGAAGGCTTTATTGGTACCGGCGGTCTGCAGGCGGCGGGTAATGCCCAGCTTCTGGATGGCATCGACAAAACCAAACCCGTTATAAAGCACCCCGATGGAGCCCACCATGCTTGAAGGGTTGGCATAAATCTCATCGGTCCCTGCGGCGACATAGTAGGCGGCCGATGCACAGATGTCGACACAGACCGCATAGGTTTTCACGCTGGGGTATTTTTTACGGTAGTACTGCAGGGTGTTGTACATGTAGTCCGCCTGCACCGGGCTGCCTCCAGGGCTATTGATGCGGACAAGCAACGCCCGTAACCCCTCGCTTTTGTAGGCGGCCGCCAGGCTTTTAGCGAAGTTGTCAGCACTGGCTGTGTCGCTATCCGAAATGGTCCCCTCGATATCGACAAGGCCGACATGCGGTTTGTTTTTAGCTGTTCTGTCATCACTGAAGCTTGATGCACTAAAATAGAAGTACACAATCAGCAGGGCAATGGCTGCCCGCACGATCCATCGCCAGCGGCGTTTACGTCGTTGGTCGCGCAGGTATTCGATCACCAGTTTATTCAACAGGGTTTGTGATTCGAGATTGTCCTGGGTCGGATTATTGTTCATAGTCGCTACTTGATTTTTTGAATTAGAACCTCATTTTACGGTAGGTATCCGTTAATTTAAATAACTCATTTAAGAGAGACTGCACTATGCGTATGGATAAGCTCACCTCCAAATTTCAAATGGCCCTGGCGGATGCTCAATCACTCGCCTTAGGCCGAGACAATGGATTTATAGAACCGGAACACGTTTTAAAAGCCCTGCTCGATCAACAGGGCGGAAGTTGCCGTCCCCTGCTCAGCAAGGCCGGCGTCAACCTGGCCATGCTTAGAAACCTGCTTGATCAGGCCCTCGATAAATTACCCAAGGTCAGTGGCACCGGGGGCGACATCCATATCTCCAATGCGTTAAACCGTCTCTTGAATCTCACCGACAAGCTGTCGCAGCAACGCAAGGACAATTACATTTCCAGTGAGCTTTTCGTTTTGGCTGCCGTGAGCGAAGACAGCAATCTGGCCAAATTGCTGAAACAGGCAGGCGCGAACCAACAGGCCATTGAAAAAGCCATTGAAGAAATCCGGGGCGGCGACAAGGTGACTGATCCCAATGCGGAAGAACAGCGTCAAGCTCTGGAAAAATACACCCTTGATCTTACCGAACGCGCCGAACAGGGAAAGCTGGATCCGGTCATCGGCCGTGATGATGAAATCCGCCGCACCATTCAGGTTTTGCAGCGCCGGACTAAAAACAACCCTGTCCTCATCGGCGAACCCGGTGTAGGAAAAACCGCCATTGTGGAAGGACTGGCGCAACGGATAGTCAACGGCGAAGTGCCTGAAGGATTAAAAGACAAACGCCTGCTGTCGCTGGACATGGGGGCTCTCATCGCTGGCGCCAAATTCCGCGGCGAATTTGAGGAGCGCCTGAAAGGCGTGTTAAATGATTTGGCCAAGCAGGAAGGTCAAATCATCCTGTTTATCGACGAACTGCACACCATGGTCGGCGCCGGCAAGGCCGAAGGCGCCATGGATGCTGGCAACATGCTGAAACCGGCGCTGGCACGGGGTGAATTGCACTGCATCGGCGCCACCACACTGGATGAATACCGCCAATACATCGAAAAAGACGCAGCCCTCGAACGACGCTTCCAGAAAATTTTAGTTGATGAGCCCAGTGTTGAAGACACCATTGCCATTTTACGCGGCCTTAAAGAACGCTATGAAGTGCACCACGGCGTCGAGATTACTGACCCGGCAATTGTTGCCGCAGCAACCCTCTCGCATCGCTACATTACTGATCGCCAGCTTCCCGACAAGGCCATCGATCTCATTGATGAAGCCGGCAGCCAGATCCGCATGGAAATTGATTCCAAACCGGAAAGCTTGGACAAACTGGACAGGCGCCTCATCCAGTTAAAAATCGAATGCGAAGCCTTAAAAAAGGAACACGACGACGCGTCCAGGAAGCGTTTGCACGATCTCGAAACCACCATCGGCGAACTGGAAAAAAATTACGCGGATCTTGAGGAAATCTGGAAGTCAGAAAAAGCGGCCCTGCAAGGTGCCAACCAAATCAAGGAAGCACTCGAACAAGCCAAAATTGAATTGGACACGGCACGCCGAGCCGGGGATCTAACCCGCATGTCGGAGTTGCAGTACGGCCGCATCCCGGAGCTTGAAAAGCAATTGGCCCAGGCGGGGGAAGGACAAAACAGCGAGGAGGCCAAATTGTTTCGTGACAAAGTCACGGAGGAAGAAATTGCGGAGGTGGTATCGAAATGGACTGGCATCCCTGTGGCCAAAATGCTGGAAGGGGAAAAAGAGAAACTCCTTCACATGGAAGAAGCCCTGCACAAACGCGTGATCGGCCAGAATGAGGCGGTCGATGCGGTAGCCAATGCCATTCGCCGCTCCCGCGCCGGTCTAGCCGATCCTAATCGTCCCATTGGTTCATTCCTGTTCTTAGGGCCAACCGGCGTCGGTAAAACCGAACTTTGCAAAGCCCTGGCTGCGTTTCTTTTTGACACGGAAGAAGCGATGATTCGCATTGACATGTCCGAATTCATGGAAAAGCATTCTGTCGCGCGGTTAATTGGTGCCCCTCCGGGGTATGTGGGCTACGAAGAAGGCGGCTATCTGACAGAGGCTGTCAGACGCAGGCCCTATTCCGTGGTGCTGCTCGATGAGGTAGAAAAAGCACACAGCGATGTGTTTAATATCCTCTTGCAGGTAATGGACGATGGCCGCTTGACGGATGGACAGGGGCGAACCGTTGATTTCCGCAACAGCGTCATTGTCATGACCTCTAACCTAGGCTCGCATCTGATTCAGGACATGGCATCCAAACTCAATTACGAGCAAATGAAAACAGCGGTCATGGAAATCGTCGGGCAGCATTTCAGACCGGAATTCATTAATCGTATCGATGACAGCGTCGTCTTCCATCCGCTTGACAAGGCGCAAATCGCCAACATCGCCGCGATTCAAATCGGCTACCTGCAACGCCGGTTAAGCGCCCAGAATATCGGCCTGAACGTTAGCGATGACGCGCTGAGTTATCTGGCGGAGGCCGGTTTTGATCCCGTCTACGGCGCCCGCCCGCTCAAACGCACCATTCAGCAAAAACTGGAAAATCCCTTGGCCCAGTCCATACTGACCGGTCAGTTTACGCCAGGGCATACCATTAAGGTGGTGCTTCAGAATGGCAATCTGGCCTTTGAACAAGTGTCTTGATTCCTGCAGGGCTGCGAAGCAGCCCTAAGCCCTAGACTTTCAACACCATCCCTTCATCCATTTCATCCACTTCATCCAACGCTTTGTGGCTGGTCACCACATAGCCTTTTAAAATATCGGCTCTTCCCCAGGGCTTGGCTGTGATTTGCTCCGCAATACCGGGTGTTTCCAAGAAATGTTTCATGTACATGAACCCCAGTTGCATGTTGGCTTTGTCAGGGCGATTTGAGGCATCAATCTTGAGTGCATTACTGATTGTCTCAGCCAACGCGGTATTCATTTTTTTTGTTAACGGGTTCAGCTCAGCAATCGATAATTCATTGACTTTTTGCAAAGTCGTCACATAAGCGCCAAACAAAACATGCTGTTTGTAAATGTCCCATCGTTTTCTGAGTGTGTGTTCGAAATCAGAAACCTTTGAATCAGTAGAATCGAGTTCTTCTTTTTCGATCGTTCGATTAAACACCATTACTCTTTCCATCAACCCCGCCTCCTGCGGTTTAAGGTTGACCGCGTATTTTTTCCAAAATTCCTGGATCTCTGCTGAACTGAGTTCCTGCTTTTCAGCCATGGCGGCTTTTAATTCTTTAATTAAAGGGGGGAAAAGCAGGTGGGTGGGACTATCCAGACGGGTTAACACTTCATCGATATTTTGGATGACCTGGAGATATTCTATGCGCTTTAAGATGATGTCGCTGCCTGTTTGGTATTCGGCAATGATGTGGCTTAGTTTGCTAAAAAAATCCTTATCACTTTTAATATACTCAAACGTATCGGCAATTTTATCCTGCTTTAAAAACCGCTGATAGGCACTGCAGCACTCAAACACAGTCAATTCATCCAGTGCGTTATCCGTATTTAACTTAAGCACCTCGGCCAGGGTTGTTTTTAATGCGCAGTTTTCTGAGTCGGACACCATGGCTGAAAGACCTTGATAGACCATTTCCAGCCTTAAATAGCGGTAAATAATGCTACCTAATAAAATCCCAAAATAGTTTGCAGTCTCTTGTTCTTCTTTGCCCTCCGGCAGGGTAGTTACCAGTTGAGTGATGCAGGCAATTTGATTCAGGCGCAGTTCATCGGGTGTGGTGTTCGTGAAATAAGTAGCGGGGTTCGTGAAATACGTAAATGAGAATAATCCTCTGGGCTTTTTTTGCGGTTTCTTTTTAACGTTTTCTTCGTATTTTCCTTTTAATTCGTCCTTCACCACTTTAAGCAGCGCCTGATAGGATCCGGGCTTATAGCGTTTGGCAAGATCATTAAACGAGCCAATCAGTTTCTGCGTGGCCTTTTGCATAATTCCATAACTTGGTACCTCCATACTATCTCCCTTCAATAATTTATATTCTCAGTCCGGACAGGCAATCAGATACCATACCAAGACAACCGTGAGTATTTTTTTCTTCTGCGATAGGACTTTGGATCACGATTTTCATGTCGTGAGGAAACGCGGTGTAGAGCGCGTGCGGCTCTTCAAACGCCCTCTGTTCATAAACCCAGTCAGAAAATTTATCCAGTTCCGCGTAACAGGCCTTGATAAAGCCTGCGCTGAATTCAGTGAATGATTTGATTTTCAGATGGTCATGCAGCAATTGCAGCAACGTGTTATCGCCGAGAATGGCCAAACCGCTGTAACTTTTTCTAGCCACGTAAATGTACATCCCTGTCAGGATTAATTTCTTATCCTCCTCACTGGCTTTGTAGTGATTCAAGCAAATCGCTGTTTTTTGAATCAGCAGCGCGTCCGTGTAAGCCTGGGTACATAAGACAGAAGTAAAAAACATGGAAACATACGAATAACGGTTATCATGGGCCACAACCAGATTTCCAGGCAGCTTAGTCGCCTTCTCCAATAACTCCTTGTAGTCTGGCATGGCAATCCTCCACGCTGGCTGTTAAGCGAGCACGTCATTAAGGATAATAAGTCCGTTATGTTGCCCATCAATCAACCACGCACCTCTTCTAAGCCTTTCGGTATTATTTGCAATTTTTTTAGCATTAGGGTTAACAAAAATACCAGAGTGCAGAGATCTTGTTAATCAGCACTTTCTTTTTTTATAACAACCTGCCAAAGAATTTGCAATAACCTTTGCTTTAAATCATGGATGAGGCGGGTAAGAAGCGTTCATCAATGCGGCGCACCAACTGCTGATGAATGTTATCAAAGCCACGGTTACTCATGATCAACACGGCATCGCCCGGCTGTAGCGTGTTAACCAGACTGGCAATGATGCTGTCGGTATCCGGCAGCAATTGGTAAGGACAAGTCCAGGTACTGGCTAAGTCAGCGAGATTAAATTGCTGTGGATTTAAGACAAAGGCGCCATCGACCGGGGCCAGAGACTTAGCCATGTCTGCCGCATGCACGCCCGAGCGCATGGTGTAGGAAGCAAACTCCATGACTGCAAAAATGCGTTGATGCCGATGGCTTTGTTTTAATGCCTCGATGGTTTTGCCGATGGCCGTGGGGTGATGCGCAAAATCATCATAGACGGTGATGCCATGGCGATTGGATTTGACTTCAAGACGCCGCTTGACCGGCACAAAGCGGGTCAAGGCTTCAGCCGCAATGCCGGGCTTTACCCCTGCGTGGGTGCTGGCAGCCAGTGCGGCCAGGCCATTTTCAATATTAAAGCGGCCAATTAAAGGCCATTGTACCTCCGTCACCGGCTTGCCCTGATGGAAGACGCGAAAATGGCTGCCGCTTTGATCAAGAATCTCTGCCCGCCAGGCGGCTGTGCCTTCAAGGGCGAACTCCTCAAGATGCGAGTAAAGGCCTTGGGCCACAACGTCATTTAATGCCTGATCATCCCGCGGTTTAAGGACGGTGCCAGTGGATGGAATCGTCTTTAAATAGTAATGAAACTGCTGCTTGATGGCTGCCAAATCCGTGTAAATGTCCGCATGATCAAATTCCAGGTTGTTTAACACGGCAATGTGCGGACGGTAATGCATCAATTTGGGCCGTTTGTCAAAAAAGGCACTGTCGTACTCATCCGCCTCAATGACAAACCATTCCCCCGACCCAAGACGCGCACTGGTGGCAAAATTGGGCGCGACGCCACCAATTAAAAAGCCGGGATTTAAGCCAGCTTCCTGAAGAATATGGGCAAGCATGGAGGTGGTGGTGGTTTTACCGTGAGTCCCGGCCACCGCTAACACGCGGTAACGGTTTAAAATGTTTTGCGCCAGCCATTCAGGGCCTGAGGTGTACTGCTTGCTGTGATTGAGCACGGCTTCGAGTACCGGTATGCCGCGCTTCATGGCATTACCAACAATCACGCAGTCAGCCTTGAGCGCCCTGGCCGTGTCCTCATAGCCCTCAGACCATTCAATCCCTTTGGCTGCGAGTAAATCACTGACCGGCGGATAACAGTTCGCATCACAACCGGTTACCTGATGCCCCGCTTCTCTCGCCAGAATAGCGAGCGCGCTCATGAAGGTCCCGCCTATTCCCAAAATGTGTAAATGCATGTTGCTCTCACCGTAAGAAACTCATGGTTAAAATGTTGGCCGCCAGTAAACCAAAACTGGCTAAAATGGCGGTCAGATAATCCGAATTCAGGGCTTGTCTGTAAATGTGGGCGGCCACTGAAAATTGCCATAATGTTAACACCAGAACCTTTAAAAGATAAATCATCACCAACAGTCGCATGCCAACCTGCGTCATATCCGCTTTGGCCAGCATGGGCGTTAAAAAAACAATGATGAACCCCACCATCAGAATGATGAGATGGCAGACTAAAAGACTGGTCAAAGTTTGCAGAATGCGGTTACTTTTGCGGGTGGCAGCCAGCAACAACGCCGTATAAGCGTAATAAGAGACAACTAGCAGGATAGCTGCAAGCATGGTGTCAGATAAGGGAAACTGATTTTTTAAATCCATCAGTTCCCATTGCAGGGTGACGATTAAAAAATAAATCAGGATGGCTAAAAGCAGAATCAACAGGGAATAAGGCGTATTGGCAGGGGTTTCCCTGAAGGTCGTCACACGCCAGTATTTTTTTAAAATGGCAAGCCACATCGATCAATCCCGGGTTAAGTTTTTCTTTACTGCCAGGGTCACTGGTTTTTTTCCTTTCTGAAAATACTGACTTGCTGCACCACCGGTTGTTTCCACGGTCCTGATATTTTATAAGTATAGGCTCTGATTTTTTGCATGCCCTGATTAATGATCTTGCTGGCCACCCAGGTGGCCACGCCTGCCACAGGACCGCCGGCAATTGTCGCCACAATGGGCAGGCTCGCAGTAATGTGCGGCGACACCTGCAAGTCCACATCGTAAAGCTGTCTTGCCAGGTCCAGACTGCCTTTCATGCTGGCATAAGCCACCGGACCGTCAATGTAGCTGTCCGTTGTGTGTATCGCCCCGTCCCTGACTTCAAAACTGCCTTTCAGCACATCAAAGCTGTAGCCATCATTTTTCAGATCGCTGAAATCCAGTTTTAAACGCCGCGGGATGGTTTGCAGGCTTAGGATGCTTAATAATTTACCCAAGCCCAGTTTTTCTTCCGTTTCCGGGCTTAAATTGGTGATGCGGCCATGCTTGAAATACAGTGCCATGGTCCCTTTCACTTTATTTAAGGCAAAATCCGTATACGAACCGGGCCAGGTGCCTCGCAGTTCAATCTGGCCAAAGGACGATTCCACCACCGGGCTGATATGCCATCGCTTCAGACTGCCTGCCAGATCATTAATCTGCATATCCACCTTGATTTGGGTTTGATTTATGGGTGTGGCCTGATGCCACTCGCCAGTCGCAGTCACTTGATAAGCCGGGGTTTTGATTTTGCAATAATCCAGCCGCCAGGCCTTGGGGGATCTTGTCATTTTCAAGGCCACTTGCCCAACATTGAATGTGTCATAACGAAAATCATGGATACGCAAATCCACATTGGGCATGTCGCTGACGTTAAGCCTGGAGGGTTTGGACTGCCTGTCGCTGGATTTATGCCAATACAGGTGACCCAATACCCCGCTTAACAAACGCTCTTTGATTTTGTAACGCAGATTGGCTTTCACCTGTTGTTGTTCGATTTCGATAGACCATTCATTGGCATTTAACCGTGTGGCCTGCACGGCGAGATCGGTGTAATTGCGTTCAGCAATGCGCGCCTGTTTCAAACGCAAGTCAATGAAGCTGACCGCGTCGCTAACGCTTTCCTTGCTACGGGTGGCGGGTAATTTGGCCAGGGTATCAAGCCATTGGCGCAGATCAAACGAGGCTAGGGATCCAACAATCTGCAAACCCAATTGCTCCTGCCAGCGTGCCGTGGAGCTGCCCAGGCGGATTTCCCCCTTTTGCAGATGAAACTGGCCTTTTGGTCCGCTGAACCACAAATCCGCACTGAGCCGCGAATCGTAATTAATGCGAAAACGCAGGGCTTTGTCCGGATTGAAATGGATGTCCACCGTTAATGGTGCCTGGCTGTCGGCGGTTTTATTTAATGGCGGCGGTAAATCGATCTTAAGCCCGCTTAAGGAGGATTTGATCTGAAACTGATCCAGATCCTGTTTATTCTCGGTTATGACCAGCAGCCCTTCCAGCCAAAAATCCCCCCGCATCAATTCAAAAATGGATAAATTCAATTTGCCGCGTAGCAGGGCGATGTTGGTTTTGGCTTTAATCCTGACTTCAGTACGCGGATTGGAAGAACGTATGGACTGAATCAGTATTGACACCGGATTATTGAGCAGCAAGGCTTGCAAACTGCTGTCGAGCACGCCTTCATGATCAAATTGCAGGGAGCCATTCAACTCGTGCAGCTCTATGTTTTCAAGCGTGTGATTAACCTTCACCTGGTTGTTTTTAAACGTGATGTCACCCAAGGCGAGAATGTCATCATTTTCCGGATACAAGGCCGCTTCAAGCTGGAGATCGAGGCTTAAGGAGCCGCTCATCTGCAGGCTGTTTAACGCCGAGAGTTTCTTATTCAGCGGTGAGGCCAGAACATAGCTCTGCGCCTTGCTGGCACTGGTATCCACTTTGGTGTGCACCAGCAGGGTTTCCCGGTTTAACCCCAGATTATTAATAACCACATTGGCCTCATTTAACACAATGCCCTGCAGATCGGCATGGACCACGTCAGCATTAAAGGTGCGTTGCTTGACCTGAACATAGGCCTCAATGTCTTTGGTCACCGGCCACTTGGGGGCAAAAACCAAATCCACCCCGCTTAAATGGCCATTGATTTCAAATTCACCCTCGGCCTTGTCATAGGGGAAATCGGCGCCGCGGCCATTGATATTGACATTGGCAACGAGTTTATCAATGCGCTTCACATCGTGTTTAAGCCAGGCATCGAGCTTGGGTTTAAGCGATTGGGAAGGAAGATAAAGCAGCCAGCGCTGGGCCTTGCTTGCGGATAAAGCCGCCGTTAAGGTGATATGGCCAATCTCCCTGGCTGTCACGTCATCAAGGACGCCATTGCCGCTAAACAGCAAATCCGGGTGCCTTAAGACGAGTCTATCCAGGCTGATGCGCAGGCCATGGCTGAGCTCTTTCCAGTCCAGCACCGTGTTTAGGGATAAAAAGGTCACGGGCGGTTTATCCTTGGGCTTAATGACCGTGTACTCCCCGTCAATCTCCACATGGCCTTCATTCGGTTGCCAACTTAACACCCCCGACAGGTTTTCTACTCCGGGATAAGGACCGAATGCCTCCCAGCCCAAGGTTTTAAATTGCGTCAGCAGGAAGGCAGGCGCGTTGTTTTTAATCTGAACGCGGGTGTCTTTAAACAGGCCCCGCGGTTTGACAGCTAACCAGGGTTTAAACGAATCAGGCCAGGAGACATCCAGGGACAACAGGGATTCGATGATTAATTGTTTGACATGGATTGTCCAGGTGTTGAGTGGCTTTTGATATGCGACAAGGAATTGATTTTGCGGCCAATGGCGATGATTAATTTCAAGACCCACATGATCGCCGCTTAATTGCCACCCGGTGCGGGTGAGTTGCCAGGCTAAATTGGCTTTAAAACGATCCAGGCGGTTGTGGCGCTGTGTTTGATTGTCAGTCAAGGCCAAACGGTAGATATCGGCCCGCGCCTGTGCATCCTGCAGCTGCCCGGCTTTAATATCCGTCCACACCTGCACATCCCCGCGACCATCAGTCACCGTGTAGCGCTCTGGATTAAAAAAGCCCTGCCATTGCGCAGGCACCACGTTTTTCAATGAGAGGTACACTTGCCCCTCTGTCTTGTCGAGATGGTAGGGATCAAGCGTCAGGTAAGCCACCCATTGCAGCGCGGTGGGTACCTGCTGGCGGAGGTGCGCCTTGGCCTTGATGCGATAACCCCATCCGCTGCGGCCAATGACCAGATTGATGCCGCGAGCAGGAATAAAGGTGCCGTCATTTAAGTGCACATCCAAAGACAGGTGGTTAATGATGATTTTCTGTTGCGCCAGAATCCAGGCTAAAATCGGCTGGTAGGAGTCGTCTGTCCAGTGGATGGGCTGTCTGTCATGAGTGGTTAAGCCATCAATCTGCCATTGATCCTGCCGTTGCCTTGCTGTCAGCTTCACGTCATTGATGTACAGCACGCCCGGTTGAATCTGCCAATGCCACAGGGAACTGAACAGATTAATGCCCACAAACAATTGCCTGAGTTTGATGGTGTCACGATGCGCATCCGTCACGGTGACCTGATTAAGCTTAATCACTGGCTCAAACCAATACCACCCGGTTTCCATTGATTGAATCGTCACCGCCTCCCCCAGCAAGGTTGACAAGTGCTGTTCAACTTCCGATTTATACTGCGTAGCCCAAGGGGTCAGCGCACGAAACAGGCTGGAAAGTAATGCCGCGACAATAATGAATGCCGCCAGGAAAATCCTTATTCGCTTAAAAAAATTAACCACCGCGTTTATCAGGGTTGTTCATCGAGTTTTTACTATACCATTGCTTTTGCGCGTACTCATCACTTTCCTTTTGCTCAAGCCTGGCAAGCTGCTCGCTCCGTTGTAATTTTACCCGTTCAATCAAGCGAATAACCGCGTCTTTTTCTGCTTTAGCCTGTAAAAATTTTTTTTCGCATTGGCTACGAAATTTGGCAAGTTGACTCAATTGCTGGTTCAACTGGATAAGAATGGCATCTAACTGGTTGATAAAATCAATGCGATTGCGTAATCGTCCAAGCGTACATCCGCTATCCCCCATACGGTGCAATTGCTCAACGTAATCCTGACGGTAACTGACAATCTGGTCATGCTTGCTTTTTCCAGCGGTAAACTGCTCGCGTGCCTGTTTAAGCATCTCACCGGCCTTCTCCATGGCCTTTTCCTTCATGCCAAGAAGCGTATTCAAGCGTTCCAGCCGCTGTCTGGACACGGCTTAGCGCTCCAGGCTTGCAGCCAAGGCATCCAGTTGCGCCAGGCTTTCTTGGTAATTGACGGCCTCATTCATACCCTGGGCAATGTAATTGCTGATGGCTTCGCGATAGGCAATGGCCTTATCCAATTGCTTGTCAGTGCCTTTGCTGTAAGCACCCAGCAAGACCAAATCCTTGTTTTTTTCATAGATGGACAAATATTTTTTCAGCAATAAGGTTTGACTCATTTGTTTGGGATCCGCAATGGCCGGCATCACCCGGCTTATCGAGGCTTCCAGATCAATTGCCGGGTATTGTCCCGATTCCGCCAGTTCCCGATTTAACACGATGTGGCCGTCAAGGATGGCGCGGGCGGCATCGGCGATGGGATCCTGTTGATCGTCCCCCTCGGTTAATACGGTGTAAAAAGCAGTGATCGAACCGCCCTCCTGGGTGCCATTTCCTGCCCGTTCAACCAGCTGCGGCAATTTGGCAAACACCGAAGGAGGATACCCCTTTGTGGCCGGCGGCTCGCCGATGGACAAGGCGATTTCCCGCTGCGCCTGGGCAAATCGCGTCAGTGAATCCATCAGCAGCAGCACGTGTTTTCCCTGATCACGAAAATATTCGGCAATGCTGGTCGCGACCATGGCGCCATGCAAGCGCATCAGCGGGCTTTCGTCGGCCGGCGCAGCGACCACCACAGCCCGCTTTAACCCTTCTTCACCCAGATTGCATTCGATGAATTCCTTGACTTCACGTCCCCGTTCACCGATAAGCCCGACAACCACCAGATCAGCCGCAGTAAAACGGGTCATCATACTGAGCAACACCGATTTCCCCACGCCGCTGCCGGCAAAAAGGCCAAGCCGCTGACCGCGGCCGACAGTCAGCAGACCATTAATGGCACGAATACCGACATCCATGGCCGTGGTAATCGGCGCCCGCTGCAAGGGATTGAACGGGGCGCTGGTCAGCGGATAACTTTCCGCAGCCACCAACGGCTCACCGCCGTCAATGGGGACACCGGCGCCATTCAAGATTCGCCCCAGCAATTGCGCTCCGACTTTCACATGGGCAACACGGCCGCTGGGGGTGATGAGCATGCCAGGGCCTATTCCCTGGGTTTGGCCGATGGACATGAGGTAGGCGCACTCGCCGTCAAAGCCCACAATTTCCGCCTCCACCCGCTCAGTCTCATTTAATTTTACCCAGCAACGCGCGCCAACCGGGTAATGAAACCCTTTGGCTTCGAGCGTTAAGCCAACAGCCCGGCTCACATGGCCGCAATGCCTTAACCCGGAATCCGGGACCTGGCGGAATTTTTTTAAGGCATCCACCAGACGCGATTCGTAAATAGCCATTATTCGTCTTCGATAATATCAAGCGTTAGGGAACCCAAATGGGCGCTGAATAAATTCATTAAACGGGTTTTTAAGGTGCCATCCAACTCACTGTATTCGTTTCGTAAATAAAAATCGCCGCGTGACAGGGTGGAGTCGCTGACTAACATGGCGATGATGTCGCGGTATTTATGACTTAACTGACTTTTTAACCATTCGACGTCTTCGGTATTCATCACCAGTTGCTGATCGCGGCGAAGGCTTGGCAATTCTTTCTTAATCTCTTCAAGCAAAAGCAGGAGTTTTTCTGGCGAATTGGAAATTTCGATGCCGATGCAGGCTTCGCAAAGCCAGATGATGGTCTTAATGATTTCTTCACTGACGTTTTTATCCACCAGCTGCACCGGGTTTTGAATAAACTCAAGCCATTGCTTTAATTCATCGCGAAGCTGGTTCATTTCATTCTGGGCTTGCTGCAAACCTTCCTGATAGCCTTTGGTTTTCGCCTCTTCGCGTAGACGTTCGCATTCGGCAGCCAGGAGAGCCTGTTCATCCACGGCCGGATCTTTAGCCGGTTTTTCATCCTTTTTATATTCCCAGGCACTGAAATCCTTCTTATTGGATTCGTCGTACAGGGGTTGAAAATCCTTGTTCATCGCGTCTTATTCCCATGATTTAAATCATTTCCTCGCCGCCCTTGGTGCCTAAGGAAATCTTGCCTTCTTCTGCCAGGCTTCGGGCAATCGCTAAAATATCGCGTTGAGCCTTTTCCACGTCACTGACTTTAACAGGCCCCTGCATTTCCAGGTCTTCACGCAACAAATCCGCCGCCCGTTTCGACATGTTAGTGAATATTTTCTCTTTCACAGGCTCCGTTGTTCCCTTTAAAGCAAGCATGAGCTGCTCGGTCGTCACATCACGAAGCAGGGTTTGCACGCTGCGATTATCCATGTCGACCAAGTTTTCAAAGACAAACATTTTGTCTTTGATCTTGTCGCATAATTCCTGATCCCATTCATTGATTTTTTCAAGCACTTCCGCTTCAACGACACCGTCTAGAAAGTTAATCACGTCAGCCACGCTTTTAATACCGCCCACCGAGGCAGTTTTGGCTACTTTTTGTCCGCTTAATTGCTTTTCAATGACATGGCCTAACTCTGAAATCGCTTCGGGCTTGACGGTATCGATATTGCACATGCGAAGCAGCACTTCCGCGCGCTTCTCAGCGGCAAAATAACTGACCACTTCCGCGGATTGCTCACTGTCTAAGTGAATCAGGATGGTGGCGATAATCTGCGGGTGTTCGTTACGGATAACGTCGGCAATGAGACGGGCATCCAGCCATTTTAAGCGGTTAAGGCCGCTGTCCTTGTCAGAAACCAGAATTCGATCAATAAAAGGAATGGCTTTTTCCTCGCCCAGGGCATTAATCAACACGTTACGCAGGTAATTTTCGGTATCCACCGTCAGACTGCTTTGCTCCTCGATCGCATTTAAAAATTCGCTGAGCACGTTCTGCATCTTGACCTTACTGACGTTATTCATGTTGGAAATGGCCATACCCACCTTTTGAACCTGTCGGGGCTCAAGGTACTTCATGACCTCCGAGGCATTTTTTTCCCCCATACCCAACAACAAAATGGCTGCCCGCTCAATACCGTCCATCTTACTTACCCCCGATCAACCCAGGTTTTTACTACTTGCGCTACCCGTTTGGGCTCTTTGTCCACTACTTGTCTGAGCAGATGTAACTGCTGGTCATAATCGCTGAGATTAGGCGGCAATCCCTTCCCTTCATAAGACAGGGCGGCTTGCGCTTCCGCCGGGCCGCTTTCCTCCTCACGGCGGGAATGGGCTAAGGTTTTGAATAAAGGCCTAAGTACTCCAAACACGATGGCCAGTACAAATAAACCACTCAGTACTTGTTTAATAATTGACCAAAAACTGTCTTTTTGCCAGAAACGCGGCTCAGGAAGGCTTTCAATGGGCTCCGGTTTCACAAAATTACTGTTAACCACATTTAAACTGTCTCCCCGCTCAGCATTTAAGCCAATAGCATCCGCCACCAGGGCTTTCACCTGATCCAGTTCGGCTTTTGATAAGGGTTTGACTTCCATTTTCTTGGTTTTTTCATTCATTACCGAGCGGTTATCCACTAACACCGCCACAGTCAGACGACGGATAGTGCCAGGTTGATTTTTGGTGTGGCTGATGGTCTTATCCAGTTCAAAGTTCTTGGTGCTTTCCTTGTGCACCATGTTGGCTTCAATGTCCTGATTGGTCATTGCCTGTGAATTGATGTTACGGTTCCTGACCGGCGTTAACGTGGAATTGGCAGGCGGGGTATTGGATAAGGCACCGGGAACACCACTGGACGCATTGGGGCCTACGTTACGGTTATCCTGAACCAATTGTTCGCTTCGAACCGCCGGCATTTCCGGGTTATACATTTCTTGCGTTTGCTCATAAGAGGTAAAGTCAATATCCGCCGACACTTTGGCACTGACCCGTCCATACCCTAAAAGCGGTGTTAAGATGTCCTGAATTTTCTGCGCGTATTGTTGTTCCAGCGTTTGCCGGTAATCAAGAAACCGTTCGGTTTCAGTAAACAGCGTTTGACCGCCGCCTTCACTTAATAATTGCCCGTTCTGATCGACCACGGTCACACGGCTGGCTGAAAGGCTCGGGATGCTTGAAGCCACCAGGTTAATGATGGAGGCAATGGTCTGTTTTTTAATTTCAACGCCTGAATACACATCAATAAACACCGAAGCGCTGGGTTGGCGTGTATCCCTGACGAAGGCTGATTCGCGCGGAATGGCAAGATGAACGCGTGCGGATTTAATGTCGTGAAACTGACTGATCGTTCGTGCCAGCTCGGCTTCCAGCGCCTGAATGTAGCGCGCGTTCTCCATGAATTGGCTGGTGCTGAATGAATTGTTGCCCGCAAACAATTCGAAACTTCCGCCACTGCCTCGCGGCAGCCCTTCTGCGGCCAGTTTCATACGGGCAGCCTGAACCTGATTGGTAGGGACGAGAATCATGCCATTGGTTTCATCCACTTTGAAGCTGATGGCATTACGCTGCAGCACATCGACCACATCCGCCGAATCACGGTTGCTGAGCTGGCTGTACAAGGGCATGTAGCTTGGCTCACGTGACCACAACACGACCCCAAGGCCAATGGCTACACTGGCAGCCAGCCCAACCAGCAGGCCCAACTGCCTCATGATTGAGAGACTTGCAAATTTTGCGGCCGCTTTGGATGCGCTGTCAGCCAATGCCATGATTAACTCCTGTCCACCTGAATGACCTTAGCGTCAAATCGGCATATTCATAATATCCTGGTAGGCCTGCACGAAACGGTTGCGCACGCGCAAGGCGGCTTCAAATCCCAGGTTGGCCTTTTGGCCTGCAATCATCACCTCGCCAATGCTGACATTGGGATCGCCTAATTCAAACCGCGCTTTCAACGCGTCGGAGGTCTGTTGCAGGGTATTTACCTCGCCCAGAGTTTTTTGAAAAATATCGTTAAACTGTACCTGATCGTTTGCAAATTCCACGCTTCTTCCTTGCGCCTCACTGGCCATGACTTTCATCTGATTCAACAAGGATACGGTATTGATATCGCTCATCATGCTGTCCTCTTAATGATACTTATAAATAACCCTTACCCCAGCTTCTATAATTACGCGCCTTGGCAACAGCCGTCAAATATGATGCAAATTTAAACAACATATCCCTCTTCCCGCATCTTGGCGAGCTTGTAACGCAGGGTGCGTTCACTGACGCCAAGGATAGCCGCTACCTGCTGGCGGTTTCCCTGATGCTCTTTCAATATCTGCTCAATCAAATCAAATTCGTGATTCTGCAGGTTTTTAACTTCTTTTTTTGTGCCTGACGCCGTTGCATCCGGTAATTGCAAATGCTCTGGTTCGATGACATTCTGCGTTTGCAGAACCAATGCCCTTTGCACCACATTGTCCAGTTCACGAGCATTACCAGGCCAGGCGTAGCGAAGCAGGGCCTGTTTGGCTTTGTCGCTTAATACCGGAGTAACCGGCAGGTTATTCTGGCAATGACGACGGATTAGGTAATTGGCTAAGGGGATAATGTCATTTGGACGTTCACGCAGCGGCAGCCAATGCAGAGGGAACACATTCAGACGGTAGAATAAGTCCTCGCGAAAACGCCCTGCTTTCACTTCATCCAGTAATTGACGGTTACTGGTTGCCAGTACCCGGACATCCAGACTAATCATCTTGTTAGCGCCAATGCGCTCGACTTCTTTTTCCTGCAATACCCGCAACAGTTTAGCCTGCAGGCCCAAACTCATCTCGCTGACCTCATCGAGTAACAGCGTACCGCCCTGGGCCTGTTCAAACTTTCCTGGCGTAGACTTGTAGGCACCGGTAAACGAGCCTTTCTCATAGCCAAAGAGCGTGGCTTCCAGCATTTGCTCTGGAATGGCTGCGCAATTGATGGCGATGAACGGATGTTCGCGGCGAGGGGAATGATCATGGATAAAATGGGCCAGGACCTCTTTGCCTGTGCCGCTTTCGCCGCTGATCATGACACCCACATCTGACTGGGCCACCCTTAACGCCATGGACATGAGAGCCTGGCTCTTGGGATCCTGAGCGATTGGTTCAGAATCATCCATGGACAGCGGTTTAATGTAGTGATTGACTTTCTCAGTCAATGCATGGGCACTGAAGGGCTTCTGCAGATAATCGACTGCCCCCTGGCGCATGGCATGAACTGCATCATCTATCGAGCCATGAGCAGTCATTAAAATGACAGGAACGCCAGGATTACGGCGTTGAATTTCGGTCAGCAATTGCTGCCCATCCATTTTATCCATGCGAATGTCGCTCAATACGATGGCCGGGTTATGACGTTCCAGCATCGCCAGGGCTTCTCTGCCATCCCGGGCAGCGAGAAAAGAATGACCAGCCAGGCTCATCGTCTCACCCAAGGCTTCTCGTAAAACCGGATCATCTTCAACAATTAATACGTTGCTCATGAACAACCCCTCTGTTAATGTCATTCCGCTAAATGTATTGTCACACAACAACCCTGCCCCGGCGAGGAGGCAAGCCTTACCTGCCCGCCATGGGCCTTGACCACAGCCTGCACTACAGCCAGCCCCAATCCGGTTCCCTGCGCCTTGGTCGTGAAAAAGGGCGTAAACGCCTGGCGCTTTGCTTCGTCGGATAGTCCCAGGCCATTGTCCTCAATTTGAATCGCAACCCCTTCCCCTTCCTGCAACTGCAGGGTAATTTTAAGGGCATCAGCCTCTGCCTGCAGTGAATTATTAATCAGATTCAGCAACGCCCCAATCAAGGATTCACTGTGGAGGCGCCACAGGGTCTGCGGCAATCGGTTATTGATTTCCAGTTTAATTTTTTGATTGTCAAGGAGTGTATAAACGCGCTCTAAAAAGCGATAACTCCATAGCCTGAGATCCGTTGGGGTTAACACCAGGGCTTCCCCGCGGGCAAACAGCAGCAGGTCAGCAATCTGCTGTTCAATGCTGGCATGGCAATCCTGCAGGCGGGATAACCATTGCAGGCATCGTTCCTCAGTCACCTGCTGCTGCAGATGATCCGTGTAGAGGCGTGCGGAGGCCAGAGGCGTGCGAATTTGATGTGCCAGTTGCGCCGTCATGCGGCCTATCATCATCAGCCTGTCCTGATTCGCCTTGGCGTCTTCATAATCGCGCGTCATCGTCAAATCAATGAGCGTCACTAATTGACCGGGAACAGTTTCCAATGAAGAAATCGATACATTAACCCGGCGTCCATCCACTAAAGACACTTCATGGCCATCGTCCGCCCGCGGCGAAAAAACGCGATGAATGACATCAAGCCACAACTCGCCACGCAAATCACCACCCAGCAGGTGGCTGGCCACCTGATTAAGCCAAACGATGAATCCCTGGGTATTCAGCACGATTAAACCACAGGGAAGGCAGCCAAGGATTTCCTTCTCTGAAAGGGTAAAAGGGTGTTGGTTCTGTCGGTCAATGACTGTGCTCATGGCATTTCTTTTTATCCGTTTTAATTCGACTTTAGCAAAGATTGGGCCAAATTAAAAATGCCAATGCAATCAAGGAATTAATTGAGGGAAAAACGGTTTTGCCGAATAATTGACAGTTAAAAACACAGGGAAGTCAAATTATTAACTCAATGCAGGAGGCGGTTGACTATTTTTTTGTTTTGTATGCCTCATCCAGGCTGCGCAGAAAAGCCAGCTTTTCGGCTATCTTGATTTCAAGTCCGCGGGGTACCGGCTGGTACCAGCCGGGTGCTTTCATCCCTTGCGGAAAATAGTTTTCGCCGGCCGCATAGGCATGGGGCTCGTCATGGGCATAACGATAATCATGGCCATGGCCTATTTTTTTCATCAGCTTAGTCGGCGCATTGCGTAAATGCAGTGGCACTTCACGCGATTTGTCTTTTTTGACAAATTCACGCGCCTGATTAAAGGCGTTGTAGCCCGCATTGCTTTTAGCGGCCACAGCCAGATAAATCACGGCCTGCGCCAGAGCCAACTCCCCTTCGGGTGAACCGAGCCGTTCATATGTTTGAGCTGCCTCATTGGCAATCTGCATGGCTTTGGGATCGGCTAAACCGATGTCTTCCCATGCCATGCGCACAATACGGCGGGAAAGATAGTAAGGATCAACCCCGCCATCCAGCATGCGGGCCAGCCAGTACAGGGCTGCGTCCGGATTTGACCCTCGTACCGATTTATGCAGAGCAGAAATCTGATCGTAAAAATAATCCCCGCCCTTATCAAACCGCCGCTGCGTGGAAGCCAGCAGGTTCTGTAAAAAATCGAGTGTGATTTGATTCTCCCGCTTCGCGTCAGCGGCAGTCCCCACCTGCTCAACCAGATTCAATAAACGCCTGGCATCGCCATCAGCCAGGGCAATAAGCTGTTCGATTGCCTTTTCATCAAATTGCAAATGAGGCACTGTTTCCCGTGCGCGATCAATTAATCGGGCTAATTCGTCCTCGTTCAGTGATTTAAGAACATAAACCTGCGCCCGTGATAACAGGGCTGAGTTGACTTCAAACGAGGGGTTTTCCGTTGTCGCCCCGATAAACGTAAGCAGGCCGGATTCAGTAAACGGCAACAGCGCGTCCTGCTGTGATTTATTAAAACGGTGAATTTCATCAATAAACAGGACCGTTTGACGCCCCTGCATGAGAAACGTTTTCGCCTGCTCAACGGCAGCGCGAATGTCTTTTACACCCGAAAACACCGCTGACAGGGCAATCCATTCGCAATCAAAGGCCTTGGCGCTGAGCTTGGCCAACGTGGTTTTGCCAACACCCGGCGGCCCCCAGAGGATCATGGAATGCGGCTTCCCGGTCTCAAAGGCAAGCCGTAAGGGTTTACCCGGACCTAACAGGTGCGTCTGGCCAATGACTTCATCCCAATGCTCAGGGCGCAAACGCTCCGCTAAAGGGGCATGGGGCGGGTCATTAAACAGACTCATTGCTGCACCACATCCACTCCTTTCGGCGGCTTGAACTGGAACAAATGGCCAGCCAGTTTAGGATTGGATTTAATATTGGTTAGCTTAACGACCGTGTGTTGACCCAACTGATCAAACAACTCGATGCCAATTAACATGTCTTTATTAAAGAGGAGTTTCACCTGCTGAAAATTTTCCTTGGGCGATTTGGCATGCAGATCATAAAGCTGATTTTTTCCCTGATTGGACACGGTGACGTTGAAATCGCGGGTGACGGTATCATCATAACCGCTTAAAAACAAAGCTGCTGTTCCCCCTAATCCTTTCTCCTGTTTTTTAACCGTGACCTGCTCCAGCTCCACATCATACACCCAGAGTTTCTGGCTGTCGGCCACCACCAGTTGCTCCATGGGACTTTTAGTCTGCCAGCGGAAACGCCCCGGGCGTTCCAGCGCCATGGTACCCTGAGAGTTGGATACTTCACGCTTTTTCGCTTTAACCACCTGGCTGAAATGAGCCGTCATGCTGCGGATATTATTTAATTTGACTTGCAACGCCTCAGCCACAGGCTCACTGTAGGCGGTGCTGAATGCCAACAATAAGATGCACAGGATCAGTTTTTTCATGGTTTATTCCTCGTTAACCGTTGCAACCAGCACATCCCTGTAACCCCCTTCCAGAGGCCCGACAATGCCAGTGCGTTCCATTTCTTCTATCAGGCGGGCTGCGCGGTTGTAACCGATTTTTAACCGTCGCTGAACAGAAGAGATGCTTGCCTTGCGGGTCTGCAATACAAATTCCACCGCTTGATCATACAAAGGATCAGAGTCTTCGGTATCCTGATTCTCTTCACCAAAACCACCACCGCCTCCGCCTTCACCGTCACCGCTGAACTGAGTGATTTCATCGATGTATTCCGGCTCACCACGGGCACGCCAGTCATCCGCGACTCGGTGAACCTCCTTGTCATCAACAAAGGCCCCATGCACGCGTAGAGGAGCCCCGCTGCCGGGCGCCAAATAAAGCATGTCGCCATGGCCAAGCAATTGTTCGGCGCCCTGTTGATCAAGGATAGTACGTGAATCAATTTTTGACGACACCTGGAATGACATGCGCGTCGGGATATTGGATTTGATTAATCCGGTCAGCACATCCACCGAAGGCCGCTGGGTGGCCAGGATCAAATGGATTCCTGCCGCACGGGCCTTCTGGGCGATACGGGCAATGAGTTGCTCCACTTTTTTGCCCACCACCATCATCATGTCGGCGAGTTCGTCAATGACCACGACAATATAAGGTAAGGTTTGTAACTCAGGGGCGCATTCATCCATTGAGGAAACCGGCTTCCACAATGGGTCTTTTAATGGTTCACCCTTCGCCTGGGCTTCGCTGATTTTGGTATTAAAACCGGCAAGATTACGCACCCCCATGGCCGCCATTAAACGGTAGCGTCTTTCCATTTCACCGACACACCAGCGCAAGGCGCTTGCCGCCTCTTTCATGTCTGTCACCACCGGAGTCAGTAAATGCGGAATGCCGTCATAAACCGACAGCTCAAGCATTTTGGGATCCACCATGATAAGGCGCACCTGATCGGGTGTGGCCTTAAACAGCAGGCTTAAAATCATGGCGTTAATGCCCACTGACTTACCCGAACCCGTGGTGCCGGCGACAAGAAGGTGGGGCATCTTGGCTAAATCAACCACCATGGGGTGTCCTGCGATATCCACACCCAGGGCCAGAATGAGCGGCGAACTCGCCTGTTGATACACCTCGGAAGACAGAACTTCCGATAAGCGGACAGTCTGGCGGTGCTGATTGGGTAACTCAAGGCCCACGACTGTTTTTCCGGGAATAACCTCCACGACACGAACACTGGTTACCGACAGCGAGCGGGCGAGATCTTTGGCCAAGGAAGACAAGCGGCTGACCTTAATGCCCGCCGCCAGCTGCAGTTCAAAACGGGTCACTACCGGCCCGGGGTGAACCGCAACCACATCCGTCTGAATCCCAAAATCGAGCAGATGCTGTTCGACATCGCGCGACAGGGTTTCCAGTTGTTCGTGCGTGTAACCGCCCAAAGCCTTGCCGGGTTGCCCCTTGTCAAGCAGATTAATCGACGGCAGATTACCCAATACCGGAACAATCGGTTTATGAGCCCGAGGGGTCTCCCGCGGCGGCTCTTTTATTGTTTCCCTGACCACAACGTTTGTCGGGGCGGGGGCGACTTCCAATGGCGGAAGTGCGGGAACAGTTGCCGCAGCCTGCCCCGTCAGGGAAGGTCCTTTGAGAACCGGCAGTTCAGGTTTTTCCTTTTTAAGCAGCGGCGGTTTGCGCTCACTGGACGTCGCAACCGGCTCTTGATGCGTTGCAAACCGCGCAAGCCTTTCCCTGCCGACAGCGACCAGTTGTTGCCCCCACTTAAACAGTTTTTGTGAGCACTGCAGGGTATAAAAACCAATGAATTCGGTCGCGCGAACCCAGGACAAACCCGTCAGCCAGGTCACTCCCACCAATAAAATAGCCAACAGCAGCAGCGCTGCGCCCTGGGGGTTAAGCGCATAGTCAAAACCGCCAGCAACAAAATCGCCAAGCCATCCTCCCGCACGGTGGCCAAATTCTTTTGTTCCGGAAGATTCAAGGCTCGACAGACCGCAACCGCCCAGCATTAAAAACAGAAAACCGCTGGCGCGAAGCAGAAGCGCCGGTTTATTGACCGTGCGCAATGCCCGATGATCCTGCAGAATCACCCAGGCCACATACGCCACGCACAAGGGCAGCAGGTAGGCGAAATAGCCGAACAGCCAGTACAGGGCATCCGCCACGTAAGCGCCCACCTGACCGCCTGCGTTATTGACCACACCGCTGCGTTTCGTCACGTGAAACCAGCTGGGATCAGAAAAACTGTACGTATTCAGTGATAATAAAACGAATAATGCACAGGTTAGAACCAGAATGAAACTGCCTTCACTTAATCGTCGTATCAAAAAATTGGGCAGGATTTTTTTCGAGTGATCGACCTTGGTACTTGCGTCTTGTTTTGCCATAGCTATTTTAAAATCAGTTGTTTTGTCATACTATTTTGCATCTTAACATAATTCATAAGGAAGGCAGAGATGATCAGCAGTAACAATCACCATCGCCTTATCATTCTTGGCTCAGGTCCCGCCGGATACACCGCCGCCGTCTATGCTGCGCGCGCCAATTTAAAACCCGTTCTTATCACCGGCATGCAGCCTGGCGGGCAATTGACCACCACCACGGAAGTCGACAACTGGCCCGGCGACATCGAAGGCCTAATGGGTCCTGCGCTGATGGAGCGCATGCAGAAACACGCCGAGCGATTTGATACCCGGATCATTTTTGATCACATCACCAAAACCGAACTTCAGCAAAGACCTTTCGTGCTGCATGGCGACAGTGAAACCTACACCTGTGATGCCTTGATTATCGCCACCGGCGCCTCTGCCCGCTACCTCGGTCTTGAATCGGAAAAGGCCTATCAGGGACGCGGCGTTTCTGCCTGCGCCACCTGCGATGGCTTTTTTTACCGCAATAAAACGGTCTGTGTGATTGGCGGCGGCAATACGGCCGTGGAAGAAGCTCTCTATTTATCCAACATTGCGGCCAGTGTGACGCTGATCCATCGCCGTGACAGCCTCCGTGCCGAAAAAATTCTCCAGGATAAATTGTTCGAAAAGGCACAAAACGGCAACATCCGTCTGATGTGGCACCATACTCTTGAAGAGGTGACGGGCGATGCCATGAAGGTCACGGGCGTGCGCCTGCGCCATGTGCAGAACAACGCAATCACGGAATTACCCATGGACGGCGTCTTTATCGCCATAGGCCATGATCCCAACACCGCCCTGTTTAAAGGCCAGCTTGATATGAAGGATGGTTACCTGACTATCCGTTCAGGTCTTGAAGGCATGGCCACCGCAACCAATATTCCCGGTGTCTTTGCCTGTGGCGACGTTGCTGATCACGTGTACCGCCAGGCCGTGACTTCCGCAGGATTTGGCTGCATGGCGGCTCTTGACGCCGAAAAATACCTGGATGATCTGGGAGAATAATTATTGCGCCCTTGACCTTTCTCATCGGTGATGATTTTGTTTTCCCCAATCCAAATCAGAGCGATGAGGAAGGCCTTCTTGCCGTAGGCGGAGACCTTGCGCCCCACCATCTTTTACAGGCTTACAGTCAAGGTATTTTCCCATGGTATCAGGCTGGCTCTCCCATTTTATGGTGGTCGCCTCCAAAGCGGCTGTTGCTGAAACCTGATCAGTTCAAAGTCTCCCACAGCCTCAAAAAAGCCCTGCGCCGCCCCCATTTTTTGCGTATGGATAGTCATTTTAGTGAGATCATTAAGGCGTGTGCCCACTGTGAGGGGCGGGGGGAAAACCACACCTGGATAACGCCGGAAATGCAGGAAGCATACATTAGGCTTCATCATCTGGGCTATGCGCACTCGTTTGAAATCTGGACAGAAGACAACGAATTGTGCGGCGGATTGTATGGATTGAGCCTCGGACGCGCTTTTTTTGGGGAGTCCATGTTTCATTATCAACGCGACGCCTCCAAAATGGCGATGTATTATCTCTGCAAGACGTTAGCCGACTGGCAATTTGATTTTATTGATTGCCAATTGCCCACTGCCCATCTGATGAGTCTGGGTGCAGAGGTTGTCGACCGATGCCATTTTTTAAAGCATTTAAAGAAGAGTTTGACTTACCCCACACGGCAGGGATCGTGGCAGCCGCATTGAGTTTATTGCCATATGGGATAATTTAGTGCATCATTTGTGCCTTATTCTCGTTCCATTTTTGTGAGAGCTTATGGCAAAAGAAGATCATATTGAAATGCTGGGTACCGTTATCGATACTTTACCCAATACCATGTTTCGAGTCGAACTGGAAAATGGCCACATTGTGACGGCCCATATTTCCGGTCGTATGCGTAAAAATTACATTCGTATCCTTACCGGCGACAAAGTAAAAGTCGAATTAACCCCTTATGACCTGAGCAAAGGCCGCATTATCTTCCGCGACAAGAATTAATCTTACCGGTTGTATTCCCTGCCTGGCCCTCTTTCATTCTATTCATATTATACCTGTCGTAGACAGTATCCGGATACCGCGGACAAGCCGCGGTACCCGAATTGACTACACCACGCCTGTTCTCTGTGGACAACCGCGTCACTCTCCCGCCACCATCATTTGTGAAATTAAAATCGACCCGCAGCGGGTAGCGATATTTGGATTGATGTCCGTTCCTACCGCAGCAATGGCCAGGAACATGTCTTTTAAATTGCTGGCAATGGTGATTTCCTCCACGGGATGTTGAATTTCACCATCCTTAACCCAGAAACCGGTCGCCCCGCGGGAGTAATCGCCGGTTAAGCCGTTAACGCCCTGCCCCATGAGTTCGGTGACCAGCAGGCCGGTTCCCATTTGTTTGAGCAGTGACGGCAAATCACCCGCGTTGGCATCCACGGTGAGATTATGTACTCCATCACTGTTCGCTGTGGTTTTTAACCCCAAACGACGCGCGGAATAACTGCCAAGCACGTATTGGCAAACCCGGCCGTCCTCCACCAGCACATTGTTTCGGGTCGGTACGCCTTCCCCGTCAAACGCTGAACTGCCCAGAGCCCTTAACAATCGCGGTTGTTCATAAATTTTAAAGCCCTTCGGGAAAACCTGCTTGCCGATGGAATCCAGCAAAAATGAATTTTTGCGGTATAAATTAGAACCGCTTATCGCGCCGACGAAACTTGAAATTAACCCGCTGGAGACCCTGGAAGAAAAAATCACCGGCAATTTCTGTGTTTTGATTTTACGGGCTCCCAGGCGACTCACTGCACGCCGCACCGCACTTTCAGCCAGTTCTTCAGGGGATTTCAATTCACTGCCATGACGGGCCGTGGTGTAATCATAATCGCGCTGCATGCTCTCGCCTTCTCTGGAAATCAGAGAGCAACTCAAGCTGTGGCGCGACCCCCGCATGATGCCTTCCCCACCGTAGGTGTTGGCATAGCCGTAACTGTAAGTGTAGGTGCCGAAATTAACGCCGTCGGAATTGGCAATGCGCCTGTCAAGTGACAGGGCGTGCGTTTCACAGGCCAGCGCACGCTCAATGGCTTGCACGGGTGTAATGTCCCAGGGATGATAGAGATCAAGGTCCGGGTGCTCGTTGGTCATTAACTCTTTGTCCGCAAGGCCAAAACAGAAATCCACGGCACTGACTCTGGCAATGTCGCAGGCGGCATTGACCATGGCATCGAGGGCTTTAGGGGATGTGTCGGTACTGCTGGCCGACCCCTTGCGATGCCCAAAATAGACCGTCAGGCTTACTCCCTTGTCTTCATTGAACGAAACCGTTTCAACATCCTTCATGCGCACGTCAACGGAAAAGCCGCTGTCATGATTGACTGAAACGGCCGCATCACTCGCCCCTTTTGCTTTTGCCAGCGCCAAAACCTCCTGCATTAACGCCTTTAAATTCCCGGTTGACTGTTCCTGTAATCTTTTGTTATTTTGCGTTGATATTTCCATTGGCAGTCCCCTTACTGCTGAAGTTTTGTTTCAAGGATACAAGTTTACTATGCTCAAGAAAACCATTGCACCCTTTAAATGGCTGACGCGAGCTTCGAAAACGGCATTTACCCTGCTGATGGTGGTTCTGGTACTCAATTTCGCCGTGGCGGCCAGCGACTGGCAGGAATTGTCTCCCGGCATTGACTACCAGGATATAGGCAGCGGCTACCTGACTCCCTGGTCGCATATTCATGCTTTTCGTATTCATCTTAAAGACAACCGCCTGTCGCTGGTGATGGCGCGGGATTTATCGCAGCAGTATGCGTCAGTCGACGAATTTGCCGCCTTCAGCAAGGCGCTGCTTGCGATTAATGGCGGATTTTTTGATGACAATTACAATTCCTTAGGGCTTCGTGTCAGGGACAAAAAGCAGCTTAATCCGCTTAAACCAATCAGCTGGTGGGGTGTTTTTTATATTAAAAACAACCACGCTTACCTGGCGAGTGCCCGCCAATTCTACCCCAGCACCCAGATTGATTTTGCCGTACAAAGTGGCCCGCGCCTTCTGGTCAATGGCAAGATTCCACCGCTTAAAGCAGGCCGCGCCGAGCGCACCGCCCTGGGGATTACCCAGGATGGGCATGTCATTATTTTAGTCACCGATCATGCCGCCATGTCCACCACGGAATTAGCGCAACTCATGAAGGCCCCGCCCCTTAACTGCTTGAACGCGCTCAATCTCGATGGCGGAAACTCCACGCAGCTGTATGCCAAGCTGAACAATTTTCGTTTAAATGTTCATGGTTTTTCCAACGTCAGCGATGCCATCATTGTCAAAGCTAAAAAGTAGATTCCCAAGCCCCTTTTCTTAGGACTCCAAGCACCGCTTATGTCTGGTTTTTTGGGAATTAACAACAATTTATCCACAGCTTATTCCCTTGCTTTCCACAAGAAAAACACAATATCTTGAGCTAGAATTATAGAATAGACACTAGATATTGGGTTGGTTTTACTTTACTATGAATAAAGCGTCAGAGAAAAATAACAAGAAAAATATCTCGGGAGAAACCATGTCAGAACTTCTTGAGCCGGTAAAAGATGTGCCGCCTATCAGTCAGCTGGAATTGACAGCCAATGCCCCTGGGTTGCTTAAAACCATCAAGCGCAATGGCAAAGTGGTTAGTTATGATGAGAACAAGATTAAAGTAGCGATTACCAAAGCCTTTATCGCTGAGGAAGGGGCCAATGCGGCAGCGTCCAATCGCATTCATGAACTGATTGAGGGCATCGCAAGACAGGTCACGCAGGCCTTTAAACGCCGTATGCCAAGCGGTGGAACCATCCACATTGAAGACATCCAGGATCAGGTGGAATTAGCCCTGATGCGCAGCAGCCAGTATAAGGTGGCGCGCGCTTATGTCCTCTACCGCGAAGAACATCGCAAAGCCCGCGAAGCCAAGCTGCAGCAACAGGCTGCTGAGAGCAAGGTACCCCTTATTACCATGCCGGACGGGGAATTAAGACCCCTGGACATGGATCGGTTGCGTACCATCGTGGAAGAAGCCTGCCGTGACCTCGAAGCCGTCAGTGCCGAACCCGTCATTAAAGATGCCCTGCGTAACCTCTACAATCAGGCCAAGCTTGATGATGTGCATAAAGCGCTGATTATGGCCGCTCGCACCCTGGTGGAAAAAGAACCCAATTATACCTACGTCAGCGCCCGCCTCCTGCTCGACAGTCTGCGCAGCCAGGCATTAAACAAATTAGCCCTTAAGACGGAAGCGACCTTTGACGAGATGGCCGACCTCTACCCTGCTTATTTTAAAACCTACCTGAATCAGGGTATTGATCAAGGCATTCTGGATACCAAACTGGCTGAATTTGACTGGGACAAACTGGCCGCCGCCTTGCTGCCTGAACGCGACATGAAGTTCACCTACCTCAGTTTGCAAACCCTTTATGATCGCTACTTCATCCATGAAAAAGGCGTTCGTTATGAATTGCCGCAAGCCTTCTTCATGCGCGTGGCCATGGGTTTAGCCTTGCGTGAAAAAGATCGTGAAGCCAAGGCCATTGAGTTTTACCAATTGCTGTCCTCGTTTGATTACATGGCTTCCACGCCCACGCTGTTTAACTCAGGAACAATCAGACCGCAATTATCCAGCTGCTATTTAACCACCATTCCCGACAACCTGGACGGCATTTACAGCGCCATTAAAGACAACGCCCTGTTATCAAAATTTGCCGGCGGTCTCGGCAATGACTGGACGCCTGTTCGTGCCATGGGTTCGCACATCAAAGGCACCAATGGCAAATCACAAGGGGTTGTGCCCTTCATGAAGGTGGCAGATGTGACTGCGGTCGCTGTTAATCAGGGCGGAAAACGCAAAGGAGCGGTGTGCGGTTACCTGGAGTGCTGGCACCGCGATGTTGAGGAATTTCTTGAGCTGCGTAAAAACACCGGCGACGACCGACGCCGTACTCATGACATGAATACCGCCCTGTGGATTCCTGATTTGTTCATGAAGCGGGTCAATGAAGACGGCGAGTGGACTTTATTCTCACCGGACGAAGTGCCTGAGTTGCATGATCAATACGGTAAAGCCTTCGATGCCTTGTACGTGGACTATGAAGAAAAAGCCCGCCAAGGCAAAATCAAAAACGTCAAAACGCTTTCGGCCCAGAAGCTGTGGCGCAAGATGTTGTCCATGCTGTTTGAAACCGGCCATCCCTGGCTCACTTTTAAAGATCCCTGCAACCTGCGTTCACCGCAGCAGCATGCCGGTGTCATCCACAGTTCCAACCTGTGTACCGAGATCACACTCAACACATCTCAGGAAGAAATTGCGGTCTGTAACTTAGGCAGTATCAACCTGCCCGCGCACATCAGCAATGGGCAAATCGATCGCGTCAAGTTAAAGCGCACCATTACCACCGCGGTTCGCATGCTCGATAACGTCATTGACATTAACTATTATTCAGTACCCCAGGCTCGCCATTCCAACCTGCAACACCGACCGGTCGGTTTGGGGTTAATGGGCTTCCAGGATGCGCTTTATGAACTGAAAGTGGACTATGCTTCACAA
The DNA here is from genome assembly GCF_016864235.1 of Legionella sp. MW5194. NCBI lineage: Bacteria > Pseudomonadati > Pseudomonadota > Gammaproteobacteria > Legionellales > Legionellaceae > Legionella > Legionella sp. MW5194. The sequence goes on from NZ_CP045732.1 coordinate 2,361,737, forward strand.
AAGGCCGTTGAATTTGCGGATGAGTCCATGGAGTTGATTAGTTATTATGCTATCGAAGCCTCTTCTGATTTAGCCAAAGAGCGCGGCAGCTACTCCACTTACGAGGGGTCCTTGTGGAGCAAAGGCATTCTGCCGATTGATTCCATTAATCTGCTGCAACAGGCACGCAACCAATACCTCGATCAAGATCGTTCACAGCGACTTGATTGGGAGCCATTACGTGTTAAAGTACGCACCCAGGGCATGCGTAACTCCAATGTGATGGCGATCGCACCGACAGCCACGATATCCAACATCTGCGGTGTCGCCCAGTCGATTGAGCCGACTTATCAGAACCTGTACGTGAAATCCAACCTTTCCGGTGAATTCACGGTCATCAACCCTTATCTGGTGGCTGATTTGAAAGCGTTGAATCTCTGGGATGAAGTGATGGTCAATGACTTGAAATACTTCAATGGCAGCGTTCAACCCATTAACCGCATCCCGGCTGAGTTGAAAGCCCGCTATGCGACTGCTTTTGAAATCGATCCGATGTGGTTGGTTGAAGCCGGTTCCCGCCGTCAGAAATGGATTGATCAGGCGCAGTCATTGAATATTTACATGGCCAAGCCTTCCGGTAAGAAGCTGGATGAGTTATATAAGCATGCCTGGAAACGCGGTTTAAAAACAACCTATTATCTACGCAGCCTGGGCGCCAGTAATGCTGAGAAGTCAACGGTTACTGACGGTGCTCTCAATGCCGTATCGATCGATGAACCCAAAGTGTGTTCGATTCTCGATCCGGATTGTGAAGCCTGCCAATAAATTGAGGAGAAGCCAATGTCAGTATTAGAACAACATGTCAGCGCACCCGGTCATACGGGTGCCACCGGTTTGGAGTCCCTGGAGATGGGGGCCAGCCGTATTCAGGTAGATGACAAGCAAATCATTAACTGCCGTGCTGATTTAAACCAACTGGTTCCCTTTAAATACAAATGGGCCTGGGATAAATATTTAACTGCCTGCGCTAACCACTGGATGCCTAACGAAATCAACATGAGTGCGGATGTGGCCTTATGGCAGGATCCCAATGGCTTGACCGCGGATGAGCGCCTGATTGTTTTACGTAATCTGGGTTTCTTTTCCACAGCGGATTCGTTAGTCGCCAACAACCTGGTTCTGGCTGTCTACCGTCACATCACCAATCCGGAATGCCGTCAGTACCTGCTGCGTCAGGCCTTCGAGGAAGCATTGCATACCCACGCTTATCAATACATCATTGAAAGCCTGCGTCTTGATGAAGCCGCCGTCTTTAACATGTATCGCGAAATTCCTGCGGTAGCCAACAAAGCGGCCTGGGCCCTGCCCTTCACCCAAAGCCTTGGCGATCCCACCTTCCATACAGGCACCCTTGAAACGGATCAGCGTTTGCTGCGTGACTTAATCGCGTTCTATGTGGTTTTTGAAGGCATTTTCTTCTATGTCGGCTTTACTCAGATTTTGTCGATGGGACGCCGTAACAAGATGGTTGGAACCTCCGAGCAATTCCAATACATTCTGCGCGATGAATCCATGCACATGAATTTTGGTATCGATGTCATCAATCAGATTAAGATTGAAAATCCTCACTTGTGGACACCGTCCTTTAAAGAAGAAATCATTGCGTTGATTAAAGAAGGGGTCGCCCTCGAATATCAATACGCCAAAGACACCATGCCGCATGGAATTCTGGGAATGAATGCCGAAATGTTTGAGGAATACCTGCATTTCATTGCCAACCGCCGTCTCGCGCAAATTGGCCTACCGGAGCAATATCCCGGCGCTGAAAATCCCTTCCCGTGGATGAGTGAAATGATGGACTTGAAGAAAGAGAAAAACTTCTTTGAAACCCGTGTCATTGAATACCAGGCGGGGGGTACGTTAAGCTGGGATGAGGATTAACAAAACGGGCCGCAAGGCCCGTTTTATTGCCCGATAAAATGGAATAAAGGGCATTGTTTTACCCGTGGCTTAACCCGAAGAGGACATTGATAAAAAGTTTCTCTCTGAGCATTTAATGAAAAAGGATTATTTGATTTTAAACGGTATGAACTTTCCAAAGACCTGCCCAATATTATAAAAAATACCTGGAAATGACTGAATAAACCTTAATGAAAATCATATTAATGATAGAAATCTGCCCTCTATCTAGGCTAATTTTATTAAGGCGCAAGGATCATTTGGATTTATTGATAATTTTTGATCAATAATTCTACTTAATATAAAATCAGCACAGGGTTTTACAAGCTCACTAATATCATCCCAATGCTCGTCTTCCAAACCAATGCATATGTATTTCGCTCTGTCCATCACGGGCTGATACATTTTAGGTAGGCGCTCAATCACCCAATCGGCGGCTATAGGTTTCGATCGAATCTCATTAGTTTCTAATGTACTCCAAATCCGTGCATAGGTTAGTAATACATTTCGAGTGTCCTGTTCAAGTTCCTCTGAAAGTCTCTCAAGATCATGAAGCATCGCTTTTATAAAGTCGCTATATGGGACCGGAGCTAATAGTTGCTCAGGGCGTTCCCCCATCAATGTATGACTCTTCAATAGGATTTGAGTGATAATCAGCGCAAGATCGGGCATTGTACGATCAGACCATGGTTCAAAATTTCCCATTTCAAATGATGAGCGAAGCCATTCGCCATATTGAAAATCAAAAAGGGGTGGATAATGCCAAGGATTGATTGCTACTCTTTCCACAATGGTCACTTCTAGAGGTGGCTTCGTACTTTTCATGTAAATGCCTGATATTTGCAGAAGATGGTTAGTCAACTCCATCTTTTCTTTTGAAGTTGTGGTCCGATTTGTTACAACAAATAAATCAATGTCACTGTATTTTTGCAAACCACCTACAAGATAAGATCCATAAAGATAAACACCCAAAAGATCTGCACCTAAAATCTTTGTTAGTACCTCAAGACATTCATTGAGTTGTTGCTTTACATCACTGTTGTTTTCCATCTTTAACACTCAGCCATTTTTTAAAATCCTTTAACACTGCTTCTGCTTGAGCAATACAAAGCGATTCTCCGCGCTAACCAAGTCAATTTTTGAATCCACAATATTACGTTCAGCAGCATTCAAAAGCCGATTTATGGTATCTGGGTGAGGTGGTATTTTTTCCAGGCTGATGCCAATTAAATTATCCAAGATCATGTTCAGCTCCCATAATAAATAGCTTGGGATTATTTAAAACCTCCTGAATGAAAAGATCTTGTTTTTGTAAAGATGCCTTCCATTGTTCCCTAGAATATATTTTGGGATTAATTTCTCTCCCTAAACTAGCTTGAGCAGCATAAAGAGCCTCAACTGCTACTGTAAAATCAACCTCACCAATAATAAGCACATCAATATCACTTCCAAGGTTTTCAGTTCCTTTGGCCACCGAACCAAAAACAAAAGCGACTTCAATTTTTTCAGCTAATGGAGTTAAAAAATCAAACAACACATCCACCAAACCAGACGTTTTCTTTAAAATGCTTGTAAGTTCCGTATAAATAGGAAAATTTCGATTGGCTTGGTAATAAACTTGATTACCACTTTGCTCGCGCAGAAGTACTTTGGATTTAGCAAGTTTGGATAGTTCTCGATGAAGTGTACCCGCTGTGGTATTCGTTAACCGCGCAATCTCTCGGACATGATAATGCTCATCGGGATGAAGCAATAAAAGTGCTAACACACGACGCCGATATTCAGAAAACAATATTGAAGTATCAAACATGATTTTTATATTGAAGCCAATTAAGCTTCAATCATAGCCTAAAAAGCTACACCATACAATCACATGAAGGCAAGTCCATCGCTCCCAGCAGCCTACAGAGCAACTGCCTCTCCGACATTAGTTACAACAGGATTAATATTTTTTTAGTGTTTTCACTCATTCTTTCTGTTCATTGATAGGTTGCACCTGATAAAAAAAATTTCACCATTATTTAATTGATTATTCTGCATAAAAATCACAAAGAACGCTTATCACCTTGGCTTGGCAGACACTTCGGAAGTATAGGCCGTGTCATTCGCTATCTCAGCCAGTGCTTCTTTAAAATCCTGAGTGCTTAAGGGCCTGCCGTCGAATTCACTGATGGCTTTATCCAGAGCGCCCTGAAGATTTTTTAAGACCCGTTCAGTGACACTGTACAGTTTGTGAGTATAGCCTTGCTCTTTTAATGCTTTAATTTTGACATCGATATTATCCCTTAACGCAATTAAACTGTCCTTGCTGGGAGAATTTAAATCGTTCAGTGCAATTTCCAATCCTCTGAGTACATTGATTTTTCCCTGTAATTTTTCTATCTCCTCTGGCGACAATTTGCCGTTTCTTTGGCCATGATTCAATTCTTCTGCTAACTTCAAATGACGGTTTCTTACAGCATCCACGGCTACCTTAATCTCGATTTCTGCCGAGGTTTTAATATGAGGCTTAAGAATGACCTTTTTGCTGTAATCTTCAAGACTTAACTGGCTGTCCAGAAGGTTTTTCTTATCCCCCTCACTTAATGTACCCTCCTGGCTGTCATAGAGCCATTGTGAACTGTTTGCCTGCAGGAATTTCCATTGATTATAGACCCGCTGGGAAACCAATAATGCCCCCTGGTCATGAATGGAGGCCGCACGCCATTGTCTGGGATGCTCAGGATCGGGTCTTAAACGAATCAAATCGTCAGGATCAGATATTTCTTTGCGAAACGTTTTAAAATCAAGGTTCGCATAATATTTATCAGCGATGCTTAGTGACCGTCCATCCTCAGCCTGCTGTAAAAACTGCCAATAGTGAAAGACTCGCTGTGAAACCAATTCGACACCCGGTTCACCGGGCTCTGCTTTCTGCCAATGGTCCGAGTCAGGTGGATGTTCTCTTACCAGCATTAAGTCATTGGTAATGGTCATTGAAAGCTTGTCCTTGCTATGCCGCTTAAACCATGTTTCTGCCTTCTCAGATCCCTTCACGCCAAAGCTAAACCCTCCTGCTCCATACGCTTTGGATTCTGATATGCGCTTTTCATTTAAATCCAGATCCGGTTGTTTTTCAAAGCCACTGCGTTTCCAGGCTCGTCTATTACCCATATAATTAACGATTTTCTGGAACATCGAAGGCTCTTCCCCCACGACGCGACTAAAGAGTTGTTTGGTTCCCGGTAAAGCATCAATTTTTTTCATCAAGCCATGAATTTTGTGAAAAGGAATGCTCCATGAGGAAAAGGTTTCAGGAATAACAAAGCCCAGGTTTGATTTCATCACAGCCTCGCGCATACTGTCCTTGGCTTTTTCGAGAATGGCGCTTTGTTTGTGTAAATCCTTAATGCCTGAAAATCCTTTATTGTTAGCAGCCTGAATAACCAGCTTACGCATTTGCGATACCTCGCGCGCTTTGCCCCCATCGATGGCAACCACATCATTGCCGGAATAATCCAGCGGTTTTTCTTTGGGTAAAAAGCGTGATGCCTGTTCGACAGCAGCCTGCGTGGCAACCGTCTTACCGCTGGCCGAAGGGCCAGACACAATGATAGCCGGTCTTTCGGCCCATTTCTCGCCGGGGTAATGGTCGGTTGAGGCGTGAAAAAGCGCATTGCGGTACTCCCTGCTGTTTAATTCCTCCTCCAATGCCAGACGATAGAGTTTAACCCCTTCCACGCCAAGAAAATCCTGCATGGCGATGGTCGCGGAAGCCGGATCAACCGCCCGTTTGTGGGCATCACCCTTGTAAGAAGGTTCTTTACCCGCCTCAATGGCGGCAATATGAGCAATCAGTTTTTTACGAAAATACTGCGGGTCAAAGTGTCCCTCATCATTGGGCGGGGCCAGGGGATGGTGAGAATGGGGTGGCACGCCCCGGTATAATTCAGCCTGAGCCTCTTCATTTAAACGTGAACTTACAAAGTGTTGTGTGTCAATGTCAGTATAATGAGCAATTTGTGAATTTAATCGCTGTTGAATGGACTCTTTGTCCTTATCCAGCGACTCACGCAGCTTGTCTTTATCAACGGCCAAAATGTCACTCGCTACAACGGCGCCATTGTATAAATATAGACCAATGAGCAATAAAAAAGCAGCCAAAAGGCCGCTTTTATCCTCCTGATTCACGCTAACGGAATAGCCGAATTGTTGGCAAAACGGTATGGATTAAACCAAAAAATTGTAAGATATAAAGAATTAATACAATCAACACCAATACATTAAGCAGGGTTTTAATCGCCCCTGGCATGGGGATAAAGACATTGACAAGCCACATCAACACACCGGCGATAATAATCAGTGCGATTAAATTAAGTAGTTCAGCCATGATAATTTCCTATCAGTGAACACATTGTAAAGTATAGCAAAGAAGCAAGGGGATCGTTGAACGGGGAGAAGAATAAACTGACCCTCTACTCGTAGAGAGACATCCTGAGAGAACGTCCGTTGCGCATCAGCCGGAGAACTTCAAGGCTTGCAGAGTGGGTAAAAACGAACGATCCTCAGTCAATCCGTGGAACGTGTCTCCTTTTGGCTTAGCAAATCCCGGATTTCAATTAAAATGGCCGCCTCCCGACTCAACTTTTCCGGGGCCTCGTCCTTTTTTTTCTGCAATAAATTGATGAGCTTAATCACCACGAAAATGGCAAAGGCGATGAGGGTAAAATCAATGACGGTTTGTAAAAAGGCCCCCCACTTGAGCACCGCATCCCCAATGTGAAAGGATTTATTCGCGACATTAACACCACCCAGCAGCAAACCGATGAGGGGCATAATGATGCCATCCACCAGTGAGGAAACAATTTTTCCGAAAGCAGCACCAATAACCACCGCAACGGCCAAATCAACCACGTTGCCGCGCATGGCAAATTCTTTAAATTCACTGAAAAAACGCATCATCAATTCCCTTTCGTGCATACACGGCCATTTTAATGCATAAAATGGCCAGACAGGTTAAAGAGTAGCTGATTTCTCAGCATCCCCTACCATGTTTTGGATTTCTGCCAGTTTAGCTGTCAAATCATCCGGAACCAGGCCGCCTCCCTGCGCCATGTCGTCACGGCCGCCGCCTTTGCCGCACAAGTGCTTGACCAGTAAGCCGGCACTGGGCACCTGGCCTATCAGATTTTTACTAATCCCTGCCACCACATTCATTTTATTCTGATCAATGGCGTACAGGAGGATGACGGCATTATCCAATTTGGATTTCAATTGATCCAGGGTTGTTCGTAAGCCCTGGCTGTCGGCATTGTCCAGTTTTTTAACCAGCAAATTCACTTTGCCGATTTTTACTGCCTCTGACAACAGATCGTCACCGGATTTTGCAGCCAACTTCGCTTGCAGGCGGGTCAATTCCTTCTCCTGTTGCCGCGTCTCATTTAGCAATTGCGAGAGTTTTTCAACCGCCTGTGGTGTTGTGGTTTTTAATTTTCTGGCCACTTCATCCAGACTCTCTAGCTGACTGTTAATCCAGTTCAAGGCATAACCACCGGTCATCATTTCAATGCGGCGAATGCCGCTGGCAATCCCGTATTCCGCTATGATCTTGAAAAGACCGATATCACCTGTCCGGATGGCATGCGTACCGCCGCAGAGCTCTTTGGAAAATTCACCCAATGACAGCACCCTGACTTCATCACTGTATTTTTCACCAAACAAGGCCACCGCCCCACTGTTCCTGGCCTTCTCCACATCCATTAATTCCGTCACTACGGGATGATTAGCACGGATTTGCTCATTCACCAGGCATTCGATCTGATGAATTTGTTCTGCCGTCAATGCTTCATAATGAGAAAAATCAAACCGCGCCCGTTCCGCATCAACCAGGGAACCTTTCTGCTGCACATGACCGCCAATGATCTGCTTTAATGCGGCATGCAATAAATGGGTGGCAGTGTGATTTAAACGAATGGCGCCGCGACGAACAGAATCCACCCTGGCTTCAATCGCCTGCCCTACAACAAACCGCCCTTTGAGAACCTCGCCGTAATGGACAATGGCTTGGCCGACTCGCTGCGTGTCATCCACCTGAAACAAGGCATCGGGGCTGAATAACTGACCTTTGTCACCCACCTGGCCACCGCTTTCAGCATAGAACGGTGTGGCCGCCAGCGCAATGGCCCCTTTCATTCCCGCCACCAGCACATCGGTTGCCTTGCCTTCGCTTAACAAAGCTGTCACTGTGCTGGCCATTGCCTCCACATCGTATCCGTGAAAGACGGAGGTTTCCTTCAGTGTGGGTGATTGAGAATAATCGGTGGTGAACTGGCTCGCTGACTGGGATTGCTCCCGCTGCTGTTGCATGCAGCGATTAAATTCTTCAATGTCCACCGTCAAATCCTGCTCGCGGGCAATGTCCTGAGTCAAGTCCAGAGGGAAGCCGTAAGTATCATAGAGCTTAAAGGCAACCTCCCCATTAATTTCACGGCCATCCATGGTTTGAATCTGCTCCTTCAGCAAACGCAACCCCTGCTCAAGCGTCCGGGCAAACTGATTTTCTTCCTGAGCAAGAACGCGCTCGATGGTTTCGCGTTTGTCAATCAGTTCGGGGTAGGCATCGCCCATTACATCAATTAATGGCACCACCAGGCTTGAGAAAAAGGGCGATTGCAAACCCAGTTTATTCCCATGCCGAACCGCACGGCGAATAATGCGTCTTAACACATAACCCCGTCCTTCATTACCGGGCAAAACCCCATCGGCAATCAGGAATGAACAGGCGCGAATGTGATCGGCAATCACTTTAAGTGATGGGTGAGTGGTTTCGGTTGTCGGCGTTAATTTTTGTATGGCGCAGATGATATGCTGGAAACTGTCGATTTCATAATTGGTGTGAACGCCCTGCACCACAGCGGCAATGCGCTCAAGCCCCATGCCGGTATCCACCGAAGGCTTCGGCAGAGGATGCAATTCGCCCTGTTTATCGCGGTTGTATTGCATGAAAACCAGATTCCAGATTTCAATGTAGCGGTCGCCGTCAGCATCGGGGCTGCCAGGCGGGCCGCCTGGAATGGATGGTCCATGATCATAAAAAATTTCAGTGCAGGGGCCGCAGGGTCCAGTATCGCCCATGGACCAGAAATTATCCTTCTCACCGCACCGTGAAAAGCGCTCCGGCGATACTCCCATTTCCTTTAACCAGATGTCCGCCGCCTCATCGTCGTCTTCAAACACGGTCACCCAGAGTTTTTCTGCGGGAAGCTTTAACACCCCGGTAAGAAATTCCCAGGCATAGCGAATGGCTTCGCGCTTGAAATAATCGCCAAAACTGAAATTGCCAAGCATTTCAAAAAAAGTATGGTGTCTGGCCGTGTAACCGACATTTTCGAGGTCATTGTGTTTACCCCCCGCCCGTACACACCGTTGTGAACTCACCGCCCGCGTATACGGGCGCGGCTCGAGGCCCAAGAAGGTGTCTTTGAACTGCACCATGCCGGCATTGGTAAATAACAGGGTGGGATCATTACCGGGTACCAGTGAACTCGACGCCACAGCCTGATGACCTCGTTGAGAAAAATACTCAATAAATGCTTTTCTAATGTCTGAACTTTTCATGCTCTCACAACGTTTAAATTATCTTTAAAAACTCGAGCGATCATATCGCCAGGGAATCCACGGTACAGTAAAAATCGCTGCTGCTTTTTAAGCTCAGCTAACGAGGCAGGCCTCTGGGCCTTAAATTTTTTCAGCCAGACAGCCTGAGCATGGTCTGGCCAATTACCCTCTTCTTCTGCCAACACCTGGGCAATGATGTCCTCACTGACCCGCTGCGCTTCCAGTTCCTGGCGAATGCGCAAAGGGCCGTACCCTTGATTGATTCGGGTGCGGCATAAATGCTCGGAAAAACGGGCATCGCTTTGCAACTGCCGGTGTTGACACACACGAAGCGCTTCTTCTGCTTCTTCCCGGCTGTACGCCTTCTGAATCAACTTGCCAACCAACTCCTGCGCACTGTGCTCCCGCCTGGCCAGCAGGCGCAAAGCACAGTCGAACGCCTTAGTCATCGACCGTCTCAACCTCTTCTTCCACGGCAGCAACCGGCAGTTTCTTCTCCAGCAGTTCAGCCCGAATTTGCTGCTCCAGGGTCTTGGCAATGGCAGGATTCTCTTTCAGATAAACGCGAACGTTGTCTTTGCCCTGGCCAATTTTTTCCTGCTTGTAGCTGTACCAGGCCCCTGATTTTTCAATCAGACCCAATTGCGTGCCGAGATTGATGATTTCACTCTCACGGGAAATCCCTTCATTGTAAAGAATATCAAAATCAGTGGTGCGGAAAGGCGGAGCCACTTTATTTTTAACCACCTTAACGCGTGTCTCGCTGCCAAGCACCTCTTCTCCCTTTTTAATGGAGCCGACGCGGCGAATATCAAGGCGAACGGAAGAATAGAATTTTAATGCATTACCGCCTGTGGTGGTTTCAGGATTACCGAACATCACACCGATCTTCATGCGGATCTGGTTGATGAAAATCACCAGGGTATTGGAGCGTTTAATATTGGCGGTCAGTTTACGCAGCGCCTGCGACATCAAACGCGCCTGCAAACCGACATGGGCATCCCCCATTTCGCCCTCAATCTCTGCCTTGGGCGTTAAAGCGGCAACCGAGTCGATGATGATGACATCCACAGCCGCCGAACGAACCAGCATGTCCGTGATTTCCAGTGCCTGCTCCCCGGTATCCGGTTGGGAAACCAGAAGCTCATCGACATTGACGCCTAATTTGGCGGCATAGCTCGGATCCAGGGCATGTTCCGCATCGACAAACGCGGCGGTACCGCCCATTTTCTGGCACTCGGCAATGACTTGCAGCGTCAGCGTGGTTTTACCGGATGATTCCGGGCCGTAAATTTCAACAATACGCCCTTTCGGCAGACCACCGATGCCAAGAGCAATATCCAGACCCAACGAGCCGGTGGAAATCGCCTCGATGTCCCGCTCTGCACTGCTGTCGCCCATGCGCATGACCGAGCCCTTGCCGAACTGGCGTTCAATTTGAGCCAGTGCAGCGCTCAGCGCTTTTTGTTTATTCTCTTCCATAGTTCATCACCTAGTATTCAAAGGGCAAATTATCACACAGATGGCCACTTGCAGCAAACGTCGCAATTACGCTTCGGGATAGGCTTGATTCAACAAAAAAATCATGCCATGCAGAGCCTCGATACAGGACAGAAAACGAATCTGACTGCGGGAAGACGGCGAGTAAAGGCAGGAGCGGGATTGCATCAGGCCATTGCGCTCAGCAAAGGCAAAACAAACCGTCCCTACCGGCTTGGCTTCGGTACCCCCATCCGGTCCGGCAATGCCGGTGACTGCAAGGGCGACATGGGCATGACTGTGCTTCAAGGCACCGGCCGCCATGGCTTCTGCGGTTTGCAGGCTGACCGCACCGTATTGGGCCAGCAAACCGGCTTCAACACCCAGCAACTCCTGTTTGGCCTCGTTGCTGTAAGTAACAAACCCCCGATCAAACCAGGCCGAACTTCCCGGCAGTTCCGTCAGCAGCGAGGCAATCAATCCGCCGGTACAGGACTCCGCCGTGGCAATGATTATTTTTTTTTCTTGCAGCAAGGTAGTGAGGGATTTCAGCAAAGGCTCTATGACTTCATTCATGTTCTCTATGCCTTAAAAAAAACCCCGCATGGTTGCGGGGCTTCTCATCCTTACATACCATTACTCAGGCTTGGAGGCATCAGTAGCCGCGTTATTGTCAGTCGGAGTCGTGGTGGTTTGATTGTTGTTTTGATCAGCAGGCGCTGGCGCAGGCGTGGTTGTGGTGGTTTGCTCAACATTGGTCGCGGCATTGTCTTCGGCTTTTTTCTCAGCGTTATCACCGCACGCAGTCAATAAGACAGCCAGGAATGAAGATACAGCCAAAAGGGCTAAACGTTTCATAGTTATTCTCCGTGTTTTTAACATTATTGTTATTCTAGATCACCAGCTATAGTCTAACAAAAATTTATCTTAAGTGAAGAAGTTAGCGTTGATTTGCCGCAAATATGTTGATTCTGGATTGATTCCTTAAACCGTTAGCAGGCCAATACGGAATTCTTTGCACAGCACGATTTTAAAATAGCCTGATTACCGCCTTGCTCCGCAGCATGCATTCACTGAAGCGATAACGCCAAGGACTGCCAGGATTGGCCAAATTCGGATCAGTTTTTTGCAATTTTTCCATCAATTAAGCTTTAGTTAATCATAAAGAATTAAAATGGCGCCAGATGATCAAATAAAAACCAATCACGCATTTGTGAACAGGTATTCTTCAAAGGTAACCCATGCATCCTGCCACTCATCAAGGCAACATTATTCGTCATCTTAACCGCTACCTTGACTGGCATAACAATCCCATGCGGATGAACAGGGAAGGGATTTGCAATGGCTTGGCCGCCGTGTACGTTAAATACGCGTTGCAGGGGCAGGTGGGAAAATTTCAGGCTCTGTTAAATTCCATTGCCAACCTGCCTGCAACAAGCGAATGGAATGAAGAAATTCATCTTTTCGCCAAACAAGTGGCTAAAAGCTTCATGCCGGAAGAGTATGATAAAACAGCCACTCAATTGCAGAGCATTACCACCCTTGAGATTGCCGGCAAGCCACTTATGCCGTCGTTTGAATTGGCCATGACCACCAGCGACACACACTGGATTCAAATTTTAAAAGACCTTGCATTGAGAGACGACGAAGCCATGATTATCCGCAGCGTCAATCATGCCGCGTCCATCAGTAAAAAAGAAGGCAAATACATCGTTTATGACCCTAATTACCGCGAAGGGTTTAAAGCATTCCAGAGTGAAAAGGATGTCATTCATGAACTGCATTTTAATGTGTTCCGCTACACCGGCATGCTGGGCCTGGTCACCGATCCATTTGATCTAAGCGAAATGCTGAGCCCCCTTGCCGTACCGCTTGAGCTGTATGGCCCTTTAGGTTTACATGTTCAGGTGATTAGGCATCCTGAACGACATAACACCCCAAGGCCTTTTCCCGACATAGGCGAATTATTTAAAAAATACCTCACGACCGACCAGACGGCATTAAGCAGCGCCGGCGACTATGGAATTACCAACCTGTTTTGGGCCATCCTTCTGGACAATAAAGCGGCGGTCAAGATCCTGCATGACAAAGGACTAAGCAATGACAGGCATGCAGTGACCGCCTCTATTGTAGCCGCCTCGGTGAATGCCACTCAGGTATTGCCCCTCTTCCTTGCGCAGCTAAAAAAAGAGCAAGACATTCGCCGAATCCCTGACATTTTCAAGGAAGCCCTGTGTGAAGGTCGTAAAGAAGCCCTGGATTGTCTCCTGGAAGATGACAATGGCAATGACTGCTTCAGAGACATTATCCTGATGCGGGGTAATGCCGCCACTTTCCTTCATCATGCCGCTGCCGGCGGTAATCCCGATATTCTGCAGCGCCTGCTTGACGCCTACCAGAATGAAGGCGCACCAGAGTTAAGTGAACAAGACATTGCGCAAGCCCTTCTTACAGGCCATGCCATCACGGCAGCCCTGCGCAGTAAATCCTTAGCCTGCGTCAACCTTCTTTGCCAACAGTTAAAAAGAGTACCCGGTCTCGTGGATGAAACGCTGTTATTGACCCATTTGCTGCAGGCCATTCGTTCCAATCAACTGCCCATGGTTCAATTTTTTATCGAAGAAATTTATAAACTCCCCGAGCATCAGGACCTGATCTTTGAAGCCCTTAGGCTAAGTCCCGGCCTGGTTGCCCAAACCGACATTTCCATTTTGCGGCTTTTACAGGCAAACCGTGTTCATTTTTCACCTGCATCCCAGGCCATTATTGATAAAAAGGAGAAAGGGGAAGCTTCCGGTTTTCCATCCATCGGCGACTTTTTATATCAATTGGCTGATTTTATTAAAAAAACGCTGTTACAGCGCGATGAGATTCAGGAAACCATAAGCCATTTTAAAACCATGAAAAACAGGTTATTCGAGGTGAACCATACCGATAGTCCTGAAGACATTGAGCTTACGCCTCTAAACCCTGAGAGTGGGATAAGCCCTTAAAAAAATTCTGTTTTTTACAGACCGCTCTGAATTAATACACAGCACATCCGGGCTTTTACTGACTTGCCGTGACGCATTTGCTAAAATCGCACTATTTACCCGCTTGGGATTGCCTATGTCAGCCACCCATACCCCCATGATGCAGCAATATTTACGCATTAAGTCTGACTACCCGGACATGCTGCTGTTCTATCGTATGGGTGATTTTTATGAATTGTTTTTTGACGATGCCCGGCGTGCCGCCGAGCTTCTCGATCTGACCCTGACCCATCGCGGCCAGTCGGCTGACAAGCCCATTCCCATGGCCGGGGTTCCGTATCATGCGGTAGAGAATTACCTCGCTCGTTTACTCAAAAAAGGGGAATCGGTTGCCATTTGTGAGCAGATTGGTGACCCGGCGACCAGCAAAGGACCGGTAGAGCGTGAAGTAACCCGTATTGTCACCCCGGGAACCATCACTGACGAGGCCTTGCTTGAAGCCCGCCGCGACACGCTGCTTTTAGCCATTTACCAGCAAAAATCCCATTACGGCCTTGCCTGGGTAGACTTAAGCGGCGGCCGCTTTCATTTAATGCAGGTAGCGGATGACTCAGCCCTCGAGGCGGCGTTAGGCCATTTGCAACCTGCGGAAATCTTGATTCCCGAACAAAGTCAGTACGGCGGTTTGGGCGATTACCCGGTTAAAACCCGCCCCGCCTGGGAGTTTGATTTACAACAGGCCTACCGCCTCCTTTGCGAGCAATTTGCCGTCAGCCATCTGGAGGGCATCGCCGGCAAAGAGTACCTGATAAGCTATCCGGCCGCCGGTTGCCTCTTAACCTACCTGCACACCACCCAACGGCAAGCTCTTCCCCACCTTTTACAATTGACACTCGAAAAAAACGACGACTACCTGCAGGTCGACGCCGCCACGCAAAAACACCTGGAATTATTTGAAAACTACCAGGGCGGCCAGGACAACACGCTGCTTGATGTGCTCGATCACACCAGCAATCCCATGGGCAGCCGTTTATTGAAACGCTGGCTGGGCCGGCCTCTAAGGCAGCATGCGCTCATCCAGGAACGCCAGCATGCGGTGAAAGAACTAATGCACAATCGGCAGGAGGCAGTCTTAAAGCCCCTCCTGCGCCAGCTCGGTGATATTGAACGCATTGCCTCACGCATTGCCTTAAAATCCGCAAGACCCCGCGACCTGACCCAATTGCGTCAGGCGCTTCGCCTGCTGCAGGATCTTCACAGCGCTCTAGCCAACCATTCATCACCGCTTAGCGTCAAAATCCGCAGTGATCTGACGCCGAAACCGGCATTGCTGGCTTTATTAACTCAGGCGCTGGCCGATAATCCACCCCTGTTGATTCGCGATGGCGGTGTGATTGCTACAGGCTTTGATGACGAACTGGATGAACTCCGGTTGCTCAGCGACAATGCCAACAGTCAATTGGCCGAACTGGAACAGCAGGAGAAAGCCCGTTCAGGACTCTCCTCGTTAAAATTCGGTTACAATCGTGTGCAGGGGTATTACATTGAACTGTCCCGTTTGCAGGCTGAGAAAGCGCCTGATTATTATCAACGCAAACAGACGTTAAAGAATGTCGAGCGTTACATCACGCCGGAACTGAAACGCTTTGAAGAAAAAGTTTTATCCGCCGGAGTGAAAGCCCTGGCTCGCGAGAAATGGTTATATGACAACCTGCTTGACGAAATCCTTCAGTACCTGCCGGAATTGACCACCCTCGCGCAAGGCATTGCGCAATTGGACGTCTTGACCAATTTTGCCGAACGTGCCGCCTGCCTCGGCTGGTGCTGTCCGGAAATGACCACCGACGAGGGGCTTGACATTCAGGATGGCCGCCACCCGGTCATTGAGCAGGTCTTGCAGGAACAATTCATTGCCAACGATCTCTGCCTTAAGCCTGAGCAATCCATGTGGCTCATCACTGGCCCGAACATGGGTGGGAAATCCACCTTTATGCGCCAAAACGCCCTGATCGTTCTGCTGGCCCATACCGGCAGTTTCGTTCCTGCCAAAAAAGCACGCCTTGGCCGCATTGATAAGCTGTTTACCCGCATCGGGGCCAGTGATGATCTGGCCTCAGGCCGCTCAACCTTCATGGTGGAAATGACCGAAACCGCGCGTATCTTAAGGCAGGCGACCGCCCACAGTCTGGTTCTCATTGATGAAATAGGCCGCGGCACCAGCACCTACGATGGCATTGCTCTGGCGTATGCCACCTGCTCTTACCTGGCCGGCACCCTCAAAGCCTACACGCTGTTTTCAACTCATTATTTTGAATTGACCACGCTGCCTGAGCACTATCCCGGCATTCGCAATAAACATTTACAGGCCGCATTGAATGCCAACCGTATTGCCTTTCTGTACCGTGTTGAAGAAGGCCCCACCGACCGCAGTTACGGCCTTGAGGTGGCACGCCTGGCCGGCATGCCGGAGGCTGTTCTGGCCATTGCCAAAGAGCACCTGCAACAGGCAACGCACAACGCCGCTGCGCCGGTTGCCACCTTGCCGCTTGAGGCCGCTCCCTCACCAGCCACGGCGCTGCTGGCCTCAATTAACCCTGATGAGTTGTCCGCGCGGGAAGCCCTGGACTTGATTTACACACTGAAAAACCTGGAAGAATCGTCTTTTTCAGTAACCAGCCCGTTGACCATACCATGAAAAAACTGCTTTGCCTTTTACTTTTCGCAGGTAGCCTTACCCTGCTTTTTGCTGCCAAAGGTCCTGAGCAGGTTCAAATCAAAGGCGTCCGCGGCAAAATGCTGGATAATATTCAGATGCGCCTGCTCGAATACGCAAAATCCAAACCGCTGCTCAGCGACACCAATGAAAACCTCGAAAAACAGGTGGCCCAGGCTGTTTACGCTTACGGCTACCTGCGTCCCTCCATTCAGGTCAGCCGCACAGGCGGCGGCAAAACCATCCTCATTAATGTCAACCCGGGACCGCCGCTGCTTGTCACACGCCTGGCCATTCAACTGCAGGGAGAGGGGGCTGATAATGCTAAAATCAAGCGAAAACGTCATCATTTACCGATTCAACAGGGCAAGCCGCTTAACAGTATAAAATACGAAGAAAGTAAACAGCTACTCATTGATGCCGCCGAACAGGAAGGCTACCTGCATGCCCATTTTCAAAAGGCTGAAATCCTAATCGACCAGACCAGCTACACCTCCGTCATCACCCTGGTTTTTGATACCGGCCCGCAGTTTTATTTTGGCCATGTCCGTTTTGAGCCGACCTACATTTCACCGGAGTTGTTGCGCCGTTACATTCCCTTTGACTACGGTCAACCCTATTCCACCGAACAATTGCTTGAGCTCAGTAACAGCTTAGCCGGCAGTGGTTATTTCAGTCAGGTCAATGCCAAACCGGACATGAACGGCAGCCGCAGCATCCCGGTCAATGTTTACCTTAAGGCGGCGGCGCGCATTAATTACTCGCTGGGCCTGGGCTTTGGTACCGACACGGGGATTCGCGGGCGCGTAGGTTACCACGTGGTGCCTGTTAATCGCGCCGGTCATAAATTCAATGCCATCGCCTTAGGCTCTTTTAATCAGAATACGCTGCAGGCTCAGTATGTCATCCCGGGTAAAAATCCGCTGACCGATGAATACGACATCACCGGCAACCTGTCCAATCTCGATTATGGCGCAGGCTACAGTAATTCCCTGCTGCTTTCCATGGGACAACGCCACAACAAGGACCAGTTTCAACGAATGCTCACGGTGAATGGCTTGTATGAGCGGTTCAACTATGACAATGCGCCCAAACTCGAAAAACTGACTTTTTTCCCAAAAGCCACGCTGGGATGGAAGAACACGTCCAACCAACTCTTTTCACCGACGGGTTATCACATCACCTTTAACGCCTTGGGCGCCAGCCGCGCGGTATTGTCGGAAGTAAGCTTTGCTCAGGCCTCGGTGGATGCCCGTGCGGCAATCACCCTGCCCTTTATCCGCACCCGCTTTTACTTTCACACCCTGCAGGGAATTACCGACATTAACGACGTGAATCAATTGCCGCTCTCTCTGGCCCTGTTACTTGGGGGATCAGACAATTTGAAAGCCTTCACTTTTAATGCCATTGGCCCGGGTAAAATTCTCACCTATGGCGGTTTTGAAATCCAAAAGGAAACGGTGGAGCACTGGTATCTTACCGGCTTTTTTGATAGCGGCGATGTGTATGATCCAAGCCCGCGGGTATTGCAAAATGACTTGGGCATCGGCTTGATGTGGGTTTCACCGGTAGGCCCCATTAAAATCGGCATTGCCCAGGCCGTGGACAGCCACTTTAACCGCATCAAAGACAGAAAACCGCGCTTTGTTGTCAATATGGGACCGGATTTATGATGCATTTGGTAAAGAAACTCGGCAGGTCAATCATTTACAGCCTGCTTCTTGCTTTTGTGCTGCTGACCAGCATCCTCGTTTTTTTAGCAACGACAACGCCAGGCCTGTACCTGACAGTCAAGCTGACGCATGCTTTTTTACCCGGGCAGCTTCACATTCGTCAGGCCAGCGGTCATTTAAGCGGCAGGTTGACCATTGGTCAATTCACATATGAAGACAAAGGTCGGCTTATCGAGGGTCAGGGTGTCACTCTCCGATGCTCGCTCAGGCAGTTGCTTTTTCATCACCGCCTGATTTTTAAGACCCTTAAAGCGAAACAAGTTCTCATTCAACCCGGGCCAGCAACGCAGACGGGGCAAGGTTCCTTCGCACTTCCTGAATTCCCTGTGGCGATCATGGCAACGCAAGCCCGCATCGACCGTCTGGTCATTGCTAATCCCGGCGGCGACTCGGTCCTTAAGCAGGTAAGCCTTAAGGCTTCGTTGTCGAATGACAAGTGGCAATTCAGTGGCGTTGACTTTAATTACCAGAGTCATCAATGGCACATCACCGCCAGGGCACAACCGCGTTTCCCTTACCCGCTACAAGCCCAGATTGAATTAAGTCCGGTCAAGCCAGGCGAGGGACTTAAGGGCTCTCTGGCAATGACTGGGGATCTCACCGCTTACCGCTGGCACGGGAAGTTTCAGGGTTTAAGCACGCTTAAGCTCACCGGTACGCTGAAAAACGGCCAGCAACTGGATACCCGGCTGCAATGGCAATCGCTGCACTGGCCGCTTCCCGGTCTACAGCCGCCGCTGACCAGTGCAAACGGGCAATTGCTTATCCGCGGTAATCTCCCTGAACTGGCCGTGCAGGTCGACACGCAACTCACAGCCCCCCTACCGTCCCACCTGACCATCAAAGCCCACACCACCGGCAGCGAACGGCTTGATGCGAAAGGAGTCTTTACTTTCCCTCATCATCAGGTGCAATTTAGCGGGAACTATGACAGGCAGCGCAGCCCTAAAATCCAGGGCAACCTGACTGCGCGTTCACTGCTCGAAAGCCCCAGTGATTTGCTGATTCAGCACCTTAAAGCCGATGCTTCTATTGCAGGCGATACCTTTAACTCCTTAACGGCAACCGGTTCGCTTACTGCACAATACAATACCAAACCGCTCAAACTGACCGCCAATTATCAACACCAGGGGCTGAACGCAACCCTCTTTCTGGCTAACAATCGCCTGAGCCTCAATGGCTCCCCTCTATCCAACTGGCAGCTCAAGGCCACCATACCCAATCCTGCCGTACTGCATCCCGCGCTGAAGGATTTGACATCCACCCTGTCGCTAACCGCGGAACTGAACAAGGCAGACAGCGGCCGGCTGGTTGTTACGATGGGTGAAGGACATTACCAGGATCCAGCACTGCAACCGCTGGCGTTTAAGGGCGGGGAGTTACGGGCAGAATTGACGAAGCATGAATTGAAGGCCAAAGGCCAGTTTAAGATTGATGCGCATAAAAATGCGGCGTTCAAACTCACTTTACCGCAATTTGAGTGGGCGAATCTCATGACCCGGCAGCAGACACTTGACAGTGAGTTGACCATCAACATTAACTCCCTGGATTTTTTAAACGAGGTGAGCAGCGCCCTGAGTGAGCCTGCCGGCCAGTTGCTGGCTCATTTGCAGGCCCGCGGCCCCCTGCATCGTCCGATGGTGAAGGGAAAATTGACGTTAAGTCATGGCCGGGTTGCGTTACCGAAATTAGGGATCCATCTCAATCCCATTGAACTGACGATGGAAACCCAAGAACAACGATGGGTTATTGAAGGCGCCCTGTTCAGCAACAATCAACCGCTGCATGTCAAAGGTCAGGGGCAATTTGCACCGTATTTCACAGGCTCGCTTCATTTTAACGGCGACCATGTCCAGATCCTTAATCTGGATGAATACCAAATGGAATTATCGCCTAAACTCACGTTTGATTTTAAACCCTTCTCCTATGCCTTAAGCGGCGAACTGCTCGTCCCTAAAGCCAGTATCAAACCGCATACCTTCGATAGCAGTGCCAGTTTATCCAGTGATGTGGTCTTCGCCGGGCAAAAACAACCTGAACCTAACCCATTGCATATCGACAGCAACGTGCGCCTGGACATGGGGCAGGATGTGGCCATCGACATCAAGGGCTTAAAAGGTTACCTGGAAGGCAGCCTGCAACTGCGTCAGCTGCCTGATGGCCCAATGCGAGCAACCGGCGAATTGACGGTTCGCGATGGAAAATACCATGCTTATGGCCAGGATTTACTGATTCAACAGGGTCAGCTCATCTACACCGGCAGCCTGATTGACAATCCCGACATGAAAGTGCGCGCTATTCGTCAGTTTAACAATGCCAGTGCCTCCTTTGCAGGCTCCAATCGATTGTTTGATTTCAATACAGAAAACCTGCAATCCTATGATTTCGGCAGCAAAACCACAGTCGGCATCGAGGTCAGCGGCCATTTAAACCGCCCGAAAACACAGCTTTTCTCCATTCCCTCCAACCTCTCTCAGGCTGATATTCTGTCCATGCTCCTCCTGGGCAAGCCCGCAAGCCAGGCCAATAAATCAGGTGGTCAGCTTCTGCTTGCCGCCATTTCATCCATGAATCTGGATTCCGGTAGTAAAGGCACACAACTTCTTGAGCAATTGAAAAATAACCTTGGCTTTGATGTCAATGTGGAAAATAATACGGAATACAATCGTAAAACGAATGAATCAACGGACACGACGTCCTTTGTCGTTGGAAAATCATTATCTAATCGCCTGTACTTAAGCTATAACATGGGCTTTTCGCAAGGAAGCAATAATTTGTTAACTCTTAAATACCTGTTAAATAAATTTTTCAGTATTCAAGTCAGCGCCAGCCTGAGTGGCAACAGCGGCGTTGATCTTCTTTACACTCATCAAAAGGATTCAGAATGACTACACCAGCTTATCATTTACCATTAAGGCTTAAACGATTAAGAAGAACGGCCGCAGCGCGTGACATGCTGCAGGAAACCCGTCTGCATCCCAGGCAATTCATTGCCCCGCTGTTTATCAGTGAAACCCTGCCGCAAAAAAAAGAAATAAAAAGCATGCCCGGCCAATTTCAACTGCCCCTGCATGCCCTGACCGAAGAACTCGACAGCTTAAGCGCGCTTGGTCTGCCTGCCGTTTTACTGTTTGGTCTTCCAGCCCACAAGGATGCCCGCGGCAGCGACTCGCTTAAGGACGACGGCATTATTCAGCGCGCTGTTCAAAGCATTAAACAGAGTCATCCCGACATGCTGGTAATCACCGACGTCTGTTTTTGCGAATACACGGATCATGGCCACTGCGGCGTGGTACATGGCGAGCAGATTGATAATGACGAGACCCTGTATTTACTCGGCCAACAGGCAGTGAGTCACGCCAGAGCCGGCGCCGATTGGGTGGCGCCAAGCAGCATGACCGACGGCATGGTTTTCGCCATCCGTGAAGCCCTGGACAGCGAGGGGTTTCAGGATACGGCGATTTTGAGTTACGCTGTCAAATACAGCTCGAGTTTTTATGGGCCTTTCCGTGAAGCGGCCGAAGGTGCTCCGAAATTTGGCGATCGTAAAACCTATCAGATGAATCCTGCCAATTCATCAGAAGCCCTGCGGGAAGCCGCGCTTGATATAGAGGAAGGCGCCGACCTGCTGATGGTTAAACCGGCGATGAATTACCTCGATATTATTCACCTGTTAAAGCAGCATTACCCGGAAATACCGCTTTGTGCCTACCAGGTCAGCGGTGAGTATTCCATGTTGAAAATGGCGGCTCAACAGGGGTTAATTCAGGAAGAGGCGGCTATGCTTGAAAGCTTGATGGCCATTAAACGGGCGGGGGCTGATTTGCTGATCTCCTATTTTGCCAAAGATTTTGCCCGATTATTTAACCGTCTATAAAGCTTGAGTCCCACGCAAGCTTCGCCTATAGTGTCATCGGTTGGTTGGTTTTGGAGTACTCAATCAACCGATAACTGGTTGTATATTAACAACTTCATCAACTAAGGAGTGAAATGTGAATGCTTTATTAAAAGGTGTAGCGGCAATAACCTTAGGCTTAACCACCGCAATCGCCTTTGCTGCCCCAAGCCATCTGACGACCGATAACCAAACGAATTATCAATCCAATGCGTTCATCAATGGCACTGTACAATCCCCCTACCCCACACCTAAAAAGACTAAAAAGAGTCTGTTGTGGTCTTTGGTTCAACTCGCTTGTGCCCCTTATGTCGATAGCCAAAAGCAATGCGGCGCTTTAATCAAAATGGGTACCGACACCTCAAACCCGGTTGAAGTGGGTTGGCTTAAAATGAACATGAGCACCGGTGATATCACGCCGAAAAAGCTCAGCGCCAATGGCTTTACCATTACCGTGATTAATGCGGGCGAAGTCATCATTACCGAAGACAAAAACTGAGTGGTTTAAAAGCAAAAAAAAGCCACGCAATGCGTGGCTTTTTATTTCCGCCGAGTTATTTTCCGGCTGGAACAGGAGCAGGTTGATCAATCATCCAGACCAGCTGCGCGCCCAGGAGATCGGCACGGGCTTTACCTGTGGCATTGACGTTGAAGGTGCTGCCAGGACCGGCTGTGACTGTTTTGTTAATGAGCACATCATCAGCAAACAGATGGGTATAGCCCACATCCACACCCAGGTTAGGACGCCATTGATAATGAGCACCCACAGACAAGGCCCAACGATCCGCATCCGGTAAACGAATGGTACGGAATGCATCTTGCGTTGGTGTCTCGTCATAACCACCACCCACACGAATCATAAAGACATCATTGACATGGTAGTTTGCACCGACTGCAAAACGCCAGGCATTGTCGTAATTCTCAGTGGACGTGGAGTTGACCAGTACTTGTCTTTCCAGTGCCAGAGAGAAGGCTGCGACGTTATTCAATTGAATGTTTCTTACAGTATGCCATCCAGTGTAAACCACAGACGCCAGTAAATCGACTTTATCATTCAGATGATGGAAGCCTGACAGAGTAACCACATCGGGCAGCTCAATCGGATTACTGAACAGAATGTCGCTGGTGAAGGAGGCATTATGGTTATCCAGAGCCGGGCCAGAAGCCAGACGTCCGGTCAATGTACTGTAGCCATGGAATTCATGATGCATGACGGATTGGTAGTTCAAACCAATGCGCGTGTTGTTGTCATTGAACATGGCCAACGCACCGACGTGGAAACCAGTACCAAATGAATCCCCCTTGTTGTAGGAATAAGAATCAAACAACATGGGATTTGCACCGATAAACTGCAGGAAAGCCGGTGCACCGATAATGCTGTTGAATTTCACGCGGGCGTATTGCAGGTCAACCCCGGCCCCTAAAGCAAAATGTTCAGTGATTCTGCCGCCGATTTGTGGAGAAATATTAGTAGTAATCAACTCCGTAAATGTGGCCGCATAACGCGTGGGGTAAAACGTGCTCCAGTCTGTAGCCAGACCATAGGGCGACGTGACGCTGACGCCAAAAGTGGCGTTTTCGCCTAAGGGCAGCGCATAGTGGAAAGAAGGAACGAACGCGTCAACTTCTCCCTTAATGTCGCTGAATGATTGTCTGTAAGTGGATGTCAATCCGGGGGCAATCACCGTAGCAAACGCTGTATTACCGCTTAACTTGGCACCGGGAAATACACCAACGCCACCAAAAACAGCCTGTTGATCGCGAATCAACACAAGCCCCGCAGGGTTATACCAGCCAATCGATGCATCGTAACCTTCGGCAGCGATACCTGCGGCGAAGTTACCTGTTGCCGCTGCGCTGCTTTCTGTGTACAGCGAAAAGCCCGCAGCATGAGCTCCGGTAGCCATTGCACTGAGAATGGCAGCACTAAGAATCGATTTCATGGGTTTTTGCATACCTTTCACTACACACTCCTTACTTTTTTAAATGCACCCAAATGTTATAAATCAAGATGATGATAAATGAATTAAACGGCTTTTCAAATGAAATTAGAGAAAATTTTATCAATAGAATCAGATAGTAGCCATTCAAAGCCCACTGTGGACACCTTATATACAGATTGATAATTTGGCATCATCAATCGTTCGCCGTTCCCTTGTATTCGACGTCCAGTCCATGTTAACGTGTTCTTTTTTTGTTCGGGTATTTTATGCAACAGCTCATCACCAAATTTGGCGGTACCAGCGTCTCATCCCGGCAAACCTGGGACAATATCGCAAAAATTACCAGGCATCACATTGACCAGGGTGCTCAGCCGGTCATTGTCTGCTCTGCCATGACGCAAATATCCAACAAGCTGGAACAGGCCACCCACGCCGCGTTGCTGAATCAACACCAGACCATCTACAGCGATATCTGTAACAGCCATTATGAGCTGGCCAACGCGCTGGGAGTTCCGAATGAACTGTTGGCCGGCGAACTCACGCAGCTGGAACAATTATTGACAGGCGTCGCCCTGCTCAGAGAAGCACCGGCAAAAACCAGGGCGCAGATCATGAGTCTTGGCGAAATCATGATGACGCGCCTGGGTCATGCCTTTCTTAACAACAGGGGCATTCGATGCCATTGGTTTGATGTGAAGGAAGCGCTGGTCTCCACACCGATTGCGGGGAGCGATTCCATCAATTTCCTCGCTGCACGCTGCGACAGCCTCCCGAACCCGGCGCTTAGCCAGCGGCTGCGTGATACGGGTGCAGAAGCCATCATTACCCAAGGCTTTTTTGCAGCCAATGAACAGGGCGATACTGTCCTGCTAGGACGTGGCGGCTCCGACACCTCCGCCGCCCTTCTGGCTGCCATTCTCGAAGCGAGCCTGTGTGAAATCTGGACGGATGTGCCCGGCATTTACACCGCCAATCCTCACCAGTTGCCTCATGCCCGCCTGCTGAAACAGTTAAACTACGACGAAGCGCAGGAAATTGCCTCCATGGGCGCCAAGGTATTGCATCCCAATTGCCTGCCTCCGGTACGCAAAGCCGGTATTCCCATGGTGGTGAAGTACACCCGCATGCCCGAACATTCCGGTACGCGCATTTCCAAGGAGAGCGATGACAATGCGCCGCCCATTAAAGCCATTGAAGTTAAGCACAGCATTATCCTCATCTCCATCGACACCCTGAACATGTGGCAGCAGGTAGGTTTCTTGGCCGATGTATTTACCGCCTTTAAAAAACACGGCTTTTCGGTGGATTTACTGTCCTCCTCTGAATTCAACGTCACCCTGTCTTTAGACAGCAATGCCAAACTGCAGGATCGCCGCACACTCGATGCCTTGATCAATGACTTGAACTGTTTTGGCCGTGCCCGTCTCATCGAACCCTGCAGCGCTGTCAGTCTCGTCGGTCATCACATCCGCACGGTATTGCCGCAGTTAGGCCCGACACTTGAGGTCTTTGAAGCCAAACAAATTTACCTGATGTCCTTAGCCTCCAATGATTTAAATTTAACTTTTGTAGTGGACGAGTCACAGGCTGAAAAATTGCGCCAGAAGCTGCATAATCTGCTGATTGAAAGCAACCCGCAGAGCTTTTATTATTCCAAAAGCTGGCATGAGGAATTCGGCGAGCCTTCCCTTCGCCCTGCCCCCTGGTGGGAAACCGAGCGCGAGCAATTACTGCAAATCGCCCAGACCGATTCCCCCTGCTATGTCTATCATCGTCCGACCTTGGCTTCACGCGCTGATGAATTAGCGAGCATGCAATCCATTGACATGCTCTTTTATGCCATGAAGGCCAACCCGCATCCCGATGTACTGCGGACTTTTTACGACAAAGGATTGGGCTTTGAATGCGTATCGATTAACGAACTTCAGTGTTTAATGGCCTTGTTTCCTGAAATAGACCCCAAACGGATTCTATTTACTCCCAATTTCGCCCCTCGCTTCGAATACGAGTTTGCCTTTAAGCTTCGTTGCCATATTACAGTAGATAGCCTTTACCCCCTGCAAAACTGGCCTGAACTGTTTAAGAAACAATCGGTTATTCTACGCATTGACCCAGGCAGCGGCGCCGGTCATCATAAATTCGTCTCGACCGCCGGCAACGAATCCAAATTCGGTATTCCACAAAGCGATCTCTCAGCCGCAGTGGAATTGGTTAAAACGCATCAAATCAAGGTGGTGGGTCTGCATTCCCATTCCGGCAGCGGCATTTTAACCACCGAACTCTGGCAGACCACTGCCCTGATGCTGACGGAATTAATCAGTCAATTCCCGGATGTGCAAATCATTAACTTAGGCGGCGGCATCGGCATTGCCGAAAAACCGGGACAACAGCCCTTTGACCTTGCAGCCCTCGATTCCTCGTTACAGGCCGTTAAATCCCGCTTTAACCATTTGTCTTTCTGGCTTGAGCCGGGACGCTTTTTAGTCGCTGACAGCGGCGCCATTCTGGCTAAAGTGACGCAATGCAAGGAAAAAGGCAAAGTGCGTTTTATCGGCATTGAAACCGGGATGAATTCTCTGGTGCGGCCTGCTCTGTATGGCGCCTACCATGAGATTGTCAATTTAAGCCGTCTTCATGAGGAAAAAACAGGGTTTGCCCATGTGGTGGGTCCAATTTGCGAATCGAGTGATACGCTGGGTTATGATCGTCCTTTTCCACACACCGAAGAAAATGACATTTTACTTATCGCCAATACCGGCGCCTATGGCCATTGCATGAGTTCCAATTACAATCTGCGCCCTGCCGCCCGTGAAATCATGGTGGGTTAAAGCCCATGCTTAAAGACGGTCAACAACGCAGTCTGGCGATTGATCCCACACAGTCCTTTATTGTCCAGGCCCCGGCGGGGTCTGGCAAAACGGAGATTTTGACGCAGCGTTTTCTGCGACTGCTGAGCACAGTGAATGCACCGGAACAGATTATCGCACTTACCTTCACCCGCAAGGCCGCCAGCGAAATGCGCGAGCGCATTCTCAGGGCGATTCAGCAGGTCGCTGACAACATTCCCCCCCAATCACCTCATCAACAGCAGACGTTTGCACTGGCAGGTGCGGCGTTGCATCACGATGAGACGCTTGGCTGGCAACTCTTAAAACACCCGCAGCGTTTGCGCATCATGACCATTGATGCCCTGTGCCAGAGTATAACGCAGGCCATCCCACTGCCCGAAAAGCAATTTCCCTATGCCACGATCACGGAGCAGCCGCAGCGTTATTATGAACTGGCCGCACGTGCCTGCACAGAACAGGCCCTGGCGGATGACTCGCTCACCCCATGCCTTACGATACTATTGCAGCACCTCGATAACCGTCAGGATCGCCTGTATGAGCTGTTAAGCGGCCTGCTCGAAAAGCGTGATCAATGGCTTGAGATTCTCTTCAGCGCCAAAACTCAGGATCGGGCTGTGTATGAACAAGGCTTAGCCTTGATCGAAGCCCATGCCCTGCAGCGATTAATCCGAAGTATTCCTTCTGAGCTGGCAGATGAATTATGCCGTCTCTGTCAACAATTAGCCCAGGCGGAAAACAATCCACACTCCCCCCGCTACCCGCTTCACGATTGGTATTGCTTTGAGCAAATGGATAGCTATCAAGCCGTGGCGCTGGCTGGGGTTTTGCTAAAATCGGACAATCAGTTACGCCAGGGATTTGATCACCACGTTGGTCTGCAAAAAAGCACCGTCAATGCCACGCTTTACCGTGAACTTAAAGAACGAAGCAAAGCCTTGCTTGAGACCCTGCAGGAGTTTCCTGATTTTGGCGAGGCTTTGGTGCGAGTCGCGAGTCTTCCGCCGCCGCATTATGATGCGGAGCAATGGGAGGTGCTTCAGGCCTTGATGACCCTGTTGCCGCTTTTAGCCGCTCACCTGCAGTTGCTTTTTAAGGAAGCCAATGCCTGTGATTTTACCGCCATTACCGAACAGAGCCTGTTGGCCTTGGGCGATGAAGACAATCCCACGGACTTGACCCTGCATCTGGACAATGCAATCCACCACCTGCTGGTGGATGAATTCCAGGATACCTCCATTCAACAATACAGGCTGCTTGAAAAACTGACGCAGGGGTGGCAAGCGGATGAGGGTAAAACCCTGTTTTTGGTCGGCGACCCCATGCAATCCATTTACCGTTTCAGACAGGCAGAGGTCGGATTGTTCATTAAAGCCAAACATCAGGGCATTGGAGCAATCAAGCTGACTCCGCTGGAATTAAGCTGCAATTTCCGCTCGTCAGCTACCCTTGTCAACTGGGTGAATACCCGTTTTCAATCCATTTTCCCAGCCCTGGATGACATGGAATCCGGTGCGGTGTCCTTTCATCCGTCAACGTCTGTCCATGCCGCGGGGGAAGACAGCACCATCACCGCCTGGCAATGCGCTAACCGCGAACAGGAAGCAAACACGCTGCTGCAATTGATTGAACACGAACGTTCAGTCTATCCCGACTCAGACATCGCCATTCTGGTACGTTCCCGCAGCCAGTTAAAAGAAATTGTAAGCCTGCTCTCCCGCAAAAACATCCCCTTTCAAGGCGTGGAGATTCAACAATTAACAGCCTTACCCCATATTCAGGATATTGCCTCGCTGACCAAGGCCCTGCTCTGCCCTGCCGATCGCATCGCCTGGTTAGCCCTGTTGCGAAGTCCCTGGTGCGGCTTACCCTTAGCCGACTTGTATCATCTGGCTAACCATGACCGCAAAAAATCAATTTACTACGCCTTGCAGCATCTTCATGAATTACCGCAACTCAGCGAGGAAGGACTGCTGCGCGCCCGCTTCGTTGGTCAGGTACTGACGGACGCGCTGGAAAACCGCCACCAGCAGTCATTGGTCGACTGGATTCGCGCAACCGCAAAACGCCTGCATGCCAAGCACCTCCTGAATGACAGTCAAAGAAAGGATCTTGAACAGTTCTGGTGTCTACTGGAGAGTCACAGTGAACAGGGGCAACTTGTGGACATGGGCCGCTTTAAAACGGCGATGAATCAATTATACTCCGAGCAGGCGAGTCCCTCGCGCCTGCAAATCATGACTATCCACAAATCCAAAGGATTGGAGTTCGACAGCGTCATTCTTCCCGGCCTTGGCAGTAAAGCGGTTAATTCCGATCAGCCTTTGCTGCGGTGGCTCACGCTGCCAAGCGAACCGGAGAACCTGGTTCTTCTCTCGCCTTTGCGTGCCGCTTATAAAAAAGAATGCCGTCTCTATAATTACCTGGCTTACCTCGATTCGGAAAAAGACGACTACGAATTGCAACGCCTGTTATACGTGGCCGCTACCCGCGCTAAAAAACGCCTGCATTTGCTGGACAATCAGGAAAACGACAGCCGCAAATCCACGTTCAGGGCCTTGCTTAAGGCACAACCATTCAATGTTCAGGAGGACGAATCTCCCCGTGAGCGAGTCGTTAAACCGCCGCCAGTTCTTACGCGTTTACCCCGCCATTATTACGAGCAGGCGGCTGTGGAAGAAAAAAAGGAGCGAAATGAAATTCAATTTCCTGAAACCAGTTCTCATGCACGGCAAATCGGCATTGCCGCACATGAGCTGCTGCAATGGATCTGTACTGTCCATCCACAAACCATGGACGAATTGCCTTGGGTGTACATCGAAAACCAGCTGTTGCTGTCGGGACTAACCAACGTGCAATGCCAGGACGCTCTGAACCGGCTTCGGCAACAGATTCGTCTGGTCTTTGAACAAGACACCATCGCCCACTGGATTTGCCAAGCCCATACCGGGGAAAAAAACGAATACGAACTCCTTGCCAAAGAACAGGGCCGCATCCGAACCTACATTCTCGACCGGACCTTTATCGCGGAGGGTTGTCGCTGGATTATTGATTTTAAGACAGGCGGTGATGACGATCTGGCCCGTGAGGCACACCGTAAACAGGTTAACACGTATGCCTCGCTGCTCCTGCAGGAGGAAAAACGGCCGATTCGTTGCGGCGTTTACTATCTGGCCAGCGGCCACTGGCTCAACTGGGATTTTCAACCGCAGCCCCTGCCTGCCTGATCGGCTCCTGAACAGTAAGCCGCCACGGATGTGAAAGACGCCGTTGCGACCACTGATAGATTAGTCCGCCAACGGCCAATCCACCCACGAGCAAACCAACAAGCCAAAGCTCGTATGGCAGGATCTGTTGGGCGTTCATCTCCGAGGGCGGTATAAAACCAAAGGCAAAGGCCATCAGGCAACTCAAACTGCCTACCCCGATAACCACAGGCATCACCCAGGGTTTTCGACCGACACGAAAAGGCCGAGGGTGATGCTTATGGCAGTGCCTTAAACGCAACGCCGTCATGAAAATAACAACATAATACAGCAGAGCACATTGTGCCGCAGCGGCGGAAAACAACCAGAATGCACTATTGACAGAGGGAAGAAAAACAAAAGCAAAAGACAACAGGCTGAACAACACCCCCTGCAGGATCAGTAAACGAATGGGCATGTTTTCGCGGTTTGCCTTTTGCAAAAAAGGCGGAAGCGCCCCATCCTGAGCGGCCAACAGCAAACAACGGGAACTGGCTAAAAACCAGGTAAAGAAAATACCAAAACTGCCTAAAGCAACCGCCAGAATGACGACCGGCTTAAGCCAGGTCAAATTAAACGCTGTCAAAAAAGCGGTAAAGGCATCGATGACGCCGGAGATCAAACTAATCTTCTTCGCAGGCACCACCATGGCGATGGCGAGTGACGCTGGGATAACCGTCGCCAGAATAATTCCCGCGGAAATCAGCAGCGCGCGCGGAAAATTGGTTTGCGGCTCGCGCACATCGCCGGCATGCGCTGCAATAATCTCCATCCCCATCAAGCTGTACAGCAGAGTAATGTACAGACGGAGTTTATCGGATAGCGCAAGAGAGCCGCCGCTAAAAGACAGCCCGTCGATCTCGGACGGATGGCCACTCGCCACCCAGCCAATGGCTAAGGCGATAAAAAACAGCATGGGAATAATCACACCAATGACAGCGCTTAGGGTACTTAAGCGGCTTGATACCGTTAAGCCCTTACTGACCACCAGAATCGCCCCCCAGTGCAGCAACTGGATGGAGACAAAAATATACACGGCATTAACCGCCAGTTCGGCAGAAACAAGATAAGCCAGCGTCGCGCTGATAAACGACAGAATGGCCGGATACCACGTCATGGCCATTAACCATTGCATCCAGACGATGAGAAAGGCAGCGCCTTTGCCGAACGCCTCTCTTACCCAGACATACATTCCGCCGGTCGCAGGCCAGGCGGTGGCCAATTCAGCAGTAACCAGCGCTGATGGAATAAAAAAAGTAAGGGTGGCGAGCAGGTAGAAAATAATCAATTCAGAACCGTATTGCGCATTGGTCGGCAGGTTTTTCAAACTGTCAATGGCCACCACTGTCATCATGACCAGTTTAAAGAGACTCAAATTAGCCTTTGGCTGACTCATTTTCATACTCACTGTAACGAATGGATACAACGAAACTGTATTTTCAGGCAGCTTGCCTGTGCGCACCGGATTTCGCCACTCGATGAAGAGGTATCCATAGTTCACTACAATCCGCCTGCCGTCAAGCCGCATTTTTCCGCCTTGACGTTTGCGAATAGCGAAAGGTAAGTTATTATCCCCGTTTTAATCGGTTATTGTTCATTATGAATATTCACGACACGGTCATTACTACACTCGCATCCTTAATTGATCCTTTTTCCGGGCAGAGCCTGGAACAACTCGGCTTTGCAGTCGATATTGTCCCTGAGCAGTCCAAATTAAGCATTGTACTGACTGCCGGCTTTCCAACGTTGCCCCTTCAAGATGCCCTGCTGTTAAAAATCAATCAGGAGCTGAGCCGGGTTTTTCCCGATACCGTGATTGAGACACATCTTGATTTTTTTATACGCGCACACCGCACCCAATTACCCGGACGCGGATTACGCGGCGTCAAAAACACCATCGCCATTGCATCCGGTAAAGGAGGGGTAGGTAAATCCACCGTGGCAGTGAATCTCGCTGCTGCTCTGGCCCGCACCGGTGCCCGTGTGGGTATCCTCGATGCGGACATTTACGGCCCAAGCATTCCTATGATGCTGGGTGGACACCGCGACGTCGCCATCAAGGACGAACGCTACGTCCCCGTCAGCGCGCACGGTCTTCAGGCCATGTCCATCGGTTACCTGACTGACAGCGAGGAAGCATTAATCTGGCGAGGCCCTATGCTTGCCAAATCCCTGCTGCAGATGCTGGATATCACCGCCTGGGATGAACTGGATTATCTCTTCATTGATTTACCGCCAGGCACTGGCGATATTCAGTTAAGTCTGGTTCAGAAAATTCCCCTCACTGCAGCCATCGTGGTCACCACGCCGCAAACCATTGCGACACTGGATGCGCAAAAAGCGATAAAAATGTTTGAAAAAACTGCCATTGACGTGTTGGGCCTGGTGGAAAACATGTCCCTGCACCGTTGCAGTGCCTGCGGCCATCAGGAAGCCATTTTTGGCGAGGGTGGCGCACAGGAATTAAGCGAAAAATTCAATATCCCCTTGCTAGGTCAACTGCCTTTAAGCAGCGAGATCCGACACCTTGCCGATACGGGCTCACCTATCGCTCTGCAAGTCAGCGAAACGGGGCAATTATTCACTAAAACCGCCATGCAAGCCGCTATCGCCCTGGCAAAAAAACCGCTCAATTATGCCGACAAATTCCCCCCCATTGTGGTTGAGTAAATTTCCCCTTCAAAAAGGGGAACCCTAAGTGCGTGCCGCAAGAGCATGGATAAAAAAGGCAACCTGGCCGACGGGGGAAGCAAGTGTGCCCCAAAATTCCCTTTTTTATGGTAAAATAGCCAGTTAATGAACCCTGCAAGTGATGGACAATGACTGAAAATTACACAGCCGAAGCGATTGAAGTTTTAAGCGGTCTTGAACCGGTACAACGCCGCCCCGGTATGTACACGGATACTTCTCGTCCCAATCATCTGGCTCAGGAAGTCATCGATAACAGTGTCGATGAAGTCATTGCCGGCCATGCCACGTCCATTATCGTTACCCTTTTTGAAGACGGCTCCATCCAGGTTGAAGACAATGGCCGCGGCATGCCTGTGGATTTACATCCGCAACTCGGCTTAAGCGGGGTAGAGGTTATCATGACCCGGCTGCATGCGGGCGGTAAATTTTCTGATAAGAATTACAGCTTTTCCGGTGGTTTGCACGGGGTGGGCGTCTCCGTAGTCAATGCCCTTTCGGAACGGGTCGAAGTCACCATTAAACGCAATGGCATTGTCTATTACATGACCTTTGCCAATGGCGACAAGCAGCAGGAACTCAATGAAATCGGTACCACTAAAAAACGGGACACTGGCACCATCATTCGTTTCTGGCCTAATGCCAACTATTTCGACACCACGCGCATTTCAGTCAAGCAGTTGATGCACGTCCTGCGTGCCAAGGCGGTTCTGTGCTCCGGGCTGTCGATGACCTTTATTAATCAGGCCACCAAGGAAGAAACGCACTGGTGTTATGAAAAAGGCCTTACCGATTATTTAACCCAGGCCCTGCCGGCTGAGTATTTCCCCGAAGAGCCTTTCACCGGCGAATTTTGCAGCGACGAAGGCACTGTGGATTGGGCCTTGGCCTGGTGTCTCGATACAGCCTCTGCCAGCCTGAGTGAAAGTTACGTTAATTTAATTCCCACAGCCCAGGGCGGTACGCATGTCAATGGCCTTCGTTCCGGCCTCTTTGATGCCATGGCTGCCTTTTGCGAACTACGCAATCTGTTACCCCGGGGCGTTAAGCTTACAGCCGATGACTTATGGGAACCCTGCCAGTATGTTTTGTCCATCAAAATGAAAGAACCGCAATTTGCCGGACAAACCAAGGAACGTTTAAGTTCCCGTCAAACCGCCGCCTTTGTCAGCAACGTGGTCCGCGACGCCTTTGCCCTCTGGCTCAACCAGCATCGCAGCCAGGGTGAGCAAATTGCTGCCTTAGCCATTGAGCGCGCCCATAAACGCTTGAAGCAAGCCAAACAAGTGGCACGCAAACGCGTCAGTCAGGGCCCTGCCCTGCCCGGGAAACTGGCGGATTGCCTGCAGCAGGATTTAAGCCAGGCGGAATTGTTTTTGGTCGAGGGGGATTCCGCCGGCGGCTCTGCCAAGCAGGCGCGCAACAAGGATTATCAGGCAATTCTGCCCCTGCGCGGCAAGATTCTCAACTCCTGGGAAGTGGAATCCAGTCAGGTCCTGGCTTCTCAGGAAATTCACGATATTTCCGTCGCCATTGGCGTGGATCCCGGCTCCGATGATTTAACCGGCCTTCGTTATGGCAAAATCTGCATTCTAGCCGATGCCGATTCCGACGGCGCCCACATCGCCACCTTAATCTGCGCCCTTTTCCTGCGTCATTTTAAGCCGCTGGTGGAAGCCGGGCATGTCTATGTCGCCATGCCGCCGCTCTACCGTATTGATCAGGGAAAAACCGTGCACTATGCCCTGGATGATGAAGAAAAAGAAAAAATCCTGGCCCATTTGGGTAAAAACAACAAAGGCAAACCCAATGTTCAGCGTTTTAAAGGCTTGGGCGAAATGAACCCCATGCAGCTTCGTGAAACCACCATGGATCCTGACACGCGCCGTCTGGTGCAATTAACCCTGGAAGACGAAGAAGCCACCATGTCCTTGATGGACATGATGCTGGCAAAAAAACGCGCCGCCGACCGCAAAACCTGGCTTGAAACCAAGGGCAATCTGGCGGAGGTTTAACCGGGGCCCAGGCTGGAACTTATGTTCCAGTCCAGTGCGAATTGGTTTAAGGCATTGTTAGAATCAGCCAAATTGACGCATTTGACAGGCTTGTAGAGGTACCGTCTTTCAACGCCAGATTCACACTGCATTCAAGCATCAGCTAAACTTAACATAACCACATACCTATCCCTGGATAACAAGGAAAACAATGGACACGCTTTTTGGCTGGGAAGGCCTGCTGGATTATGGACTTTATCTTCGCGCGGTGATTATCACCCTTTATGCCATCCTGCTGTTCCGCACCACCTCTTCACGTCTGTACGGGCAGCACTCTGCGCTGGATTTTATTATTTTTATTATCCTTGGCGCTATTCTTGGCGAAGCCATTGTCAATAATATTCCCATGCTCGCCTCCATGATTGCCTGTGCCTTAATTGTCGTCATCAATCGCTTTTTAGCTTTTCTCACCTACAGAAACCACCGCATCGGCAAATACATCAAGGGTGAAAAAATCTGCCTCATTAAAAACGGCCGCTTTGTCCAAAAAAACTTGCGCTGCTGCCGCATCACGCGTAACGACATTGAACAGGCCCTGCGTCTGCAGCATGGCACCCAGAAGCTCAATCAAATCAAAGAAGCCATTTTAGAACGCGGCGGGCAAATTTCATTCATTCTGAAACATTCGCCCAAGGCCTCATTGTAAACCAGGACATTAATTAAGGATGATGTCATTCATTAAGAGAATCCAGGGGCATGACTTGCCGCTTCCGATTCATCGTTCTCTTCATCCGCTGAAAAAATCACATCAGCGAATTCGTCCGCCTCATTGTCTGTTTCCTTTGAATCGCTGTTATTTTCAAAAGCACGTGGTTTGAAAGCATCACTGTTTAATAATTCCATCATTTTACTCATCAGGGATGTGCATTCATTAAGGGAGTTTTGTATATCCTTGATAAAAGTCAAAGGCAACGACTCGTCAAAAACAGACAAGGATTTTGCGAACGGATTTGATTTACTGAGTTCCCTGATTTCATCCGACAACTGCTTGCATCGGGCTTGGTCTTTTCTGGCGGCTTTTGTCGGAATCTGGGTTTTTTTAAGCTGCTCAGTTAAAAGCAAGGCTTCATCCTTTTTCTTGATAATCGATAACGTATTCTTAAGCAGGGAAATGACTTCCATCCTAAATGCCTCATAATTTAACTGACTTAAATCCACCTCATTCATTAATTGTTTAAACCCCTCTTCCCATTGAGAAGCCTGATGTAGACTGGCAGTTAATTGATTCGGTTTTAAGCGCTTTAGAAGAAGCTGGGCAGCCAAATCCAATTGCGCCAGCAAGGAGGTTATGCCTGGGTCTTTTTGAAGCTTAATGATCATTTCATTCTTATACAACGTTTCAAACGCCGATTCATTCGTACGGAGTTTTTTCAAACTCGGCGTTAATTTCATGCTTTGCAACAGTTGGATGTCCTTGGTAAATTTCTCAATAGCACCATGGATTAGCATTTTTTCGGTGCTGTCTGCCTTACCGCCCTTCACATAGTTTTCCAACAGGCTAACCATGGATTTTAAAAAGACCAGTGAGTCGATCGTCTTGTCCCGGTTAGCAAGCAACGATTGCTTAAGCGGATGCGCGTTGCCAATTAAAACAGGCAGGATAACGGGCTTGCCCTGTTCATCCACCTCGAGCAGCGATTGGCCGTTTTGAATCAGGCGTGAAAAACAACCGCTCATGTTTTTACGACTGCTTAAAGCGATGCAGGCCTGCATCGCGGACGAAAAGGTTTGTTTACCGACAGTGATGGTCTGATGACTGACATCCATATCGGCATGAGACACCACAAAATCCAGAAGCGCTTCTTTTTCCAATTGCAGAGCCAGCGCCAGGTAAACGGGCGTTAAGCGGTGGTAAAAAGAGGGCATGTCGTTGGCTAAATCCAACTGCCCGCCGATGACTAACCGTTTAAAGAGTACGTCGCCTTTTGCAAAGACCTTCATCCTTATCTCTTCTAATGCCCTTAAGCAGGTCCAGTCAACCTGAGCACCATGAATGAGAGTGAACTCAGCAATAAGCTGCAATAAGGCCTCTATTTTTTTAACTTGTTGGGGTATTGCGTCATTGTCATTCCATGCTCGCCAGTGATCCTGGATTGTGGCAAAATCGTTCAAATAGCTTACAGAAGGCACCTGCTCAACCTTGCCCGAGGCATTGTGACTCTCTGGCGGCAGAAACATGCCGTGATCCTCTAGCGAATCGGTCGCTTCATCCACTTCCACCTCGGGGGACTCTGATTTCATTGTTTGCGAAGACGGCTTTTTCGGTTCCTTCAATGCTTTTCTCATGGCATCAAGGAAACGATGTTCTTTCGACAGAGCTTTGCTTGTGACCAACAACAGCAACTGGGTCGATAATTCAAAGGCCGCATCAATAAGGGATTGCGTTTCTTTTGCCTTCATCTGATCATTAAATAAGACTTTCTCCAGCTCGACCATGTGGCTGTCGTATTTTTCACGTAATGCGTTAATGCGCTCATGCTGTTGCTTTTTTAAACCGTTAATGATCGGATTGGTCCATTGCATGGCCAAGGCTGTGAATGATTTTTCCTGTGAAGCGCAATTAACGGTTTCACCGCCAGTATCTGGTAAATACTTTTCCAGAGTCGGATTCCTTGTTAATTGATTATTGCCATCAAAATGAACATGCAAGCAATACTTCACGCCCTTTTCGTCATCAAAATAAGCCGTGTAATGGTATTGGCTCAGATTGGGGTTGTCCTTGCTTTGATTGGCATACACGCTAACGTGATGATCCGTGAGTAACAGAAATCCCTGATCGCGAGCAACTCTGATTTTCTCTGTCGCGGGCAAGGAAAGAAGATAATAATCTGTGCTGTTACTGTTCTTTTTTAATACAAATTCTTTCCCGGCATCAGGATTGCTTTGTTTCAGGTAGGTTATAAAATTAAACAAGGTATTTTTGGGCATTTTGGTTTTTAAAATTAGAAAATTTGACCAAATATACCCAAAAAAAACCTTGATGGAAATATTTAACTCATTTTGTTTTTTAATAAAAATCCGTCAATCAGGGATGAATCGATGACTCAGGCGACTTGTTGTCTTCCTGCAGGGCATGCAACCGCTCCTTCAATGAAGCAAAGCGTTCACGGAAAGCCTGACGGCTCTTGCCCAGTTCCATGGGTTTGAAGGCCGAAAAGAGAGCCTCAATTCGTCTGATGATCGGATTGGAATGCGACAGTCTTGCCAGTGCCGTTTCCGTGGCTGTAACATGATTGGCCATAAATCGTTGTTGATCCGTTTTCAATTCGTAATTATCAACCAGTTCTTTTTGCGCAATCCGCAGTGTTTCAATGTTTTTCTGATCCCCTTTGGATAATTTTTTCCCGGCTTTTTGCTGAATGCGATCGATCTCTTCGGTATAGTAATTATGCAGTATATGAACATTATTTTTGAATTTATCGTTAACCAAAGGCTCAGTGTGGGCTTGCTGCAGGGTTGTTGTTACCCGATCCATCTCCTGGCGGTTAAATGCCTGCAACTGGTCTGCCAAAATCGCTTTCTGTTTTCTTACTTCATCGTAATTATAGGAAGCAAGGGCCTTCTTAATCGCCTTAAACGTAGCAGATAATGTTTCATCACTGACAATTTTTTCCGCACTACTGAGGATTTCCTGCAATTTTTTATCATAAAAGCCCTGATTGAAGGTCCCCTTGTTTTTAGTCACGCGTTCAGGATCCAAATCCTTCAATGCATTCACGACGTTATCAAGGTAGGTCAGCTCCTTCACCACGGCAATGGGATTGCCCTTGGCAATTTCCTGCTTAAGATCACTCAGCAACGTATCCGGCGGGACACCGCCAGGGTAATTATATGCTTTATCTGACAGGGCTTCGTCTTTGATGTAGGCAAGGTAATCATAGCCGGCGAATACTTTGGCCGTGCTGTCATTGAATTGGGCGCCAAGTTGAAAATTTTCCCGCTTATCCGCTTCTTCATTTAATAGCTCGCCTTCCAGGCGATAAGCAACGCCTATGTCCCTTCCTTTTAAGGTTTGCAGTATGGGTAAGGCTTTCTTTTTATAATCAAAATCACCTTCAGCCGCATTCAATACCCAGGAGCCATCGGTCCTGGCATTTGCATCGATTAGCAGATGGGCTTTCAACACGTGCACTAAAACAACCTCCTGGTTTTCAAAACGCGAAAACAAACCGTCCATTTTCTCTTTAACCTGGTTGAGTTTTTTTTCATACACCGCTTTCTGACTATCGCGTTGTGGCAAGGCAAAAAAATCATTTTCTATTTTTTTCCTTTCCAGTTGCAGAGTAAAGTATTGCCGCAGCAAAGGATGGGTTGTTGGAGCAGCAAGAAGTGCGCGCAAAGCGTGTTCATGCCTGGATTCAGACGCCAATTGTTCCAGTAAGCTGAATCGCTCCAGATCAGCCTCTTGTGCCAATGCCATAACTTTCTCCATTGTTCTCAATAATTTGAGTATAGGTTATTCCGTGCTGACCTGAATATTCTTTTGCAAAGTGACGCTGTCAAGGACTTCCCGGGCCCTTTTTTCATCCAGTGTTCCCTGCCATTTGGCAATGATTAAGGTGGAAATGCTGTTGCCAATGACATTGGTCAGCGCACGCCCATCGGACATAAAACGGTCAATTCCCAGAATGAGGACAATTCCAGCCACCGGCACGTGTCCGACAGCCGCCAATGAGCTGGCTAACACGATAAAGCCACTACCAACCACCCCCGCCGCCCCTTTGGAACTGACAATCATCACGGCAAGCAGCGACAGTTGCTGCCAAACGCTTAAATCGATATTGGTCGCCTGGGCGATAAACAGTGCGGCAAGCGTCAGGTAAATGGCCGTTCCGTCAAGATTAAACGAATACCCTAAAGGCAGAACCAAACCCACGGTTGATTTTTTGCAGCCCAATTTTTCCAGCTTTTCAAGAAGTGTAGGCAGGACGGTTTCAGAAGACGAGGTGCCAAGGACGATTAACAATTCGGTTTTGATGTAGGCTAACAGTTTAAACACACTCATCTGACAATAAAGCTTTAGAATGAGGCCTAAAATACCGACCACAAACACCAGACAGGTCAAGTAAAAACAAAGCAGCAGTCCCATCATGTTCAGCAAGGGTTTCAAACCGTATTTTCCGATGGTAAAGGCCATGGCAGCAAACGCGGCGAGGGGAGCCAGATGCATCACCAGATGAATGATTTTAAAAAAAATCCGCGCAAGCACCTGCACGCCGTCCAATACGATGGTTCCCTCTTTACCCACCAGGATTAAACCAATGGCAAACAGCATTGCTACCAGCAAAACCTGCAGAATTTCCCCATCGACAAATGCACTGAGGAACGTTTGAGGAATAATGTTTAATAAAAAATCACTTGGGGTGGCCGCCGTCGTCGCTTTACCAAGGTAAGGTTGCGCCGTTTTAATATCCAGCGTGGCTGGATCAATATTCAACCCGGCGCCGGGTTGCACCAGATCGCCCACGAGTAGTCCCACCACCAGGGCAAACGCCGTGGTGATAATAAAATACACCAGCGCCGCCCCTCCGACTTTGCCGACCGTTTCCAGGTTATTCATCGCTGCAATGCCTGACACCAACGATAAAAAAATGATAGGTGCAATCAGCATTTTGATGAGTTTAATAAAGGCATCGGATAAGGGTTTAAGGGAGGAGGCGGTATCCGGCAGGCAAAAGCCAAGGATGATGCCGAGAAGAATACCAAGAAGGACCTGCACATATAATGGTTTTATATAGTTCATCAAACTCTCTCAAGTTGATCAAACTGCGGTCTTATAGTCCACTATAGGCGAAGTTACATCCAAGGTAAACCACCGTTTTTTGTCCATGGTATTGATTTGCTGGTATGATGGCAAGCATTGCATTCATTCAGGAGCCCGCACACAATGAATTTAAGGACCATGGCTTTAAGCTGTCTGTTTGTTTCGCCGGTTTTTGCCGCCCCCCATTTTGTGGAAGAAGCACCGTCAACCCGGAGTCATTATCAGGTCGATGGCAAAGCCCTCTGTGAAACCGCCAAGCAGACGCTGGCCTATTTAAACCACGATCCCGGTTACGATCCGCAGGTGCTGCATGAGGGACAGGTTTTACCAATTCCTATGTGGCGAATCAAAGCCACCCTGGTTTTTATCTGCAAACATCAAGCGGAACTCAATGATCCTGAGTTCGTTAACAAACAGTTTGAATTTGTCCGCTGGCTGCCTGATGTGAAGCATGCCCGCCGTTACCGCAGTAAAGCCAAATTACGCGGCATTCCTGACAACCAGATTGTCATGACGGAATACTATGTGCATCTGGCCAAAGCCTCGGCCAAACCGACGCCATTGACCCCCTATGCCATCCACGGGCTTCCTGCCGATGAGCAATACCTGACTCTGGAAGAGGCCAATGCCAAACCCAAATTGACCCGTTTTCAATACGGTAAACAAGCCATTCTTGCCGGGGCGTTAAAGGATAAAAAGGTACCGGTTCTTGCGTATGTCAGCCGTGCTGATCTCGAAGCCGCCCTGCTGCAAGGCACCCTTGTGGCTGACTTTGGCAATGGCAAACCCCGCTATTTTAACGTGCATCGCAACAACAACATTCCTTACAACACGGTGAAGAAACCCGAGGATCAGGAGCGTTACTGGTATTTTAAAGAAGTGGACGGAGTGAAAGGGTACGGTAAGGACGCTGATCACAAGATCACGGTCAATTACGAGGTGACGTTTGCTGCCGATCTGGCGCAATTTGGCCTTGGAAAATTGTTGCTGATTCAATACCGCGATAAACGGGGTAAGGACATCACCCGCATGGGCATCATGGCCGACACCGGCGGTGCTTTTGCCGATAATCTCTACCAGATTGATTTTTTAACGGGTGCCTACACCGGAAAGGACACCTTTTATCAAGCCAACCACACCCTTCCTGATTACGTGAATGCTTATTTTATGGTGCTTAAAAGCAAAGAAAAGACAGAGAAAAAAACCTTGGCCAATCTGTTTAAACGGGATTCGGATCACCATTTCAATAATGACACAATGTTTGAATAATTGTCTGTCCACAGGGTGCTTTCGTTTTCGGTAACAAACCGCCAGCCGTCCCGGTTTATCAAAGACCGGGCCAACGGTTCGTTGGTCGTGAGCAAGACCCATTCGGCAGGGAATTTTCCTGCTTTCGCGTCCCCGGGGTAAAGGGCATGCAGCACAATTAAATCAAGCGAACGGCCTATGCCGTTTAATACCGGTAACAGCCTTAAATGACGATTGCTGATATTGACCAGAATAACTCCCTCTTTATGGAGCTTGCGCTGGTACAATAAAAAAGCTTCCCGAGTCAGCAGATGAGTCGGGATGGCATCGGATGAAAAGGCATCGATGATCACTAAATCAGCCTGATGATCCGCTTTTTGCCCAAGGACGCGACGCCCATCCCCCTCGCTCAGCGAGATGCGGGGCGGACAATCCCTTAAGTAGGTGAAATAACGGGTATCGTTGGCAATGCCAATCACCTGTGCATCGATATCAATGATATCCACTGCATCACCAGGCCTGAACTGGCAAGTCAACATGCCTGTTCCAA
Organism: Legionella sp. MW5194; assembly: GCF_016864235.1. Taxonomy (NCBI): domain Bacteria; kingdom Pseudomonadati; phylum Pseudomonadota; class Gammaproteobacteria; order Legionellales; family Legionellaceae; genus Legionella; species Legionella sp. MW5194. Next base: position 2,404,401 of record NZ_CP045732.1, read on the forward strand.
GACCAACCAAAAGAGTCTGTAATGACGGTTCCCTGGCTTGCAGGGCCTTAAGCACGGGCTGCACCGGGGCATAGTAAGCCATCGAACCGCTGCTCACGCTTAAGGAGCCGGGAGACTGGAAACCATGCACGGTACTCTGGCTTAACAGCGCATAGACGCCTGACATAAACGTCACCTGCTTAACCCCATAGAAATTACGCTGCAAATCCAACGCCGGTAACTGTTTAAACCAGGGGCTGAATAAAAAAAGAAACAACACCGCGAGGCCTGCAAACAAATTGATTTTTTCTTTACTATTTAAAAGAATGACCACCAACACCCCCAGCTCCACCACTCGATTGGCCCGGATCCAGGCATACCAGGGGTAGGCACTTAAAAAATAATTGGCCGTCAGAATAAAAACGAAGGCAAAGGGCATCCAGGTAAAACGCCGGCTGATTGCCAATGGAATGCAGAGTGTGGCAAAAACAAATGTAATGGGGTACTCGTAGGCGCCGTTGAACAATCGCGGCGCTAAAAGACCATTAAACAGGCCCGCCAACACACCGCCCAATGCCAGGCAGAAATAAAAGCTGGTCAGGCGATCAGCCGGTGGCCGCAGCCGCACCAGTTCACCATGGCACAAGAGCGCGAACATCATAAAACAGGCTAAATGAAAAGCAATCAACTGCCAGGCGGATAACAGGTTAGCGCCAAAAATAAACCCGATAACTGGAAAAATAATAAACAACAAACTGTTGCGAACCAGCCAATCCCGCGAAATCATGGGTTTTTTGGCAAACGTGATGATAAACGAGAGCAGGTATAAGGCAAGTGGAATGACCCAGAATAAAGGCGTGGAGGCAATGTCGGTCGAAATATAAAAAGTAACACCCAGCATCAGGCTGCAGGGAATAAAGCTATAGCCTATCCATAAGGCCTTGGTTTGCCAGGCAACCGTCGTCGATGGCTGATGACCATTCAATACGGGTTGGCGGTAAGGCAGGCATAAAATAACTGCCAATAGAAAGCAGTAGGCCCCGAATAAATAATTCCAATACACGAATTGCTGTTTCAGACCAATCCATCGCTCAATCAGCCAAGGGTAGCTTAAAAGCGCCGACAGGCTGCCAACGTTGCTGGCCACGTATAAAAAATAGGGATCATGCGCCTGTTTGCCGCGACTTAAGCTGTAGGCAAACTGCAAAAGAGGTGCAGAAGCCGCAACCACCAACAGGGGCAAGCCCAGTTGGCCAATCAAATCACGCAGAATACCAAGATCAGGCGCATCAGCGGCCTGGGTGGGAATAAGAGTCAGCGGCAGAAAAACCAGGGCAATCGCCACGACACCGGCATGCACAAACCGCCAGTGCCTGCCGCAAAAATAACTGAGAACCCAGGCATAGCCATAGGCGATTAACAAGAGAAATTGGAAAAAAAGCATGCAGACAGTCCACACGGCTGGCGTACCGCCATACACTGGAAGCAGCATTTTTGCCACCATGGGTTGGATAACAAAAAGCAAGACAGCACTTGCAAACAAGCTTAAAGAAAAAAGAATGTGCATCACAACGCATGGCCTTCTGCGTTCCGCTGATTGAGAAAATCAGCAGAACGTCGGTTGGTATTATTCCTATCCGGCTGATTAACGCTCCGCTGAAGCGGCCAGCATCCAGTGCGCTTTTTCATGCGCAGCGATACGATCCCCAAGCAACGTCGCCGTGCCCTCATCATTCTGCTCCTGGGCAAGGGTTAGCGCGCGATTCAAGTCTTTCACCAGCGTACTGTGATCTTGAGCCAATTCAATCACCATTTGATTGGCATCCAGGCTTGAATCGCCGTCCTTGATGCGTTTTAAGCTTTCAAACTCTTTAAAGGTCGCCGGCGCTTTATTGCCGGTTATTAATAATCGCTCAGCAACTTCATCGACGGCCTCCGCCAATTCGGTGTATTGCGTTTCAAACAGGCCATGCAGGGATTTAAATTGCGGGCCGCGCACATGCCAGTGATAATTTTGCGTTTTCAGATACAGGGCATAGGTATCGGCTAAAATGATGGATAATTCTTTCGCTATACTCATGTTCACACCTCCTCATCGGTTATGCTTTTACCATAGTCGAAAAATAACGATTTTTAAAATCAATCGTTTATATGAATATGATTGGTTTAAACTATGATTGCCTGAGTGTTACTTATCCTTTTCAAAATAGCACGAATGCTTGGTAGAATCGATGAGTTTTTATTGAAAGAGAATACCATGGTAAAACCGATTTTTACTGTTGAGAACCCGGATTTAAACCAGTCAGACGCCTCAACCCTGGCTCAAGCCCTGTCGGCTCTGGAATCCGGTCAGGTCGTTTTTCTGCCTCGCTGTTTTTACAGTTCCAATGAGGGCCTTGAGCAGGACTTGTTATCCGACACCATCCTTGACAGTAAGCATAAAAATGTCAGCTTTAATTATAAAACCCAGGCATTGGGCGCCTTCAATCAGCAGCATATTAACCCGGACCTCTCGGACCGGCTGACCGCTTTTATGCGCGGTTATGCCTTGTTTGCGAGGGAGTTGATAGAAACCTTGTTCCCTTCCTACCGTACACATCTGCTGTGGGGGAGAACAAGTTATCGCCCGGCGGAAATTGAAGGCCGGGTTTACAGTAAACGCAAGGATGATACCCGCCTGCATGTCGACTCTTTCTCCGCTTCACCCGTCTACGGGCAGCGTATTTTGCGGGTCTTTTGCAACATCAATCCCGCCGGTCTGCCACGTCTCTGGCACCTTGGTGAACCGTTTCCTGCGGTCATGGCGCGTTTTTCACCACGCATCCCCAATTACAACTACCTGATAGCGCTGATCCTGAAAGGGGTAAAAACCACTAAAACCCTGCGCTCTGCTTATGATCATTATCAATTGCAATTGCATGATCGCATGAAACGCGATGATCAATACCAGCAAAGTGTGAAAAAAATACGCTTTGATTTCCCAGCCTTAAGTACCTGGGTTGTGTTTACCGATCAGGTGTCTCATGCCGCATTAAGTGGGCAATACCTTCTGGAGCAGACCTTTTATTTACCCGTTTCGGCCATGGCCAAACCGGAATTGTCACCGCTCAAACAGTGGGAGGCAGAGAAAAAAAGGCCATTGGTGTAAATAAAAAACCCGCCATCCGGCGGGTTTTTAGGGAGCAGAAGCAGATTACATCATGCCCATGCCACCCATACCGCCCATGCCGCCCATGTCGCCGGCACCAGCGCTTTCTTCTTTCTTAGGCAGTTCAGCCACCATGCACTCGGTAGTGAGCATCAGGCTCGCAACAGACGATGCATTTTGCAGTGCTGTACGGGTTACTTTGGTTGGATCAAGAATACCCATTTCAACCATGTCGCCGTATTGACCAGTGGCTGCGTTGAAACCAAAGTTGCCTTTGTTTTCTGCGACTTTGTTGACAATAACAGAAGACTCGTAACCGGCGTTGGCAACAATTTGTCGCAGAGGTGATTCGATGGCGCGACGCAGGATGTTGATACCCATTTCCTGATCGGCATTATCGCCTTTGAGATTATCCAGGGCTTTTTGAGCACGGATTAAGGCAACACCACCACCGGCAACGATACCTTCTTCAACAGCCGCACGGGTTGCATGCAGAGCATCTTCAACGCGGGCTTTCTTCTCTTTCATTTCAACTTCAGTGGCAGCACCGACTTTGATCACAGCAACACCGCCAGCCAGTTTGGCTACGCGCTCTTGCAGTTTTTCACGATCGTAGTCAGAGGTGGTCTCTTCCATTTGCGCACGGATTTGAGCAATGCGCTCGTTGATGTCTTTTTCTTTGCCTTCGCCATCAATGATTGTCGTGGTTTCTTTGGTCACTACAACGCGTTTCGCAGTACCCAGATCGTCTAAAGAAGCGCCTTCAAGGTTCTTGCCCACTTCTTCAGAAATAACCTGGCCATTAGTCAGAATAGCAATATCCTGAAGCATGGCTTTACGTCGGTCGCCAAAACCAGGGGCTTTAACCGCACAGACTTTGACAATACCGCGCATGTTGTTGACAACCAGAGTAGCCAGGGCTTCGCCTTCAACGTCTTCTGCAATGATCAGTAATGGACGGCCGGATTTGGCAACGCCTTCCAGAACAGACAGCATGTCGCGAATGCTTGAAATTTTCTTGTCAACCAGGAGGATGAATGGGTGCTCAAGCTCAGCACTCATGTTTTGCTGGTTGTTGATGAAGTAAGGAGAAATGTAACCGCGGTCAAATTGCATCCCTTCAACCACAGACAGTTCGTTCTCCAGGCTGTTACCGTCTTCGACAGTGATAACACCTTCTTTACCCACTTTTTCCATGGCTTCAGCAATGATGGAACCGATTGCTTCATCGGAGTTGGCAGAAATAGTACCAACCTGAGCAATCGCTTTACCGTCTTTGCAGGGCTTGGACATGGATTGCAATTCTTTAGTGATGGCAATCACCGCCTTGTCGATACCGCGCTTTAAATCCATGGGGTTCATGCCGGCAGCAACGGCTTTGTGGCCTTCAACCAGAATAGCACGAGCCAGTACAGTGGCTGTGGTTGTACCATCCCCTGCCGTATCAGACGTTTTGGAAGCCACTTCTTTAACCATCTGGGCACCCATGTTTCTGAAACGGGATTCCAGTTCGATTTCTTTAGCAACGGAAACACCGTCTTTCGTGACAGTGGGAGCGCCAAATGATTTTTCAAGGACCACATTACGGCCGCGAGGACCCATGGTGACTTGTACGGCGTCTGCCAGAGCATTGACACCAGCGAGCATTTCCTGGCGAGCACTGTCGCCAAAACGTAATTCTTTAGCCATTCTTACTATCTCCTTCGATTCGTTAGATTACTTTTCAATCACACCCATGATGTCGTCTTCACGCATCACAACCAATTCCTGACCCGCTACTTTCACTTCAGTACCAGAATATTTACCAAATAAAACCGTATCGCCGACTTTAACAGCCAGGGCACGAACATCACCGTTGTCTAACACTTTACCAGCACCGACGGCAATGACTTCACCGCGCATGGGTTTTTCAGTGGCGCTGTCTGGAATTAAAATTCCGCCGGCTGAGGTTTTTTCTTCTTCCATGCGACGGACAACAACACGATCGTGTAACGGACGAATTTTCATACTTGTTTTCTCCTGGTTATTTATTCATCACTATCAATAGTCAGAATTCTCTGATTCGGGCATTCAATGCCTGACAATGAATACCGATGTCAGGCATATGGGGACGGTAAATTAAGTTTCAAGGGTTTTTTAAAAAAAAATTTTGGTTTTCTCAAGCCTGGTTCTACAATGCAACTATAGAAAGTAATTAACAGGTATTGCATGAAGAAGTGGGCTTTGTTTCTGGCTCTGGTCTTGGCCTTTTTAAGCGGCCACGCCACCCCTCCCCCGGCTGCGGAGGTGTTTAGGGTTTCCGTAAAAACCGTCGATCCCAATACGTTTGCCGTCACCTGGCAGATAGAGCCCGGTTACTTTCTTTACGCCGATCGCATCAAACTCGACGAAAGCCCGGACAGCAATGGTCATATCGGCACGCTGCGTTTTCCAGAGGCCTTGAGTAAAACCGACAAACAGGGACACACCTACCGCATTTACCGCGACACAATCACTTTACCCGTCGCTATTCTCGGCAAGGAAGCAGGAGAATCGCTGCTAACCCTTCATTACCAGGGCTGTGCCGATGACGGGTTCTGTTATCCACCGGAAACACAGGCAATCAAATTAACCATTGATCAACACCTGGCGCTGGTAAGTAGCACCCTGGAATCAGACGTTACAACGGCAGAGCCGCCATCCTTAAAGCCCGATGAGACGCAGGGATTGTTTGACAATGCCCATTGGACCATGATTATCCTAAGTTTTTTCAGTTTTGGCTTATTGCTTTCGTTTACCCCTTGCGTATTACCCATGGTGCCGGTTCTTTCAGGAATTATTGTCGGCCACAGCGGTTCCATGACCACGCGCAAAGCGTTTCTGCTGTCCTTAAGTTATGTCTTAAGCATGGCGGTAACCTATGCCGCTGTGGGCGCCGTTGTCGCTGTTTTAGGCAGCAATCTGCAGATTGCCATGCAGGCGCCACCCGTTATTCTTCTGTTCAGTCTGGTGTTTGTGCTTTTAGCCCTGTCCATGTTTGGCTTTTTTGAATTAAAACTGCCGGTAAGCTGGCAAGCGGCGCTGGCTAAAGTCAGCCGCAATCAGAGCAGTGGCCATTACCTGGGAGCGGCCATCATGGGCTGCCTGTCCACGCTTATCCTTTCACCCTGCGTCACGGCCCCTCTGATTGGTGCACTGGGTTACATTGCCCACACCGGCAATGTCAGCTTAGGCAGTTTGGCCTTGTTTTTCCTGGGCCTTGGCATGGGAACCCCGTTACTGGTTATCGGCACCTCCGCCGGTAAGTGGCTTCCCAAAGCCGGCAACTGGATGAATGCCGTCAAATCTTTTTTGGGCGTCATGCTGCTCGCTGTCGCCATTTATCTGCTAAGCCGCATTATCCCGGCTGCCGTCAGCATGAGCCTTTGGGCGGCGCTGCTGGTATTCTGCGGTGTCTTCATCGGTGCCTTTCTTCCGGCTAAAACCAAAACGGCGCAATTTCATAAAGCGTTGGGGATCTTACTTTTGGTTTACGGCCTGCTGATTTTAATCGGCGCGAGCATGGGTGAAACAAACCCCCTGCAGCCCCTGGCACGCTTTCACATGACGACAGCCAGTCCTGCCGCCTCCCCCGTCACCCTGGTTAAAAACATCAATGACGTCGAGTTGGCGGTGAGCAAGGCGCAGGGCAAACCGGTCATGATTGATTTCTATGCGGATTGGTGTGCCTCCTGCAAAATCATGGAAAACACCACCTTCAAGGATCCGGCGATTACCAGTAAACTCAAACAATTCATCATTTTAAAAGCCGATGTGACCGCCAACAACCAGGCTGATCAATTGCTGATGAAAAAATTTGGCGTGGTAGCCCCGCCTACCTTTGTCTTTTTCAACCCTCACGGGAAAGAATTAACAGACCTGCAATTGGTTGGCGAACAATCACCGCAACGTTTTTTACAGCAATTGCAACAGATCACGACAAGCACCAATTAGCATTTAAAATTAGACAAATTACCCTCTACAAGCGTATAATTAGCCCACTTTTTTTACAGTTAGCCAATTGCCTATCAGGTTGCCTTGGGAAAAGGCAACCCGCCGCTACAGCATTGAGGAATAAGCATGAATCATCGCGTGGGTTTTGTTAGTCTGGGTTGTCCAAAAGCCTTAGTGGACTCTGAGCGTATCATCACCCAGCTGCGGGCCCAGGGCTATGATCTGGTTTCCACTTACGAAGACGCGGGTGTTGTGGTCGTCAATACCTGTGGCTTTATCGATGCTGCCGTAACGGAATCGCTGGATACCATTAAAGAAGCCATGGCTGAAAATGGTCGGGTAATTGTCACAGGCTGCCTGGGCGCCAAAGCGGATTTAATTCGTGAAGCCTGCCCCGATGTGCTTCACATCAGCGGCGCTCATGCTTATGAAGACGTGGTGCGTGCTGTCCATCGTCACTTGCCCCCACCCGCGGATCCCTTTACCCAATTGGTGCCTCCGCAAGGCATTAAATTAACCCCGCGTCATTACGCCTATTTAAAAATTTCAGAAGGCTGCAATCAGAAATGCACTTTCTGCATCATCCCGACCATGCGCGGCAAATTGCAAAGCTACCCCCTGGCTCAGGTTTTATCCGAAGCCAAACGCCTCAAAGACGCCGGCGTTCAGGAGTTGCTGGTGATTTCGCAAGACACCAGCGCTTATGGCGTCGATACCCGTTACCAGGACATCGAATGGCAGGGCCAAACGGTGCAGACCCGTTTTTATGATCTGTGCCAGCAATTGGGTGAGCTGGGGTTGTGGGTTCGCCTGCATTATGTTTACCCTTACCCCCACGTCGATGACATCATTCCCCTGATGCGTGACGGGCTGATTCTCCCTTACCTCGATATCCCCTTGCAGCATGCCAGCACGCGCGTGTTAAAAGCCATGAAGCGCCCGGCCAGCAGCGAAAACACCTTAGCCCGCATTAAAAAATGGCGGGAAATTTGCCCGGACCTTACGCTGCGATCCACCTTCATTGTTGGTTTCCCGGGTGAAACAGAGGACGAATTCGAGGAGCTGCTTGATTTTCTTAAAGAGGCACGGCTGGATCGCGTCGGCTGTTTCCAGTACTCTCCCGTTGAAGGCGCAAAGGCCAATCAGTTGCCTAATCCAATAGCCGATGAGATTAAAGAAGAACGTTATCACCGCTTCATGCAGGTACAAGCTGAAATCAGCCGTGAAAAACTGGCCGCCAAAATTGGCACTTGCCAGACCGTCCTTATCGACAGCATCGACGACGATCAAATCATCGCCCGCAGCAAAAGCGATGCGCCTGAAATTGATGGCCTTGTTTACCTGCCCTTTGATGAATCCATTCAAGTCGGAAGCCTTGTCGATGTCACCATTGTTGACAGTGACGATTATGATTTGTATGCCGAATTGAATTAATCCTGTTACTGCGACTGTCCTGTAAGGGGAGGCTATCGCTCCCCGGCCTTTATTGCTGAAAACTCGTCATTCCTGAGGCATAATCGGTTTCGGCTTGCACACCCTCTTCCTTTTTGACCGATTGCGCGAACCACGTCCCAGGGACGCTGCCGGGTTTTATTACCATGGCAGACCCGCTTGGACTGGGCGCTAAAAATTCACCTTCAAAGGCAAGTTGATCGCTGTCTTTAAGAAAAGGACCGGGGCCTAAGCGTCTCATGATGGTTCTGACTGAATTGTCCGCCATTAAGTGCAGTTGCGTGGGTTCACCCTGCTGTAAATTCGTCTGAATGGACAGCACGGGCTGTAACAGGTTAATGCAGCGAGCCACGTCTTTTTGAGTTTTCAAATCGGGGATACAATGAATAATATTGGAAGGGTAAGCCACAATATCCACACCCTTATAAACGTCTCTGATCTGCTGAAACGTTGCTTCATGTCCCCAACTTTGTTTAAGAATTACCGCTTCAATAATGATTTGCTTTAAGCGCACAAGCCCGTATTGCTCAATCAGACCCAGCAAAAAAGCACATAAATCGTCTGAATCGCCATCCATGGAAAATTCATTGGGTCGATTCTTCTGTAACAGGTCCCAAAACCCTCTTACCGCCAGTTCAGGGTTGGTTTCTGCGCTGGTCAAAAAATAGGCTTTAATCAAATCCCAGCTTTTAGCCACCTGATGACTTAAATCAACAATAACGACTTGTGGCGGCGCACTCAGCTGTTCTCCCAAATGGCAGGCAATGGCAACCGCCCCGAAAAGGGACGTGCCAACCAGCACAAACGGTTTAGTGGCCTGATAAGCGGATAAATCGGATTTTTTTATTGGGTCATTGCCCATAAAAAAGGAGAAACAATCCATTAATTCGTCTGGCTGTAGCTGTTTCACTGTTGACAAAAGCTGCTCACGACGACTGGCTCTATCGAGACTCAATAAATCCGAAATGTGGGATGAAACGCTCATAATATTCGCTCTTTATACCAACACAAGAGACATATTATAAACTATTTGTTTAAAAAATTACTATTAATTGCCCTAAAACGGGGTCCTGGTGCACCAGTATTTAAATTTTATATCTTTGAAATCAGTGAGTTAATCCCGGCTCAAGCGATAAATCGCAGCGCCGATGTCCCGGACGTGACGCTGATGGCCTGACAAGCCCTTACTGTCGGCGTGCAATCCCAGCAATTGATGGTGCAACCATTTATGGTAGATTTTGTAAGCTTCTTTCAACCGGTTAAATCGACTGGGGGTTATTTTTTTAGCAATGGCCAATTGTTGAAGAAGCTGCAAGGTATTGGTGTAGCGGGCAAAGGAAGATTCGGCGCTGCATAATACTAAAAATTGCACCAAAAATTCCAAATCAATAAGCCCACCCCGGGCGTGTTTAATGTTCCTGCCCTCCTCCTTTACCAGATTGCGGCTCATCTTGTCGCGCATGGTCTGCACGTCCTCTGCTGTTTTCTGCCATTCACGCGGTAATAACAGGATGTCCTTTTTCAATTGCAGAAACGCGTGGCGACTTTTTCTGTTGCCATAGATTAAACGGCTTCGAACCAGCGCCTGATGTTCCCAGGTCCAGGCCTGTTTGCGCTGATACTCTAAAAAGGCTGTCAAAGGACTTACCAACAAACCGGCAGAACCCGAGGGTCTAAGGCGGGTATCCACAGCATAAAGAATACCGAACTGTGACCGCGTCGTTAACATGTGAATGATTTTTTGCGACAGGCGATTAACCAGTCCCTCCTGTTCAAAGGGAGCATCATGAACAAAAACCAAATCCAGATCGGAATTGTAATTCATTTCCATGCTGCCCAGTTTACCGTAGGCAATCACATCAAATCGATGGGTAATACTGGCCATTTCAGGGTGACGAAGGCTCAACTCGCGACAGGCGTGATTAATCACCTGAATCACAATCACTTCCGCCACATCAGCTAAAAAGCGGCCAGCCTTAACCCCATCCATGCGGCCATCCATTTCCGCACGGGCCGCCAGCAGCCATTGTGTTAATTTAAATTGCCGTAAAACATCCTCCTGAAGATCAATTTCACTGACATGGCTTAATTGATTTTGAAGTTGCTGAGCCAGTTGATTGCGGCTGGGCGCACGCCAATTGCGTTCCTTATCCAGCAGCACCTCCATTAAGAAAGGGTAGTTCACCAGTAAGGAGGTAATGAAGGGACTTTCTGCAAACCAGTGCAGCAATTCCTTCAATGCCTGCGGATTTTCAGCAAGCAGTGCAAGGTAAGCGCTGCGGCCTACAATGTTTTCGAGAAGATGCATGACCTGCAATAAAACCGACTCGGCATCAGGAACCTCGGTCAACTCCTGCAGAAGCAGCACCATAAAACGGTCAAGCCGCATGCGTGCAGCCTGATTGAGACGCCGGCATCGCGGCGCATGGCGAAAGGCATGGATCATCTGATAGCAGCGTTCTGCATTGCGATAGCCTAAACTGGACAACAGATTCACCGCCATGGCGCTTTCCACATGCCCCTGCCAAAGGCTGGTTAACTGGTGGCTTAACAGGCGTTCCCGATCTTCATAGGCATCGCCCTTACCCATGGCGGTGTGAAAGGTGGTACTGACAATCCGTTGGAATTGATGCAGACGATTCAGCAATTCATTGTAACTTTCATATTCCATGGCCAGGGCGATTTGATCTTGTTTAACTGGATTAGTCGGTAAAGCATGGGTTTGTTGATCATTCTCGCTTTGCAGACAATTTTCCAGTTTGCGTAAAAAAAGATAGGCCTCCCGTAAAATACCGGTACGCGGCAACAATTTGCAGCGCCGCAACGCGTCCAATGCGTTCAAGGCATTGGCTTGACGCAGAGGCGGCAGGCGTCCGCCGCGAATCAACTGGATATTCTGAATCACAAATTCAATTTCGCGTATTCCTCCAAGGCCCCGTTTAATGTCATTCAGTCTGGGGTTCAGTTGAATTTCCCTTTCAATCAAAGCCTTCATGCTGCGCAGGGATTCAATCACGGAAAAATCCACGTAGCGGCGATAAACAAAAGGGACTATCAGCCGTTCAAACCAGGCTGGTGGGGCGTCTTCAGGCGCACAGATAACGCGTGCTTTGGCCATGGCATAACGCTCCCAATCCCGTCCCTGCTCCTGATAATAGGTTTCAAGCGCCGTCAAGGAACTGACCAATGCCCCGCTTTCACCGTTGGGTCGCAGGCGCAAATCGACCCGAAACACGAATCCCTCAGGCGTGGGCTCCTGAAACAATTGCATGAACATCTGCACGATTTTAGTGAAATACTGCTGATTGCTGATTGATTGCAGGCCTTGGGTATGCCCGGTTGCGGAGTAGGCAAAAATCAAATCGATGTCGGAGGAATAATTGAGTTCCTGCCCGCCTAATTTGCCCATGGCAATCGAATAGAGGCATACAGGATTGCCTTCAGCATCACAAGGCATGCCGAACCGTGCCACCAATTCCTGATGACAAAACCGCAGAGTGGCTAAAATAAGCGCATCCGCACAATGAGACCAACTGCTCATGGTGTTGGCGGTGGTCGCAAGGCCTGCGTACTCACGAAGCAGGAGACGCAGAAAATGGCGGTGGCGAAATTGACGAAGCTGCCGTGAAAAGGAAGCCGGTGTCGCCTGCGACAGCAATTCATTGGCCAACCGATGATAGTCCTCACAGGAAAGCCCGTTCACGCCCTCGTCCGTTTTTAATAGGTTACTCAAGGTATCCAGCTGATGGCAGGCGTAATCGCTCACGACCAGTAATTTGCATACCGCGGCACGCAGTGGGTGATTGAGCGAGGCAAAATGCCGTTCAAACAAAGCCGTTCTGTGATGCAGCGAAGGGGGAATGCCGCATGAAAGCGCGCGGTCTGACTCCACGCTCAATCCGTCTTTTTCATGTGGTCCGGCATGGCATTCATGTCCATGTAGAAGGGCTCCCACACATGGCCATCAATGTCCTGAAAGGCACACCCATACATCCACCCCATATCCTGCCTGGGACGGTACTCTTTACCGCCAGCCGCGATCGCCTGTTTCATCATGCTGTCTACCGCTTCGCGGCTCTCTAAAGACACCGCGACCAGGACTTCCTTACTTCGTGCGGCATCGGCTATCTCGTGATGGGGCGTAAATCCCTGGAAAAAGGCTTCCGTCAGCAGCATGGCAAAATTATGCTTGCCAATCACCATGCAGGTTGCATTCTCATCACTGAATTGAGGATTGAATTCAAATCCCAATTGTTTGAAAAAGTGAATGGTTCTGGACAAATCCTTAACCGGCAAATTCACAAACACCTGACGTTCCCGCACGCTTTCCATCGCTCTGCCTCCTGTCTATTTTCGACATTCAAAAAGGATTGATGCATCCTTTGGACCCGGTTTTTCATTGCGATCGTAGGCTTTCATTATTTTAATTTTTTTAAAGCCAACCTGCCTTAAAATCTCAATCAAAATGGAGGGATTATCATAAAGCCTGAGTTTAAATTCTTCGATTTCAGTATGAGTGATGGAATTCATTTCCACCAATTCATAGCGTCCAACGGCATGGCAGATGGAATTGTTCAGATTGACCAGTTGGCTGGCAATGATGGAGTTACCATCGGGTCTTTCCCAAATGGAACCGCGCCAAATGCCCAAAGGCGGCAAGGAAAAGGAGGTTTCGACCTCAAACAGTAAAATGCCCTTGTCTTCGAGATGCTCATAGAGGGTTTTGAGTGACAGTTCAATTTTATCAATGGGCGTAATCAGTCCAAACGAACCCGCGGGAATAAAAATAAGATTGTATTGAGTTGGTCGAGACAAGGTTTCGACAAAATCCATCCACACAAACGGTTCGAGGTTTTTCATCTGTGCCTTGGTATTTAACGCGGTCACCATGTGTTCGCTGGCATCAAAACCATGCACATTAAAGCCTTCTTCGATGAGAGGCAGTAGAAAGCGTCCCGACCCACACATCGGCTCGAGAATAAGCCCTTTCGCTTCTTTCACATAGGAACGATAAAATTGATAGGCATTCTCCGGGGGAGAGGGTCGGCTTAAATCATAAAATTGCGTGCAAAGATTCAGGTAAGCTTCACGGTTTGGTTTTAGCATAAATTCCTTGATGTCAGTGGCAGTTCGCTTTGCATGGCAGCGAAAAAAGATTATTGTAAAGCAAACAACAATTTACAAAATCTCCCCGGCAAAAATCAAGCCGTAAGGCAGGAAATTTATTGCAAACATCCGCCAAAGAATGCCGGATCATGCGATGCGATTGGTCGCTCATCCGAATTTTTTACCAGGCAAAGGCAGCGTTGATTTATGACCGAAGCCATTTCGCACCGTGCGGTTGTGACGCTTTTTTTTTGCATGCGTTTTCGCATGGTACAGCCACTAAGATAACGCTATACTGACTACAGGATGAGTCAATGGAGTTGAAACAGATGATAGCTCGACTACTACTTGCTTTATTGCTGCTGCTGGCATTGCCTGTGCATTCGGCAGGCCCGCCTTTGGTGGTCGCTGTGGATAATTTTTCTCCGCCTTTTGTTCTTCGGGGAGCCAATTCGCAATTGTATGGTTTTGACATTGCCATGATGGAAAACATTTGTCAGCGAATCAATCGAACCTGTCAATACAAACCCATGCCTTTTAACCGCTTACTGGATGCCGTGGAAAGCGGGCAGGCCGAAGCGGCTGTGGGCTCCATTATTATTACTTCCGAGCGTTTGACTCAAGTGAATTTTTCCATCCCCTACCTCATCAGTGAATCGCGTTTTCTTGGTCGCACTGAACTGGCGAAAGAACCCTTTCAACTTGCCTTATTCAAGAATCGTAAAATTGGCGTGGAGGAAGGAACGGTATTCCCGGATGTTCTGGCCAGTCTTATCAGTAATCCACAAATTGCCCTCTACGATAATCTGGATGATGTGATTGTCGCCCTTCATGATGGGGACATTGAATTGGCTTTAATGGACGCACCCACTGCCCTTTACTGGCAAAGCCAATCTTCCGGGACACTGACGGCCCTGGGTAAACCCTTTGCTTATGGTTTTGGTTTGGGGGTGGCCGTTAACCGCAACAATGCGGTTTTGTTGAATGAAATTAACCGGGCAATAACGGATTATGCGGCAAGCGAGGCTTTCAAGAGCAATTACCAGAAATACATGGGCTTCTTTTAGCAGGGGCTTCATTGGCCGAAAGAAATCACGCTCCTGCTGGCAGGAGGCCAAAGCAATATCCTGTCAGCATTAATGCACCGTTTGACCTTGAGTCAAACAACGCGTAATGACCTGACGGGTCACAAAATCCCCCTGCGTGTCTCCATAAAGGGTCTTAAAGTGTTCAGCTAACGTTAACACCCAGGCAGATAAGCGAAAATTCATTCTTTTCTCTTCCTGATTAACCACCAACTCAAACAACCCTAAGGAATCGCTGTTTTGCTCATTGGCATATTGTTCCATGATTTGTTGCGCAATGTGCATGTCCCGGTCTCGTGTGGGCCAATCTTTATTCATATTTACCTCTTGATACCATTGAACGCAGAAGCATTCGCCCCCTTTCTCTATACCCTACATGGGGGTTGGCGTGTAAATTACAAGGGCTTGTCCGCTAATTCTGGCCTGCATGACGCGCGTGCAAGGCCTGGGGTTCCTGCCACAGAGTAATAAACAGCACCATGATCATCGGTCCGATAAACAATCCCAGCAGACCTAAGGTTTCGACCCCGCCAAGGATACCAAAGAGAACAGCCAGAAAAGGAAGTTCTATTGCACCGCCGATGAGTACCGGTTTAACAAAATGGTCTGCGACAAACATGACAACAGTGCCCCAAACCAGCACCACGATGGCGCTGACCATGCTGCCGCTGGCAATCAAGACCAGAGCGACCACGACAAAAACCACAGGGGCGACAAAAGGAATCATCGCCGCCAGTGCGGTAACAAATCCGATGAGCGTGGGTGCCGGGAAATCAACCAGTTCGTAACAGATGCCCATTAAAACACCAACCCCCAAACCCACAACGATAGTCCCGTTGACTGTGCCCCTGAGCGCGGATGGCAGACGGGCTGAAAAACGAAACCAGCGCTCCCCCAGACAGTATTCGCCAATTTGGCTAATCTGTTTATACAGGGTGTCGCCATCACGGAAAAAGAAAAACAGGGTTAACAGGGTAAAGCCAACCTGAAAACCACGATGCGCCAGATTGATGCCGATCTGTTTGATGTAATAACTTGCGGGAGTCAGCGACAGGTGCATGTTGGACAACAGGTTTCGGACACTCCCCGGTTTACCAATGTTGTCATTCCAGTAAGTGGTCAATTCATTGCCAATGATTGGAATTTGCTTTAGCATGGCCGGTGCAGCTCCGCCGTCTTTGTTCAGCGTCTGGAGGTAATTGATGAACAATTGCGATTCCTTCACCAGCAGGCTGACTAACCAACTTAAAGGCAAGATGAACAGCAAAGCCAACAGGGTGGTAAACAACAAGGCAGCCCAGGTATCCTGGGAAGCAAAAAAATGGCGCCACCGCTTGTAGAGCGGGTACGTGGCAATGGCAATAATCGCTGCCCAGACAATCGACGGGATAAACCGGTGGATAATAAAGAGCGCCAACAGCACAATACTGATAGTTAAACCAATACTGATTAATTCTTTATGATTATCATTCATGCTTTAAATACCCAAACGAATGCCTGCATCACCAACCAGGCTGGAATGGCTGCCAGTGCATCATCAAGCATGACGCCAAAACCGCCTCTAACCCGTTCATCAAAAAAACGGATAGGCCAGGGTTTTAAAATATCAAACAGGCGAAATAACAAAAAACCGGCAATAATCCAGTAAGTCCCCACAGGGACCGCGATCATGGTGAGTAAAAACCCAACGACCTCATCCCAGACGATGCCGCCAAAGTCCTTAACACCCAACTCTTTCGAGACGATATCGCTGACCCAGACGCCAAGAATAAAAGCGAGGACGGTAAACCCCAAATAAAACCCCAACGGTGATGCGGCGATAAGCAGGTAAACGGGAATGGCCGCCAACGTTCCCCAGGTTCCCGGAGCGACAGGCATAAGACCGCTACCGAAACCAAACGCGATAAAATAAGCGGGATTCTGCCAGACTTTATTGCCAAGTTCGATTCTATCCATGCGCTTTTCCTTAAAAGTGACTATAGCCGCGGGGCGTTAATTCCCTGAGTTGACCCTCGTCATTTGTGTAGAGGCCCTCACCTTCCTCAATGACACCAATGGGGAAGCAGGCAAGGCCCGCTTGTTTAAGGGCCTGGGTGAACTCCGTTTCATTCTTCCTGGGAATGGTGAAACAGAGTTCGTAATCGTCGCCGCCGCCAATAGCAAAATCAATGGCCTTGTCCTGTTGATACTTTACTACCAAAGGATGCACGGGTATAGCATCCAGATTAAGTAAGGCACGGACACCGCTTTGGACACAGATGTGATTTAAATCGGCACTTAAACCATCAGAAATATCAATGGCTGCCGACGCATGGGTTCGTAACAGGGGTGCCAGATCGACACGGGGTCGGGGGTGCATCAGGAGACGCATCATCGTCTGCTTATCCTGGCTATCGATGCCCTCATGATGTAAGAAGGCAACCGCCTGCGCGGCAGCACCAAGGGCGCCGCTGACAAAAATCCGATCGCCAGGTTTAGCCCCCGAGCGTTTAACCGCCTTGCCTTTTTCGACTAAACCGTGAATGGTTAAGGTCATGCTGAGCGGCCCATGGGTGGTATCGCCGCCAATCAGCATGATGTTGTATTGTTTTAATGAATCATGAAACCCTTGGGAAAAACGCGTCAACCACTGCTCATCCAGTGACGGCAACGTTAAGGCAAGACTCATCCAGCAGGGCTCTGCTCCCATGGCCGCCATGTCGCTGACATTGACCATCACCGCCTTGCAGGCGATATCATAAGCATCCCATTCGCTTAAAAAATGAACCTCGGCAACCAGGGTGTCAGTACTGACCAGCAACTGGCAATGATGAGGAATCTCCATGCAGGCGGCATCGTCGCCAATACCGATTATCACCTCTGGCCGCTGAATGGCTGGCTGTTTAAAATAGACATCGATGAGGGAAAATTCATTCATTGCCAGCGTTAATTTCAATGGCTCTGGCTTGCCGTGCCAGATTATTCAGCACGCCGTTGACATAACGGTGACCATCCTGGGAACCAAACTCCCTGGCTAGGGAAATGGCTTCATCCAGTACAACCTTGTAAGGAATTTCGAGGCAATACAGCAACTCAAAGGCGCCCAGACGCAAAACCGCGAGTTCAACCGGGTTTAGTGTGGTAATGGGCCTATCCAATAAAGGTTCAATCCCGGATTCTATCGCGGTGATTTTTTCAGGAATGCCGTATAAAAGACGGCAAAAATAATCACTGTCCACCTTGTCCATGTTATTCGCCACACGGAATTGAGTTTCTATTTCCGAGAGCTCATGACCCGACATGGACCATTGATACAAGGCCTGCACCGCTAATTTACGGGCACGCCGCTTACCGCTTATTGATTGTTTTTCCACAGCTACCTCATGACGAGTGGTCGTCTTTCATTTCATCAATGGTTTGTCTGAAATCACTGACGTCTTTAAAACGTTTGTACACGGAAGCAAATCGGACATAAGCAACATGATCAAGACGATACAGCTGTTTCATGACCCATTCACCGACCTGACGGGAGTCGATCTCCCGCTCCCCGCTGCGGCGGATATCCTGCATGATGCTTTCTACCGCCTCGTCCAGCGCATCAACACTGACTGGTCTTTTTTCCAGTGCCCTGAGCATTCCTGAGCGCAGATTATTGATATTGAAAGGTTCACGCCGCCCATCGCGCTTGACAATCAACGGCATAATTAATTCCGCCGTCTCAAAGGTCGTGAAGCGTTCGTGACACTCGAGACACTGACGCCGTCTTCGGACCTGAGCGCCTTCGGCGATCAGGCGCGAATCGATCACTTTGGTTTCTTCTGCCTGGCAAAATGGACAATACATGATTAACGATACACCGGGAATTCATGGCATAAATGAATCACTTTGGATTTCACCAGCGAAATTAAGTTTTCATTCTGAATGTCGTCGAGAATATCACAAATCCATTCTGACAATACTTTGATTTCCCTTTCTTTAAATCCTCGAGTCGTTACTGCCGGGGTGCCCAAACGCAGGCCGCTGGTCACAAACGGTGAGCGCGGATCATTGGGGACTGCGTTTTTGTTCACCGTGATGTTGGCACGACCCAACGCGGCATCGGCCTCCTTCCCTGTGATGCCCTTGTCAATCAGGTTCACAAGAAGCAAGTGGTTCTCCGTGCCGCCCGACACAATAGGGTAACCACGGCTCGTTAGTACTTCCGCCATGGCTCTGGCATTGGCTAAAACCTGTTCCTGATACGCTTTGAATTCAGGCTGCAAAGCCTCGGCAAATGCAACCGCCTTGGCCGAAATCACATGCATCAGGGGGCCACCCTGCATACCCGGGAAAACAGACGAATTCAGTTTCTTTTCAATGTCTTCATTGGCACGGGCTAAAATCATGCCACCGCGGGGACCGCGCAGGGTTTTATGGGTTGTCGTGGTCACCACGTCGGCAAAAGGAACAGGCGAGGGATAAAGACCTACCGCAATGAGTCCCGCCACGTGAGCGACATCGGCCATCAGGTAAGCACCGACTTTGTCAGCAATGGCTCTGAAACGAGCCCAATCAAGGATCCGTGAGTAAGCCGAAAAACCGGCTATGATCATTTTGGGTTTATGGGTCAGCGCGAGCTGTTCCAGCGCATCGTAATCAATTAAACCGGTATTGACATCAACACCGTAACCAATCGCTTCATAAAGTTTGCCGGAAAAATTGACTTTGGAGCCATGCGTCAAGTGGCCGCCATGAGGCAGGGACATGCCTAAAATCACATCGCCCGGGTTAAGCAGCGCCATCATTACGGCCGCATTGGCCTGAGAACCGGAATGAGGCTGCACGTTAACATAATCGGCGCCGAACAACTTCCTGGCTCGAGTAATAGCTAAATTTTCCGCCACGTCTACCCATTCACACCCGCCATAATACCGTTTGCCCGGATAACCTTCAGCGTATTTGTTAGTAAGCACAGAGCCTTGCGCTTCAAGAACACGCGGGCTGGCATAATTCTCCGAGGCAATCAGCTCAATGTGATCTTCCTGACGCTGCTTTTCCGCCTGGATGGCCTGCCACAGTTCGTCATCAAATCCTGCGATAGTAAACTGGTTATCAAACATTCGTTGTCCTCAATATTAATGATTAGACTATTATAGCCGCTGTTTTTTAAAGCACCTATGCCTCATCCACTGCATGAGTATTTTTACTCATTTGAGACTGAATTTACGACAAACCCTACTAACCGTTATCTGACGATGATATCGTTTCGTACATGCCTGACGCCATTTAAACTGTCAGCAATCTGGCCTGCGCGCAGTTTAATGCGCTGACTGTCAACGAACCCGCTCAGCTGCACTTCATCCTTAAAGGTTTTCACCTGAATCGAAAAGCCTTTGGTTCCCAATTCATCAATCAGGCTGGCCTTGACTTTGGCCGTCAATGCCGAGCTGTCCAAGTATTCGCCGGTGCTTTCACTGCCTGGTGTCGAAGAACAGGCGACAATCATTGCTGCAGAGAAAACCAGAACCAGTTGCTTTGCTGTCTTAAACATCCATTCCTCCATTGCTTTTACAATACAAAAGAGTACCACACGGCAATGAACTAGTCATGGCCGTAAATGGTATTTACCCGATTGTCATTTGCAGGGGTAACAACGGCCTCGCCAGCTTGCCCCTGAGCCGTGTTTGCGGCTTGCGGCTGGTAGCTTCCGTACGGATTCCACGCCCTGCCGCGGGAACTTCGCATACCGCCCTGAGCGGGGTGGCCGTGGGTATTGTCCGCCTGATTCTGGCTTGGGTGACCGTGCGTGTTGCCACCTTGATTTTCAGCAGGGTGGCCATGGGTGTTACCAGCCTGATTTTGGCTGGGATGGCCATGGGTATTGCCAGCCTGATTTTGGCTGGGATAACCATGGGTGTTACCGCCTGGCTGTCCCTGACTGGAATGACCATGCACATTGGCAGGTCCACTCGGACGGTAATTGCGCGGCGTTTGTACAATAACGGGATTATTATTGCCATAGTGTCCATGATAACGGCGATAACTGCTTTGATGACCGTGGTAATGGCCAGCCCCCGACTCGTAGGGAGCCGAATAATACGGTGTTTCCACACGGGCCTGCGGCGGATAACGATAATCATTCATGTAATAATCATCTTCTATGCCGCATGAGCTCAGCACGGGCAACGCCAGTAACAACCAAAATGAACGCTTCATAAAACCCCCTGCTTTAAAAAAAGAAAGGCACGATTGAATTAATCATGCCTTTCCGATACAACATCTGAACCTCAGCTTACTTGGCGCTGACTTCAGCTTTGATTTGATCCTTGAGATAAGGAACCACGTGGATTGTTCTGTTGACTGGCGTGTAGCCGGCGTAAACAGAATAGCCGCTGAATGTCTTGATATACAGGTTCATCCAGGCATGGCAGTAACCATAATAATACAGACTCACGTAGTGAGGCGCATCAAAACGGTAAATGTTGAAGCTGTTCATATAACTGCCATCATCGAACTGCCCAAACACAGAAAGATTGTCGTAACTGTCATTGATGATCTCAATTTCACAATAACCGGGAACCATCGCGTTTTTCGCGCCGGCAACGGCTTTTACATCAGCAGGCTTGGCTTGCGGATGAACATGGCGGTTTTGAGCAAAGGCAGAAGACAACAAACCCAAACAACAAACGAACAGCAATGACTTTAACTTCATGGTAACTCCATTCATGGATTGGAGAGCAAATGGTAACAAAGGATTCTATTTAGTCAACAGGTTTTTTAAATGTTCACGAGCCGCGCCGCTCAAACAGCAATAAACGCATTATAACGGCTTCTCTCTATTGCCATTTTTTCCCGACGGGGAGAGAATTGATCGTTTCCACAGGTAACGCCATGACTACAATCACAGGCTTCATCAACATCGAGCTTCAGGGGACACCGCATGAAAAAACGCATGACCATAATGATCACTGCCCTCGTCATTGTTTTCGGAGGCATCGTTGCGTTTAATCTGTTTAAAAATTTCATGATTAAACGCTTTTTCGCTACCTATGAACCCCCTGCAGTCAGCGTGTCCTCTGTCACGGCTGTTAAACGCGAATGGCGCCCCACTCTTCCTGCTGTCGGTAATTTTGTGGCGACCAACGGGGTGGAAGTCAACTCGGAAGCCTCAGGAAATGTGGTTAAAATCCATTTTGAATCGGGACAATACGTTTCGGAAGGCAGCAAACTTATTGATATTGATGACAGCGTCGACCAGGCAACCCTTAAATTCAACAAGGCGCAGCTGGCACTGCGGCAGCTCAGTTACCAACGTCAGGTGGATTTGAATAAAAAAGGGGCCGCTCCTGTTTCCAATGTGGATGAGGCAAAGGCCAATCTCGAGCAAAGTGAAGCCGACGTTGAAAAAACCGAGGCGCAAATCCGGCAGAAACACATCACCGCCCCCTTTGCCGGTAAACTCGGTATCCGCCAGGTTAATCTCGGCCAATACATCACACCAGGACAGACCTCGATCGTCACCTTGCAATCCCTGGATCCCCTTTATCTGCAATTCTATCTGCCTGAGCAATACTATAAACGGTTGCACATCAATCAGGGCATTGAGTTTAATGTGGAAGAATTCGAAGGACTGGCTTTCCAGGCCAAGATCACGGCCATCAACGCCAAAGTCGACCCCAACACCCACAATGTGCTGGTTCAGGCGACCTTGCCCAATTGCCCTTCCGAAGCATTAAGCGATTTGAAAAAGACCACGTTGGTAAAAACGTCAAAGGATATCGATACCGGGAAAACCATTGTCACCTGCAGCACAAAGGACAATTTAAAAAACCACATTTCGCATTTTGTCTTCATCCCCGGGATGTTCGCTTCCATCGCGGTTGAGCAACCGGCGATCTCAGAGGTGATTGTTCTCCCCTCCACTGCCATTTCTTACAGTCTGTATGGTCATTCTGTTTACCTCATTGAGAAAGGCACCAAAGGGGAAAAGGATGAAAACGGCAAAGATAAACTCTATGTCAAGCGAGTGTTTGTCAATACAGGAGAACAATCCGGTAATTTCACTGTCATTAATTCCGGCGTCAAGGAAGGTGATATTGTCGTCAGTTCCGGTGAGCTTAAACTGCAGAACGGGACGCGCGTGGTGATTAATAACAGCGTCAAGCTCAATGCCGTCAGCAATCCTGACACCATGGGACAATAATACTGGTTTTGTGTGAAGCGGCCTTCGTGCGGGCTTCACACGCATTGCAATCGTCAGCAGGTATATTATGAAATTTACTGATATTTTCATTAAGCGGCCCGTTTTGGCCACTGTCGTCAGTCTGTTAATTTTCCTCTTTGGTCTTAATTCCATAATGACCATGCAAATCCGGCAGTATCCTAAAATGGACAATACGGTGATTACCATCACCACGGCCTACCCCGGCGCGGATGCCAACCTGATTGCAGGATTTATCACCACCCCGCTTGAAGCCGCGGTGGCCAGTGCGGAAGGGATTGACTACATGACGTCGTCCAGTACGCAAAGTGTCAGTACCATTACCCTGACCATCAAACTCAATTTTGATCCGCAGGTCGCTTTTACCGATGTGATGAGCAAGGTTCAGCAAACATTAAACCAGTTGCCCCCGGAATCACAACAACCCGTGATTGTCAAAAGCTCAGACACTTCCACACCGTTGATGTACATCAGCCTCGACAGTACGGCCATGACACCGCAGCAGATCACCGACTACGCTGTGCGTGTCGTGCAGCCCCAGCTTGAAACCGTGGACGGCGTGGCCAAGGCCGAACTGTTGGGCGGGGCAACTTATTCCATGCGCATATTTCTAGATCCCATCAAAATGGCGGCATTGAAAATCACCCCGGCCGATGTGTCTGCCGTGCTGGCCCGTAACAACTTCTTAACAGCAGCAGGCAGCACCAAGAGTGAATACGTAGCCATCAACATGACAGCGAAAACGGATTTGAATAATGCCGAGGAATTCAGCCGCCTGATTGTTCGCAGCAACAACAATTCCATTATCCGCCTGCGCGACATTGGCAAGGTCATTTTAGGCTCCCAGGATTACAACACCACAGTCACCTTTAACGGAAAAAAGGCCGTTTTTCTGGCGATCACACCCACGCCAACCGCCAACCCGCTGACCGTGATCACCGACGTCAGAAAACTGTTTCCTTCAGTCCAGCGCGAATTCCCACCTTCCCTGACCGGCACCATTGTGTATGATGCCACCGACTTTATCCGCGCCTCCATTAATGAGGTCATTACCACCATCATTGAAGCGGCATTGATCGTTATTGTTGTCATTTTCCTTTTCCTGGGCTCTGTGCGGTCAGTCATTATTCCCGTGGTAACCATACCCTTGTCGTTGATCGGGGTCTGTACCCTGATGATGGCGCTGGGCTATTCTATCAATCTGCTGACCCTGCTTGCTTTTGTGCTTGCCATTGGCCTGGTGGTGGATGATGCCATCGTCGTGGTGGAGAATGTGCACCGGCATCTTGAGGAAGGCAAAACACCGTTTCAGGCAGCGCTTATCGGCGCGCGCGAAATTGCCCTGCCAGTTATCGCCATGACCATTACACTGGCGGCAGTGTATGCCCCCATTGGTTTCATGGGTGGACTCACCGGCGCCCTGTTTAAGGAATTCGCCTTTACTTTGGCGTCTGCCGTTATTATTTCGGGGATTATCGCGTTGACCTTAAGCCCCATGATGTGCTCCAAAATCCTGAGTGCAGACACCAACAGCAGCCGCTTTGTCCGATTTCTCGATGACAAATTCGCCAAGCTTAAGGATCGGTACAAACGAAGTCTCCACAGTTTGCTGAATACCCGCAGCATCATGCTTGTCTTTTCTGCCGTAGTTCTGTTGATGCTTCCTTACCTCTACAGCACGACACCCACCGAAACAGCGCCGGAAGAGGATCAGGGCTTTTTCTTTGTCATTGCAACAGCGCCTCAGTATGCCACCATCAACTACATTGAAGCATTTACCAATGAATTTAACAAAATTTATCGAAGTTTCCCGGAAACCGAATACTATTTTGCCATCAACGCCAGCACGCCAATGTCGGGGATGGTATTAAAGCCCTGGGATGAGCGCGAGGGAAGCCAATTTAAAATGAAAGAACCCTTGCAGAAAAAACTCGACATGGTCACAGGCCTTTCTGCTTTTGCAGTGATACCGCCGCCGCTACCGGGCGGAGGCTCAGGAACACCCATTCAATTCGTGGTCAAAACCACCAATGACTTCCAGACCCTGTTTGATGTTTCTAACCAGCTTATCGAAAAGGCCAGGCAAAGCGGGCTGTTTATTTTCCTCGACAACAGCCTTAAATTTAACCAACCGGAAGTGGAATTCCAAATTAACCGCTCCAAGGCATCCGACTTGGGCCTCGATATGCAAGCCATAGGCAGCAGCCTCACCAGCGCCTTGTCAGGCAATTATGTCAATTACTTTAACCTGCAGGGCCGAAGCTATGAAGTCATTCCGCAACTTGACCGGCGTTACCGCCTCACCCCGGAACAGCTCGGTGAAATTTATGTGCGAACCGCCAGTAACGACATGGTTCCTCTTTCCACTGTGGTGACTGCCAAAGAGGTGACGCAGCCGAATGCGGTCTCTCACTTCCAACAGCTCAATTCCGCCACCATTCAGGGAGTAATGATGCCTGGCGTAACCTTGGGACAAGGGATTGCTTACCTTCAGCAGCAGGCCGATGAATTGTTGCCGCGTGGCTTTACTTATGACTATGGCGGCCAGTCGCGTCAGTTTATTCAGGAAGGGAATGCGCTGATTTTTGCCTTCTTCCTGGCGGTTATCGTGATTTTCCTGGTGCTTGCCGCACAATATGAAAGTTTCAGGGATCCGCTCATCGTGTTAATCAGTGTGCCCATGTCGATTTGCGGTGCCTTGATTCCTTTAAATCTGGGAGCCGCTTCCATCAATATTTACACGCAGGTGGGGTTAATTACTTTAATTGGCTTAATCAGTAAACACGGCATTCTTATTGTGGACTTTGCCAATCAGTTGCAACGCGAAAAAGGGCTAGACCGACGAGCCGCGGTGGAGGAAGCCGCCTCCATTCGCCTTCGCCCCATTCTGATGACGACGGCTGCCATGGTGTTTGGGGTCTTTCCTCTCCTTATCGCTACCGGTGCCGGGGCTGTCAGCCGCTTTGATATCGGTTTGGTGATTTCAGCCGGTCTGCTCGTGGGGACCTGCTTTACCTTGTTCGTGGTACCAACAATGTACACCTACATTGCCGCGGACCATCGGCATGACCGGGACAATCAATTGGCTGAAGCAGACGAAGAAGAACAGGCATCCAGACCGCATTAGAAAAGGATCTCTTCAAGGCGGCCCATGCCGCCTTGAAATCAAAGCAGACTGGCTAAAGCCTTATCCAGGGCATCCACTAGCATATCCGCTTGTGCACAGCCAAACACCAACGGCGGTTTTATTTTTAATACATTGTGGTGAGGGCCGTCACGGCTTAATAACACGCCAAGATCTTTCATTCGGTTGACAAGTATTCCCGTGAATTCCCCGTCAGGTTCAACA
The DNA here is from genome assembly GCF_016864235.1 of Legionella sp. MW5194. Lineage (NCBI taxonomy): Bacteria > Pseudomonadati > Pseudomonadota > Gammaproteobacteria > Legionellales > Legionellaceae > Legionella > Legionella sp. MW5194. The sequence goes on from NZ_CP045732.1 coordinate 2,430,671, forward strand.
CCGCCGTTTTTTGTCAGTTCCACACCTAAAAACAGACCCAGGCCGCGCACATCGGCAATGCAATTATACCGCTTTTTAAGACCCAGCAATTGTTGTTTTAAGTACTGACCGGTTGACCAGGCCTTCACCTGCAGGGCTTCCTCCTCAAGCACATCAAGCACCGAAAGGCCAATGGCGCAAGAGACTGGATTACCGCCGAAGGTACTGAAATACTCCATGCCATTATTGAACGAGGCGGCAATCGCCCGCGTGGTGACCACCGCGCCCAGGGGATGACCATTGCCCAGGGGTTTTCCCATGGTCACAATATCCGGTACCACCCCCTGTGTTTCAAATCCCCAGACATGGGAACCAACCCGCCCCAACCCCACCTGAATCTCATCGGCGATGCACACGCCGCCTGTGGAGCGTATGGCTGTGTAAATCGAGTCGAGATAGCCGGGCGGCAACTCAATCTGTCCGCCGCAACTGAGCAGAGATTCGGCAATGAATACCGTGGGTTCTGCCGGCAGAGAAAACAGAGGATTCATGGGACCGCGCAAGGGATCGGGCATGGGGAGAACAGTGACCCAATCCGGTTTTCCCCCTCCTCCTCTCTGCTTGAATTTATAGGGACTGATGTTGATTAACGTGGTGGTATTGCCGTGATAAGCCTGATCAATCACCCAGGTTTTTTGGCTTCGGGTATGGGTATAGGCCAGCCGTAATGCCAGTTCATTGGCTTCACTCCCGGATGAGACAAAAAAGCAAACGTCAAGCGGCAAGGGCAAGGTGGCCAGCAGGCGTTGCGCGTAATCCAGCAGATACCGATGCAAGTAGCGGGTATTGGTATTCAATAACGCCATTTGCTGCTGGCCCGCCCGCACCACGCGGGGATGGCAATGGCCCACATGGCATACGTTATTAACACAATCGAGGTAGGGCCGCCCCGTCTCATCATAAAGGTAAGCCCCTTCACCGCGAACAATTTCCAGGGGTGGGCGATAAGACAGACCGACATTGTCGGCGATGACTTTTTTGCGAAGCAATAACAACGCTTCTTTATCGGATAAGTGCTTGTCGATAAAACCGCACGCCTGTCTGAAACACAGCAAAGCCCATTGAGGATCGATGCTCCGCCACTGTTTTAACAGGTGCCAGGCGGGTTGTTCTGAAACAGTCAGGTAAGTGTTGTCCGGGTGTTCCTTTTTGCGCAAAGCCGAATTCACCACACTGACACAAAGCCTCATGGCCACGAGAGAATAAAGAACGTCCATTTCCCGCTCTTCCAAAGGAAAGACGCGGTGATAGCTACGAATCATTTCCATGGCCGCCGCCAACGCATCGGCTCGATGCATCAGCGTGTAAGCCAGGGCAATCGCCAATTCGCAGACAGTGGCCGTTTGCAGTAAATCACCAAAATCAATAAAACCGATCTGACGAGGTTGAACAACGATGTTGTAATCGTTCAAATCGCCATGAATGATACTCTGACGTAAATCAGGTAACAGCGGCGCCGTATGCCGCTTAAACTCGGCCAGACAATCCAGGACAAGGCGCCGGTCATCCGGATGGTCAATGGCCTGCACGTCGCTTTCAATCCATTCAGCCTGCCTTAAATCCCATTTCAATCGCCGGACGGCGGCCGCATGCCTGAACCCCGCAAGTGCCTGGGTCAAATGCCCGGCCGCACGCCCCAACTGATGCAAAAGCGCCGTCGAACAGGGTGTATTTGCCAACAGCTGGCCTTGAACAAACGTAAACAGCCGAAGGTGGCAAAGTTCGCCCTGGGACGAAAACACACGGCCTGTCTCTTCACCTTCTGCCAAAGGCACGAGTTGCGGAAACCCAAAGGGCCGTGGACAACGCTGCAAGCACGCCAACGCGCTGTTCTGCAATGCGATGACCGCTTCCTGGTCCTTTGCTCTCGATATTTTTAAAAGGTACTCGTCCCCTGCATCGGTCTTGATATGAAAATTACAATCACTCTCACCGGGCAACGGGGTGGCGACGGCATGCAGGCGGTAGTACTCGAGGAGCAGCAGTTGAGCATCAGAGGGAGTAAACATGCTTTTCCTTTTTATCCTTAAAAGGCGTTTACGATACCACTGCCTTCTCAGCATGGGTAGCCTTAAGTCTTCATTTCCCGATGGACTATGTTAAAATCCATGATTTTATCAGTAACAGGCAAAAGCAATGGATAAGACGTATTCCCCCCAGGCGATCGAGCAGGCTTGCTATGAGAAATGGGAAAGCCACCATTATTTCAAACCCCAGGGAGACGGGAAGAGTTATTGCATCATGTTGCCTCCGCCCAATGTTACCGGCAGTTTGCACATGGGCCATGGCTTTCAACACACGTTGATGGATACCCTGACCCGCTATCAACGCATGCGGGGAGCAAAAACCCTGTGGCAACCGGGGACGGATCACGCTGGCATTTCCACCCAGTTGGTGGTAGAGCGGCAATTGGAAAGCCAGGGGCTTTCCCGCAAAGACATGACCCGGGAGCAATTCCTTGAAAAAGTCTGGCAATGGAAAGAAGAATCCGGCAGCCAGATTACCCGGCAAATGCGCCGCATCGGCTCCTCCGTGGATTGGACACGCGAACGTTTTACTATGGACGAAGGCTTGTCTGCCGCTGTGCAAAAAGTATTTATTCAATTGCATGACGAAGGATTGATTTATCGCGGCACCCGCTTGGTCAACTGGGATCCCAAACTGGGCACTGCCGTGTCGGATCTTGAAGTGCTTTCTGAAGAGGAAGATGGCTTTTTGTGGCATATCCGCTACCCTGTAGTCAACTCCAACGAATCCTTAGTCGTTGCCACAACCCGCCCGGAAACCCTGTTGGGAGATGCCGCCGTGGCTGTTCATCCTGACGATGAACGCTACCGTCACCTAATCGGTCAATCCGTGCATTTACCCCTGTGCGGTCGAGACATTCCTGTTATCGCCGACGACTACGTGGAAAAGGACTTTGGCAGCGGCTGTGTAAAAATCACCCCTGCTCATGATTTTAACGATCATGAAGTCGGCAAACGCCATGATCTGCCCTTAATTAACATTTTCACCCGCAAAGCGACCATTAATAAAAATGCACCGATCGCTTATCAGGGCATGGACCGTTTTGTCGCCCGCGAACAAATCATCAAGGACTTGCAGGAAGCGGGTTTATTAGTAAAAACAGAACCGCATAAACTCAAGGTTCCGCGCGGTGAGAAATCAGGCGTCATTATTGAACCCCTGCTAACCGATCAATGGTATGTCAAAACCAAACCCCTGGCTGAGCCCGCCATCGAAGTGGTGAAACGCGGTGAAATCCGTTTTGTGCCTGAGGCTTGGAATAAAACCTACTTCCAGTGGATGGAGAACATCGAAGACTGGTGCATCAGCCGCCAGCTTTGGTGGGGGCACCGTATTCCAGCCTGGTACGACAGCCATGGCCATGTGTATGTGGGTTACAGTGAGAATGATGTTCGTTTTAAATACAAAATCGATGAATCCATGCCCTTGAAACAGGATGAAGACGTCCTGGATACCTGGTTTTCATCCGCCCTTTGGCCTTTTTCAACCCTAGGCTGGCCGGAGCGCACGACCGAGTTTGAACAATTTTACCCCACCTCGGTCTTAGTCACCGGATTTGACATCATTTTCTTCTGGGTAGCCCGCATGATCATGATGGGCTTAAAGTTCACCGGCAAAGTTCCCTTTAAGGATGTCATCATCACCGGTTTAATTCGCGACAGCGAAGGCAAGAAAATGTCCAAATCCAAGGGTAATGTTCTCGATCCAATCGATATCATCGACGGCATCGATTTGGAAAGCCTGGTTGCCAAGCGCACGTCCAACATGATGCTCCCGTCCCTGCGCGATAAAATCGCCAGGGCGACCCGTAAGGAATTCCCGGAGGGCATAAGCGCCTACGGCACTGATGCGCTGCGCTTCACCTTCTGTTCACTGGCTTCTACGGGACGTAATGTGCGTTTTGATATGGGTCGCGTGGAAGGGTATCGTAATTTCTGCAATAAACTATGGAATGCCGCGCGCTACGTGCTGCTTAATACGGATGAAGATCAGATTGATCTCGGTGACGGCGCGTTTCAATACAGCCCGGCCGACTTATGGATTTTGTCCCGCCTGCAACGCACCATTGCAGAGACGAATCACTATTATGAAACCTTCCGTTTCGATTTGCTGGCCAATACCCTGTATGAATTTGTCTGGCACGAATACTGCGATTGGTATCTGGAATTATCCAAGCCCGTGCTCTATGCAGAACAGGCTTTGGCAGCCATGAAACGCGGCACCCGCCGTACCTTGATTCATGTTCTGGATCAGATCCTTCGATTGCTGCATCCCATCATGCCTTTTATTACTGAAGAAATATGGCAGCGCACCAGCAAATTAATCAGTCAAAACGGTGAAAATGGCGAAAGCCTGATGCTGAGCGCATACCCGCAGGTGGTAGAAAGCTACATCAACGACGAACTGGAAGCAGAACTGGACTGGCTTAAAGAAGTCATCCAATCGATTCGGACCATTCGCAGCGAAATGGCGATTTCACCGGCTAAATTAATTTCACTGCATTTAAAAAATGCGGATGAACAGGTCAAGGGCCGAATTGAAAAATACACCTCCATTCTTCTTTCTTTAGGTAAACTGACGAACATTCATTTTTTAAGTGACAAGGAACCGGTTCCTGCGTCTGCCTCCGCAGTCGTCGGTAACCTGGAATTGCTAATCCCCATGGCCGGGTTGATTGATAAAAACGCGGAATTGTCGCGCCTGCAAAAAGAAATCACCAAGCTGGACAAGGACATTCATCTTGCTGAGAGCAAGCTTAATAATCCCAATTTTGCAGACAAGGCACCAGCTGACATCATTGCCAAGGAAAAGGAAAAGCTCAGTCAGGCAAAAATGGCGAAAGACAAGCTGCTCGCTCATCAAAAGACAATAGAAACCTTATAGTGGATTCTTTCAGGTTCACGCCTTGAGACATACCTCTGCAAGGCGTGAACCCTAAAACCGTACAAAGGTAATTCGCCCACCGCCTTCAAGATAGGCACGTTTGATTTGATTAAGATCATCGGAATGGAGCTGGCTTCGCAATTCACTTAAGAGATCTTCTCTGGTGATGTGCATGCGCTGCAATTCTTTTTCACACAATTCGCCCTGCTCAATTAATAAGCGCGGTCTTCCCTTAAAGAAGCGTTCCAGGTTAGTGGAGTAACAAGTCACCACGGCAATGAGACGATGTAACAAAATGAGGGTGAATAACGCGGTCAATGTTGATATTAACGCCGGGGAACCATTAATGCCCCGGCTGATAATCCCTCCCAGGATAATGATTAGCAGATAATCAAACGTGGTGCGCAGGCTATATCGCCTGTTACCATAACGGATAATGAGAATGCCCGATAGGAATAAAATAATGGTTCGGCCTATCACATAAATAAACGCAGGATTGGTATTGAGGTTATCCATCAGCTGTGCAACTGTCATCCTTAATTCCTTTTAACGAAAAATCATCTTATTTTATAGTGAGTATTGAGCGTAATAAAAGCGAAAAGTTAGCTCATTTCACCGTGTCTTAACCCGTTTTTGACAAAAGTATTTGTACTTTTTTTGGACAAAATTAATCCCATAGGCTATACTTAAACTGAGGAATACGCGAGACTTCGTGTCTTGGCGAGACTCAACAAAAGCCACTCCGTGTGGCTTTTGTCTTATTAACAAAGGCTATTTATTCAAGCGCTTACCTGAAAGGTTGCTGTTATTTCACTAAAAATCTTAAAAGAAATAACAGAAAAAAACAGGAGATAATCATGGATAATTTTTTGGTGCTGATTGCCAATGCCTCGAAAGCCAATTTTTATGCACTGAAATTGCAGAATTCCGACACGACTTTTACATTAAGGGATGTGTTTGTGCATCCGGAAAGTCAGGAAAAACGAAGCGAATTAATTGCCGATCGCTCCGGGCAATATCAAAGCGAGCATGGGGTAGGAGGCGCGTATGAATTCAGAAGCGATCCCAAAAAGATAGAGAAAAATAAATTTGCTCAGGAATTGGGCCATTACATTAATGAAACGGTTCACAATGGCATAAAATTAATCATTATCGTCCCATCCACGTTCTGGGGCATGCTCGATAAAGTGTTAAATAAAACCGCCTTAAACGCCCTCTTTCGTCTGATACAAAAGGATTATACCCAATTCAGCGAACAGGAGCTTAAAGAACTTGTCCTTCATTCGGTCAAAACACCAGCCTTATAACAACAGGAGAAACACATGGATCAGTGTATTGTTTGCGGTAACCATTATCACAATTGCTTTGAGATTCGCCATAAAGGCACCAGTTACCTGTTTGACTCCTTTGAATGTGCCATTCAAAAACTAGCCCCGGTGTGTTCGCATTGTTCCTGCCGCATCATCGGCCATGGCATAGAAGCGGAAGGTGACTATTATTGTTGTGGCCATTGTGCGCATGAGAGCGGCGTGACCGAGGCCCAGGATCACGTGGCGGAACACGAAGACTCGCATTAATGGTCATTGAATTCTGCAAACGCATTGCGGGCTGAATGGCGTGGGGTTCAGCAGTAATTCTTCGCCCGTAAGCATTCAGCCAGCAATTGCCCGTCACAGGGCCTAAGGTCAGAAGAAGGATCCTTTCTCCGCGTTATGCATGGGTAGCCTCGTGTACCACAAGCGGCAATGAGTGCAAGGCGCAGCACAAACAATCAAACGCATCCGTTACGGACTATACAATCGCCATTTTTAAATTATAGGCTTTACCTTCAGCGTGAAGTCAACAAAGAGGACTTGCAGGCATTTTATTCATTCATGGTGAATTTAACGGGCAAATTGTTTAAAATACCGTCTTTTAAATCGAGTCCCTTATGCAAGACAAGCAAGAAGAAGAAACAGAAGGTCTATCACCCCTCGTTTATGCACCGGCTGCCTTTTTAACCTTTTCATTGGCCGCATACAGTTCCATGCGAAAAGGGAATTATCGTTTTGCGCTTGAGTTTTACAAACGCGGTGGCGGTGGCTTGAATTTTTATCAGGGCAGGAAACGCCTGGCGGGAGTGGATTACCATCCGTTCTGGGATAAAAAATCAGGCGAACTGGTGACCCGTTTGCATTATCATCGCGGCGAAGGGGACGAGATTAAAAAACACCGTCCCTTCGATGGCTGGTAAAGGGATTACCTGTCTCCACTGGCGATGTACCTCTGATTTAATTTAATCACCAGCGAACTGATGAGGATAAGGATTACGCCAATAAGGATTAAAGTGATTGGCCAACCCAGCGTGTCGGGGAAATGCTTGCCGGTAAAATAACCGATGTACAATAAAGTCACCAGGGTGGCAATGACCAACAGCGTGCGGTTTTTAGCGGCTATGGCCAGAAAAATCATGGCACAGGTTAGCCCCAAATAGAAAATTTCGTAGGGCTGATTTCTAACAATATCGAACGTCACCGTAAAAAAGGCCAGTGAAGCAATAAAAAACAGCAAGGACGCAATGGCCTGATACGGCGAGTGATTAATAACCCAGGTAACACAAAGCAGTGAAACACTGAGCACCACCCAGGCTGTTCGGTAAGGGACGTCCAGCAAGTCAAAAGCAGCTACGAAAAAACTCAGGGCGAATAACACGATAGTGAATAACAGCACGGTTTTTCTCGTGGCTAAAAAAACCAACCCCTGTTGCAGCATGAAAATCAGGCTGATAATCAACACCCCTTTGGATGGGTTATCCACCCTGGCGTATTCGCTTAAAAAAACGGCCATCCCGATGGGTTGAAGTAAAGCGGCAATTAAAAACAGGGGGGTAGACGCTCGTTCATAATGGGCGTAACGCGTGCAGGTAATGCCCATGATAAACAGGCAAAAACCAACCCCTAAGGTCAGCATGATGCGGCTTGGGACAGAGATGTCCGTCCATTTCATGGCGATAAAAATGCAAATCCCGGCAAAGATTAAAATCCCGCCTAAATAACCGAGCATGTTTTTAAGCAGTTGGCTGGATGCTTCTTCCCTTTGTTGAGTGGGCGGCGCGTTAAAGGCCGCGGCTATCTCATCTGGCGTTAAGTGATGGCGTTTGGCCATCGTTACAATTTCAACCAAGGCCTCGTCACGGTTCATGGTATGACCCACCCAATAAACTGCACATAGCCGGGGTAATAATACCCGCGGTTATCATTGCCCATGAGTTTAATGCACTGGCTGCCTTTACGAAGACAGGCCTGGTTATTGTAACTGCCTCCCCATAGTAGCTGCCCAAATAACCCGCCTGAATTGGAATAGCCGCGATAAGACAATTGATAACCGTCGGGTGATTCCAGAGTCGTATCCAGTTTCATTCCCCTTGTTGCTTCAACGGGTTGTTCCACCATGCCCTGCATGGTTCCTGAGTCACTGGGGAAAGCGAATGGCAGTTCGCGTACTTTCTGAGTTTTTGCCTCATACAGGTACAGTTTTTTCCAGCCATAGGCATTGACGTTAGGGTTTTTGGTGTATTGTGCTGTGAGAACCCCCTGCTTAACCACCAGGTTCACATTGACGGGTGCGGCAACACTGGAGGAATAATCCTGAATGGCGAAAACCATGTCGTAACGGGGCGGATTGCTGATAACCGTTGGAATCAGGGTTGACAGCATAAAGACCAGCATCAGCAAGACTGGCAACACCAGACCAATGATTAACAAAAGATTGTGTTTAACCCATTCGCCGCGGTTGGCCATGTCATTATCCTGGCTGTCCTTACCAAATTACTATCAGTATATGATCAAATCCCTTATTCTGCTTTTGCATCATGGTTTTTGCTGACAACCCGATGCTGTATCCACCAGGCCAACAGCAAGCTTGACACCATCCCAAGCAGCACGCCATAGCTTTGCCAACCGTCACTGACAACACTTAGAGCATCGGGCGTATGGAGTATGGAGAATGGAACGGCTAAAAGCACATCGACTAAAGCAGAACCGGCCACCAACCCGCAGGCAATCAGAACGCCCGTTTGTTTACGCTGACTTCGCTCTTCGCCGACAAAGGCCTTTCTGGTTAATTGCCAGCGTACAAAAAGTGCGATCATTCCGCCCAAAAACAGGGGAAACGACGAAGCAATGGGTAAATACATACCAATCGCCACGCCCAGAATGGAAATGCGGATAAACCGTTCCAGACGTAACACCCGGTTAATGACGATGAGGAACAGGATAATGGCGGCACCGACAAACATCATCGTCCATGGCAGCGTGTTACGAAACACCGCCTCGGTAATCGCGGCCATCAGTGCAGCAGTAGGTGCTGGCAAGGATTGACTGGGATCCATGCCTTCATGAGGCATCACCCCGGCAATGCCGTACACGTCAAAAAGGATTTGCATCACCGGCGGGATGACCAATGACGAAATGACCACCCCCAATAATAACATCACCTGTTGCCGCCAGGGCGTCGCACCAACCAGTTGGCCGACTTTTAAATCCTGCGTATTGTCATTGGCGATGGCTGCAATCCCTGTCACCACCGAACCAATAATGATGGTAATGGCTTCCGCCGCCCGAATTTGCCCATTAGTGAGCGGCAAAGGCAGTGTATGGTTGACGATGGTTAACAGCAACCAGGCTGCAAAAAGCATCCCCGCAATCACCACTGAACTCCCGGGACTCGCCGTCACACCGACCATGCCGGAAAAATACCCGGTAATCACTGAAAACAAAAAACCGATGACCAGGACATAAATCACCGCTGCAAAAACCAGTGTCGGAGCAAAATCACTGTCAAGACCCGCTTCTCCCAAAGGAAAAATAAACTGGAAAAACAAAAACAGCACAGCGGCCATAATGAGGATGCCGATTAAAATATAAGGCATGGGGATATCACGATCCGTTCGCGGCAATTGGGATTCCGCGTGACTTTTGGCCATGAAGGCACGGAAAGAAATGCGCATGCTTTTCGCCAAGGGCTTAATTAACTTAAGAAAAGTCCAGGTGCCTGCAAACAGCATGGCGCCAATACCCATGTAACGCATCTCGCTGTTCCACAACATAACAGCGGCCTTCTGCGCCGGGTAATGTGCCACGAATTGCGGATAAAACTGGCTGGCAATGGGTAAAGCCACCAGCCAGGAAATAATGGCGCCGAGGAAAATACAAATGGCCATTTCATGGCCTACCAGGTAGCCGGCACCAATCATTGTCGCTGAAAACCCGGCACCGAACCCAAACAGCGACCGCTTGGCGACGAACCAGAAACTCCAACTGCTGGCAATGATTTTGAACCCGATTTGCAAGAGCTCCAGCAAGCCGCCAATGGCCCCGCCTATAAAGATGTCTTTGATGCCTGAGCGCTCGGCGGATGATTTCAAGACTTCCGCAATGGCACGGCCTTCAGGAAATCGCAAGACGGGCTCATTGACCAATACCCGTCGAAGAGGAATTGAAAACAGCACACCGAGTATGCCGCCGCAGACAGCGATAAAAAAATTAGTCAGGTAATCAAACCCTTGCCAGTACTGGATAATAATCAACGCCGGAATCGTATAAACAATGCCGCCAGCCACCGCCTCGCCGGCCGAAGCGGCCGTTTGCACGGCATTGTTTTCCAGGATAGTGGCATTTTTAAACAGGCGCAAAATGCCCATGGAAATAATGGCCGCAGGAATGGATGCCGAAGTTAAAATACCCAATTTTAATGCAAGATAGGCATTTGACATCGCCAGAAGCACCGTTAGGACGATGGCCAGAATGACGCTGCGTAACGTCAATTCAGCAATTTTTTCATCAGCACGGATATACGGTCCATTTGTTGTCATTAATTACCCCACACCGCTTTAATTACATCCGAACGCAGGGCATCTTGAATAACCGCCCGAGGAATGGTAACTGTTTGTGGTCCATACACATAGGCGGCTACCTGATAGGGATCAAACACGATAGAAATACCCTTTGAACTGAAATACCAGTTTTTATAATTCTCTGCTGTCGCTTTGGTGCCCTCCCTTAGCCACTGCTCGTCGTCATTGATGGCCTTCTTTTTAATCGCTTCATAAGAAAAATCAGCCATCTTTTGCAAGGCATTGGTATTGTCTTTAAACAATTCAGCCACTGTCACAGGCTTGCCGTTAATGAAATTCAAGGTTTGAGCGGTATTGTTGGGGTGAGCCGCGCCACGACGATAGGCTGAAACATTGAACAGGACGCTAACAGCCTGTTGGTTGTCAAACATTACTTTATAGGTAATGGTTAATCCATCTTTGCCGGGAACATCCGCGGGCAGATTTTGTGCATCCGGATCGGCTTTGTCAAAGGATTGCCTGATGGATTGAATTAAATGTTCAATGGTCTGATTAATCTGTGGATTGGCGAACCCCTGAGGATACTGGATATCAATGACCTGTTTGGCATTTTCATTTTTTATAGTCACTGCTTTCAATGTTACTCCATGCAGGTGTTGGGAAGCAGCGCCTGCCGTGCCTGCGGCTAACAACGCAATAAGAATAAATTTTTTCATGCTTAAAGCTCCTGTGTCGTTGTTGAATCGGTCAGCCACGTTCCCGCAATCATGGTTCGTTGCGGTACAGGAAAACCAAAATGATAACATAAAACGGCGCTGTCATTGACGGACCATTGCACCAGATCTGCCTGCAAGCCGATTTGAATACTGCCAAGCTCATCGGCCAGGCCGAGAGCTCGGGCCGCCTGATACGTCACCCCGGCCAGCGCCTCCTGCACCGTCAGGGAAAAAAACCGGCAGGCCATGCTTAACATGAGCAGCAGCGACGTCGTCGGCGACGAGCCCGGGTTGCAATCAGTGGCCACGGCCAGGCCTACACCAGCCTGCCGCAGAAGGTCCACTGGCGGGGCCTTTTTTTCGCCGAGAAAATAGTAGGCTCCCGGCAGCAAAACCGCCACCGTACCCTGACGCGCCAGAGCCACCGCACCGTCCTTATCCAGGTATTCGAGATGATCACAGGACAACGCGCCCATGTTGGCCGCCAGTTGGCTGGCGCCAAGCCGGGACAATTGTTCGGCATGGCATTTAATGGGCAATGCCAATTGCTGAGCTTTTAAGTAAATCTGCTCGGTCTGTTGCAGCGTAAAGCCAATGGTTTCACAAAACACGTCGACGGCATCCACCAGACCCGACTCCACCGCCGCAGGCAATACGCGATTGATGAGGTAATCCACGTACCCCTGAGCATTCCCTTTGTATTCGACAGGAACGGCATGAGCGCCTAAAAACGTTGTCTTTACCCTCACGCCGGTCAATTGCCCAAGGCGGCGTGCCACCCGCAACATTTTCAGTTCATTGTCCAAATCAAGTCCATAACCGGACTTGATTTCCACCGTGGTTACTCCTTGCTGCTGCATGGCCAAAAGACGCGGCAGGGATTGCTCAAGCAATTCCATTTCAGAGACCGCGCGGGTTTGCCTAACCGTTGACACAATGCCGCCGCCGGCTGCCGCAATGTCGGCATAGGTTGCGCCCTGCAGGCGTTTTTTAAATTCATCCGCTCGATTTCCGGCGTAAACCAGATGAGTATGGCAATCGATTAAACCCGGCGTGATCAGTTGCCCCTGACAATCCTCAACCTGCCTTGCCTTAAGGTAGTGGGCAGGCAAGGTGTCTGCGGCACCGCACCAGCGTATGCGCCCATCGGCAATGGCAATGGCCTGAGCCGCCTGCTCTTCGCCGGCGGTGTTAATCGTTGTAGCATTCATTAACAGGGTATCGCAGGTCATTGGTTATTCCCACTCAGGCACATGATGCGGTGCAAACAGCCAGGACGGATGATGGGATTTATCGTAGATATCCCACTCCTGTGAAGCATACGTGCGGGGATTGACTTCAAGCAACAGCCAGGCGAGAAACGCAGCGGCTGTTTCCACAGAAACCAGCCGATTCTGCTGGTGCAGGTTTTTAAAGAATGCGACTTTGTCGCTTTCCATGAATTGCGATTCGCGAATGAGTCGCTGCATGTCCGTGTCAATGATGCCGGGCATGACACTTGCAAACGCCGTTTTTTCACATTCAAGCTGCCAGCAGCGCGTTAACATGGAAAGCCCGGCTTTGGAAACACAATACGCTGCCCAGCCGCTCACCGGAAAGTAAGCCACGCCTGAGCCAATGTGTAAAACCCGTCCGCCCTGAAGTTTATGCAGCAAGGCCTGACTTAGAAAAAGCGGCGCGTTGAGGTTAGTCGCCATGGTTTGCTCCCACGCGGCTTCATCAATGACCGACATCGGCATGATGGGATCAATAATACCGGCATTATGAACAAGGCCCTCAATCAGCGGCACCTGATTTAAAGCAGCGACAATACGGCCACGGCCCTCACGGGTTGACACATCAGCCGTACAACCGATAATCAGAGAGGAAAACTGCGCCGTTTCGGATAGCTGCTGCTCTCGCCGGCCTATCGCCAAAACCGATTTGCCACGACTGGCCAATTCCCAGGCCAGGGCACGACCAATGCCGCTGCTGGCCCCTGTTATGACAAACATGGTCCTCTCCAGAGGTAAGTAAATTGCAGATGATACCAGACCTGGTGTGGCTAAGCACGAATTCCCTCGTCTTTTAAAGCGGCAATTTAAAAAAAAAAACAGACCCGTTATGATGGGGGAAACACGGCGTTTAAGGAGAACGGATGTTAGCCGGCATTTCCCATTATCTACCCCCCAATCCATCCCTCTGGCGGGGACGTGAGGACAGTTTACCCAACGAACGCTTTTTTCAGCACGTGACCTGCATTGACATTCAGTCGCAACCGCTTTCCGACCAGGGGTCCGGTACGGTAATTACCGGTTTTGCCAGTGACGAAGGCATTCGCAGGAACCTTGGACGCACGGGAGCAGCCACCGGTCCTCAAGCACTTCGTCAGGAACTGGCTAAACTGGCCTGTCACTTTTCCGCCTCACTCATCGACATCGGCGACATTGTCCCCAATGACGCACTGGAACAGGGCCAGGAAGAATTGGCGACTGTGCTTGATCATTGCCATCAACGGGGTTTTAAAACCTTGGTTTTCGGGGGCGGCCATGAAATAGCCTGGGGACATTACCTTGGCTTGAGCCAGCGCTACCCCCGGCTGGGCATCATTAATTTCGACGCCCATTTTGATTTGCGCTTTCCCCACCAGGGCAGCACGTCCGGCACGCCCTTTCAGCAAATAGCAGAATTTTGTCAGCAAAAACAACGTTCATTTGATTATTGCTGTCTCGGCATTCAATCCTCCTCGAATACGGAAAGCTTGTTTAGCCTGGCCAATAAGTATAAAGTTTCCTATCTGACGGCGGCACAGATGAATCAAAACAGTTTCGCCTGGCAAACGGCTTTTCTGGATGACTTTATGCTGAATCATGAAGCGATTTATTTGACCGTTTGTCTTGATGTGTTTGCCGAAAGTTTTGCTCCCGGGGTCAGTGCGCCTCAGGCCCTGGGTTTAACCCCATGGCAAGTTTTACCCCTGTTGAAATACATTACGCAAACTGGCAAAGTGGTAAGTATCGACATAGCCGAATTATCGCCCCCGCTTGATCAGGGACAAAAAACGGCCCGATTGGCCGCAGCACTTGCGGCTCAGCTTCTCGAATTTAATTAATGCAAGGAGTGTTACGAATGAAAAAATCCATGCTGTGTGCAGGATTACTGACTATTTTAGGCGCCTCGGATTACGTGAATGCGGCCGATCCCGCTGCCGTCACCACGACGACGCCGGTCCAGGGCTCCAGTACACCCACTGAAGGGACAACTCAACCCAATACTAACATCACGCAACCCACAAGCTCCGGCGTCCCGCAACCGACTACTCCGGGCGCTACCCAGCCCACCACCTCGGGAACCCAACAGCCCCTGCCGACTCAGGCCACGCAACCAACCACATCAGGCACGCCACAACCCACAACCCCAGGTGCTACGCAACCGACCACCTCGGGTTATCCCCAATCCACGACTCAGCCAGCGGCCCAGCCCAACAATCAAAACACAACAACGCAGCCTGTGACAGTGACTCAACCGTCGGCCGCTGTAGCGCCAACCAATCTGGACTGCAATTATAAAATTCCAGCGACGACAACCACCATTGAAGAAGCGCTGGTATCCAAATGGGCTGAAAACGCGGCGGAACAGGCGTTTGATTTTGATTTCAATACCATTGACACGCAATTGTCAGCACTCAAAAACTGTTTCACTGACCAGGGATGGCAAAGTTTCAATGATGCCCTGCAAAAATCCGGCAACCTCAATGCCATCAAAACAGAAAAACTGACCGTCAGCAGCATGGTGGATGGAACCCCCACAGTGACTGCGATTAAAGACAATCAATGGAAGGTGACACTGCCTTTACAGGTCGTTTATCAAAATGAGAAAGAGAAGCTTAATCAACCGCTGACCTTGAGTCTCATCGTAGGCCGTAAAATCACCGGCGACCTTGGCATTATGCAGATGATTGCCATGCCGCGCCAGCCGATGACCAATGCACCAACCAACACGGCCACGGATGCCGCCACCCCGGCGCCTCAGCCTGCTCAAACCACTAATCCAAGCCCTAATCAATAAAGGTAATCTCGAGGCGCATTCCGGATGAATGCGCTTCCCTTTTTATGAGATCATTATGCGCTATCCAATCATTACTGTTTGTTGTTTAGCCAGTTTCAGTGCTCATGCCAACGTGTTGCAATATTTTGCCGGCATCAGCTACAGCAATCCTGCGGAATTGTTCAAAGTCAAAAAAAATGAGGTGATTATAGGCGGCAGCGGCTTTTATATCGATGCCCGCTTTTCAGGAAGCGTGTTAAATTTTAATACTTTTCAATATGGCAGTGGCAGCAGTGACTCCAAACGGGTCAGTCTTCTCCCCTATGGCCGTATTGCCAAGCGTGTCGACAGTAAAATGGTTTTTGCGGTGGATATCACCGAACCCTTCCATTCCAATCTGGTTTGGGGCGCCCGCGACTTTACCCGCTATGCCTCCACTGAAACACTGATGACCGATGTTGATGTCAGTCCCCGTTTTTCTTACAGCATTACCCCCAAACTGTATGCAGGCGGGGGCTTGAACTTCAATTTCCTGAAAAACAATGAAACCAACTGGGCACTGCCCATTAGCCCCACCCAATCCAGCACCCTGATTAACCGTACCGCCGGTTTTGGGGTCGGTTATAACACTGGCCTGTATTACATGATTAACCAGACCAATTTCTTTGGTCTTGCCTATTACGCATCGATTAAACAAAAAACCAAAGGCGAGAGTTTGCTGAATGGCATGGTTAATCCCAACCTGCAATTTAATTTCCGCATGCCGGCGACGACCATTATTAATTACGTGCACATTTTCAATCCCAAATGGCTGGTGAGTTTGCAGGCTTTTCGTACGGAATGGAATGCGAATCAGTTTGCGAAAATACGCAATACCGCCGCCCCGCCGCCGATAGGCCCTGATTTCACCTTTGTCATGAAATACGATCCCTCCTGGGCTTTTGCCGGTGCACTGCGTCGTCAGATGTCTGAAAAACTGGGTTTAACGTTCATTGCCATTCAGGATAACGGGCCCGAACAGGATCGCCTGCGGACCATTAATTTTCCCTCAGATACCATTTATTTTGGCGGATTAGCCGCCGATTACCGAATTGGTAAAAATGCAACGGTGGAATTGTTGTATGCCCGGGTCTTTTCCAAAACCCTGTTCAATAATACGGTCAACGTGAATAACCAACCCATCCCCTTTACGACCGGACGGGTCCGTATCCACGCTGACGTGCTGGATTTAAGACTGAAAATTCAGGCTTAATTTACTTTTTTCTCATCTTCATCGGCATACGGTAGAATAGTAACCTGTGTGCCGATGGTCATAAATTGCTCATTCAACCATTTGGCTGCACTGGGAAATACACGAACGCAACCATGGCTGGAGTTGCCATAGGGGACTTCATAAGCCGCATGCACAGTGTAACCCTGATAGAAGTACATGCAATAAGGCATTTTTGCCCCACCTTTGGTATCCACCGGGTATTCACCGGAACGGCATTCAAGACCGCGCTTATTGTAAACCCGGAAAGTTCCTGTCACCGTACGGCAAGGCTCACCCACATCTTCACAGAAATCCTGACCACCCGAAGCGGCTCCTGTCATCACCCGGTTGCCCTCTTCATCATAAGCAGCCCAGGCATACGCTTTTGGGTCAAAAATAAATTGTTTTTTGCCGGTAGCCGGCGCTTTTAAAGGAAAATAATCACGGCCGCGCTTATCCCTTAAATAATGAATGGTGCGATGCACATAGCCATTATCATCGGTGATCAAAGTGGACTCATCCATTTCCACGCACCCGGTGAGTGCCACAGAGGCAACAGACAAGCCTGCCCAAAACAACTTATTCATGGTAAACGACTCCCGCTTGGAATCGGGCCTGCTTTTCAGGCCCGGTTAGACTAATTTTTATTATTTCACTGTCAGGCACTTAAACGACGGTACTTGATACGGGTGGGTCTGGCAGCCTCATCACCCAGGCGACGCTTTCTATCCGCTTCGTAGTCACTGTAATTGCCTTCAAAAAAGACAACCTGGGAATCCCCTTCGAATGCCATCAGGTGAGTGCAGATCCTGTCCAGGAACCAGCGATCGTGAGACACGACAATCGCACATCCCGGGAAATTTAAAATGGCTTCTTCCAGCGAACGCAGGGTTTCCACATCCAAATCGTTACTGGGCTCGTCAAGCAGGAGCACATTGCCGCCGCTCTTGAGCAATTTAGCCAAATGCACCCGATTTCGTTCCCCTCCGGAAAGCTGGAACATTTTTTTCTGCTGATCGGCGCCTTTGAAATTAAAGCGCCCCACGTAGGCTCGTGACGGCATCTGGAAACTGCCAATCTGCATGATGTCGTGACCATTGGAGATCTCTTCCCAGACTGTCTTGTTGTCATCCAGGTGATCACGCATCTGATCGACGTAAGCAAGATTCACCGTTTCACCTACGATGATTTCACCGCTGTCGGGGCTTTCTCTGCCGGTGAGCATTTTTAAAAAGGTGGATTTACCGGCGCCATTGGGACCGATGATACCTAAAATACCGCCTTTGGGCAGTTTGAAATTCAAATCGTCAATCAACAACCGATCGCCAAAGGCTTTACGAACGTGGCTCGCTTCGATAACCAGTTCGCCCAAGCGTTCCCCCGGGGGAATATACAACTCGTTGGTTTCGTTACGCTTCTGAAATTCCTTGGAATTCATTTCCTCAAATCGGGCCAGTCGCGCTTTGTTTTTGGCATGGCGGCCTTTGGGTGAGGTACGAACCCATTTCAGTTCGGCTTTGATGGCGCGCTCATGAGCTGCCTGCTGTTTTTCTTCCATGGCCAGACGGGCTTCTTTCTGCTCAAGCCAGGCGGTGTAATTGCCTTTGTAAGGAATACCTTCCCCTCTATCCAGCTCAAGAATCCATTCCGCCGCATTATCGAGGAAATAGCGATCGTGGGTGATGGCCACGACAGTGCCAGGAAATTCTTCAAGGTAACGCTCAAGCCAGGCCACGCTTTCTGCGTCAAGGTGGTTGGTCGGCTCATCGAGAAGCAGCATGTCGGGATTGGATAACAACAATCGGCAAAGGGCCACGCGGCGCCGCTCCCCTCCGGACAGTTTATCGATGACTGCACTCCAGTCCGGCAGACGTAACGCGTCGGCAGCCACATCAAGACGTCGGTCTAAATCCCAGCCACCGTGCGTTTCAATGTAATTCTGCAAGTCGCCCTGCTTAGCCAGCAGATCATTCATTTCGTCATCGCTCATGGGTTCGGCAAAACGCATGCTGATTTCATCAAACTGACGCAATTTTTCCTTGATCTCGCCCACACCCTCTTCCACGATTTCACGCACGGTTTTGGTTAAATCAAGTTCTGGTTCCTGGGCCAGGTAACCAATTTTAGTGCCGGGTTTTGGCCGTGCTTCACCATTAAACTGGGTATCGACCCCGGCCATGATGCGCAACAAGGTGGATTTACCAGAGCCGTTTAATCCAAGGACACCAATCTTGGCACCTGGGAAAAAACTCAAGGAAATGTCCTTGAGAATAACCCGCTGGTTATCAACGACTTTGGTGACCCGATTCATTGTATAAATATAATCCGACATTCATTCCCCGCTTATTATCAAACGCTGGCCCGCACGTTAAACCAAAAACCCTAATTACTCAAGCCATACACCGGTGAATGGCTTAATTCCAGTCCAGGATGACTTTGCCCGATTGGCCTGACGCCATAATCTGGAATGCATCCTGGTATTGGTCCACATGGAAGTGATGGGTAATCACCGGTGCAATGTTCAAACCGCTTTGCAGCATGGCAATCATTTTGTACCAGGTTTCAAACATTTCACGACCATAAATACCCTTCATCACCAGACCTTTAAAAATCACCTGATTCCAGTCAATGGGTGTTTCCTGCGGCGGTATACCCAGGATCGCCACATGCCCGCCATGGTTCATGGCGCGAACCATGTCATTTAAAGCCATGGGATTGCCTGACATTTCAAGGCCGACATCAAACCCTTCGGTCATGCCAAGCTCCTCCATTACATCCTTGATGTTCTGGTATTTCACATTGACAGCTCGCGTGGCCCCCATTTTGCGAGCCAATTCCAGACGATGATCATTCACGTCGGTAATCACCACGTGACGCGCCCCAATGTGGCGAGCGATGGCGACCGCCATAATACCAATAGGACCCGCGCCGGTGATCAATACATCTTCGCCAACCATGTCAAACGCCAGAGCGCAATGGGTGGCATTGCCGAACGGGTCGAGGATGGCCGCCTGATCGCCCGTGATATTATCCGGCAGAACCAGCACGTTGCTGGCAGGCAGGGAAAGGTATTCGGCAAAACACCCGGGGCGATTGACACCGACGCCCAGGGTATTGCGGCAAAGGTGACGCTTGCCCGCACGGCAATTACGGCACATGCCGCAGGTAATGTGGCCTTCACCGGAGACACGCTGTCCCACCTTCAAGCCTTTGACTTCTGAACCAACTTCAGCGATTACCCCATAAAATTCATGGCCTACCGTCATGGGGACAGGGATAGTGGCCTGTGCCCATTCATCCCAGGAATAAATATGAATATCGGTACCGCAAATGGCTGTTTTTTCAATTTTGATTAACACGTCATTGACGCCATACTCCGGCACAGGTACATCTTCCATCCAGATACCGGGTTCTCTTTTTGCCTTCACTAATGATTTCATCGACTTCACCTAATGCGTTAACAACACAAACTGATTAAATAACCCCTAATTCCTTACCCACTTTTCCAAAGGCTTCGATGGCTTTATCCAGATGCGCGATGTCATGGGCTGCGGACATTTGGGTGCGGATTCTTGCTTTGCCTTTCGGCACGACCGGGTAGGAAAAGCCGACGACATAAATGCCTTCCTTAAGCAGGCGCGCAGCCATCTCACCCGCCAGGGCAGCATCGCCCAGCATGACCGGGATAATGGGGTGTTCGCCGGGTACCAGGGTAAAACCAAGCTGACTCATTCCGTCGCGGAAATAACGGGCGTTGCGTTTTAGCTTGTTGGCCAAATCCTGATTGGCCGAAAGCAGTTCCAGCACCTTGATGGACGTGTCGGCAATGACTGGCGCCAGGGTATTGGAAAACAGGTAGGGTCGTGAACGCTGACGCAGCCAGTCGACAATGACGGCATTCGCGCTGGTGTAGCCGCCGGACGCGCCGCCCAAGGCTTTTCCGAGCGTACCGGTGACAATGTCAATGCGGTCAGCCACGCCGCAATACTCCGGCGTGCCGCGTCCAGTCTCGCCCATGAAACCGACGGCATGGGAATCGTCGACCATCACCATGGCATCGTAACGATCCGCCAATTCACAGATGGCCTGCAGATTCGCAATAATGCCATCCATTGAAAAGACCCCGTCGGTCGCAATCAGACGGAAACGTGCGTTTTGGGCCTCAATCAGTTTGGCTTCCAGATCACGCATATCGTTGTTTTCATAGCGGTAACGGGCGGCCTTGCATAAACGAATGCCATCAATGATGCTGGCATGATTCAATGCGTCGCTGATAATGGCATCTTCCGGGCCAAGCAGGGTTTCAAACAACCCGGTATTGGCATCAAAACAGGACGAGTAAAGAATAGTGTCTTCCTTGCCAAGGAACCGGCTGATGGCATGCTCAAGTTGTTTATGCGGGGTTTGGGTGCCGCAGATAAAACGCACGGAGGCCATGCCATAGCCGTATTTTTCCAAGGCCTTTTGACCTTCGGCTATCAAATGCGGATGATTGGCCAACCCCAGGTAATTGTTGGCACATAAGTTAATGACTTCTCTGTCTTGTACTTCAACGGCTGCCTGCTGCTGACTGCTGATCACACGTTCTGATTTGTACAAACCTTCTTTTTTAAGCGTATCAAGCTCGGATTGCAGGTATTCAGTAAATTGTTCAAGCACAACACTCTCCCAAGTTTAAAAAATTGAGAAATGATAGCAAATTTTAGACAAACTCACCATGAAATCAAGCGGAATTTGTTCACAAACAACACGCATACTACTGAAGGCGCTGAGCTTAAACCCTCTGGCTCAGGCTGTTTAGCCGTCTTGTCCAATCGGGCCGTACTCTGCGGTCTATTAAAATGAAGAGTCCTTCATTCGGTCATTTTGCCGTTTCATTTTTATTTCAATAGTATAACGGCAGGCAAATGCCAGTTTAATGTCAAAAACTACTTAATAATTCAAATAGACACTTGAACCATCGCACCTTGCCGCAATTCTTGCTAAAATGTCTGCAACGCTTTAACCTAAACAGCTAAGGTAATGGTAAGTACTGATGAGCAGCCAAAACGCACGAATTAATATGGTCAAACAGCAGCTTCGTACAGGCGACGTCCTTGAAGAAGCCATTCTCGATCTTTTTGACATGTTTTCGCGACACGAGTTCGTGCCGCCAGCCATGAAAGAATTCGCCTATTCCGATATGCAGATACCGCTGGCTCACGGGCAAAAAATGATGACCCCGCTGGAAGAGGGTACTCTGCTGCAGGCATTAGCCCTCGATGGCCACGAAACCGTCCTGGAAGTGGGAACGGGTTCCGGATACCTCACAGCCCTGCTAAGCCGCCTTTGCCAAAAGGTCATTAGTGTGGATTATTATGCCGATTTGACTAACGACGCCCGCGCAAAACTTGAAAAGTACCATTGCCATAATGTTGAGCTCATCACCGGCGATGGCAGCCGCGGCTGGTTGGATAAAGCCCCGTATGATGTTGTCCTGCTGACCGGTGCAGTTGACGCGGTGACCGAAACACATCGCCTCCAGGTGTTACCGGGCGGCAAACTCTTTGCCATTGTTGGCCGGGCTCCGGTCATGCAGGGCCGTCTGTACACGCTGGATCATCAGGGCAACTGGTCGGATCGATTATTGTTTGAAACCAATCTTCCGCCATTAATTGACAAATTAAAACCCAAAGAATTTGTTTTCTAGGACGCTGAACGCATGAAGAAAAAATTACTTTTATGCTTGACGTTGGTTACCGGTATCACTCAAACCGTTTACGCCACGGATTTGATGGATATCTACCAGCAGGCTCTGGAGAATGATCCAACCTTTAAAGAAGCATACAGTACTTACATGTCCAGCAGCGAGGCCATTCCGCAGGCACGCGCCGCGCTGTATCCTCAGGTGACCGTTGGCGGCACAACGGGCCGAAACGTTCAGGATGTGACGACCGTGACCCGCATTCAGGAAACCTTTAACAGCAATCAATGGACGGTAACCGCCTCCCAGGCGGTATTCAATTATCAGGCCTGGTCGCGTGTGCAGCAGGCCAAAGCGTCTGTTAAAGCAGCGCAGGCCACGTTTAATGATGCAGCTCAAGACCTGATTGTACGTACGGCCAAAGCCTATTTTGATGTTCTGTTTGCCAAGGACACGCTGAATTTTGCTGAAGCCAAAAAACGCGCCAACAAACGCCAGCTTGAGCAGGCGGAGCAACGGTTTAAAGTCGGTCTCGATGCCATTACCTCCGTCTATGAAGCGAAAGCCGCTTA
Organism: Legionella sp. MW5194; assembly: GCF_016864235.1. Classification (NCBI taxonomy): domain Bacteria; kingdom Pseudomonadati; phylum Pseudomonadota; class Gammaproteobacteria; order Legionellales; family Legionellaceae; genus Legionella; species Legionella sp. MW5194. Next base: position 2,453,703 of record NZ_CP045732.1, read on the forward strand.
CGACCAATCCGTCGCCGAAGTCATTTCCGCACGCAACAATCAGATCAATCAGAACGAGAATCTACGAAAATTAACCAACCACGTGTACGAATTTTTAGCCCCTCTGCGTGACAGCCGTATTCCATTAATAAGACCGGAACCGGACAATGTGGATGAATGGGTGGATACCGGCCTCAAACAGAATTACCGGCTCTTTTCTGCCAAATTCGGCCTACAGGCTGCCCATGAAAACATTCGGGCCAATGCAGCAGGCGCCTGGCCTACGCTCGCAATTCAGAGCAATGCCCTTCAAACCCATAACAGCGGCGGTTCAACGTCTTTCTTTGTGCCGCAACGCCAAACGACAGCCAATGTCGCCCTGGCACTGAATTTTCCAGTTTTTCAAGGTGGTCTTGTTCAATCGCAAACCCGTCAGGCTCAATACGATTATCAAACCTCGAGTGAGCAACTGGAGCAGACTTACCGTGACGTGGTGGTCAACAGCCGCATTGCTTTTAACACCATCGTCGATGGCATCAGCAAAGTGAAGGCTGACCGCCAGACTGTGATCTCTCAACAAAATTCGCTGGAAAGCACCGAAGCCCAATTCCAGGTAGGAACACGAACCATGGTGGACGTTGTTAACGCTCAACAACGCCTGTTTGAGGCTCAGGAGCAATTAGCCCGGGATCAATACAATCTGATTAATGCCATGCTGCAGCTTAAGTACCTGGCTGGCACGCTGAATGTAAATGATCTGGAGGAAATCAATTCCTGGCTCTCCACTCCCCGTGTTGCCGGCTTCCCACCGTCACAAACGGTTCCAGATACCCACCATTAGTTTATGATTAGGTTGTTAAATGATGTCCTCCACTCCGTCTCAAGTTGAAAAAAAATTATTGCATTACACAGGCAAGGCTATTGCTGATTTTAATATGATCCAACGCGGTGATCGCGTGATGGTCTGCCTGTCAGGCGGTAAGGATTCCTTCACGCTGCTGACCCTGCTGCATACCCTGCGCAAACGCTCAAACAATAAATTTGATGTCTTTGCTTTTACCCTTGATCAGGCCCAGCCTGGCTGGGATGACAGCCGCCTGCGCCAATGGCTTGCTGACAGGAACATTCCGCACGAAATCCTTACCCGCGACACGTACAGCATCGTCAAGGAAAAAATACCTGAAGGGAAAACCTATTGTTCACTGTGTTCGCGTTTAAGACGAGGAATTATTTACCGTTACGCGGAAGAGCAGGGTTACACCAAAATTGCGCTCGGCCATCATCGTGATGATTTAATCCGCACGTTGCTGATGTCCATTCTTTACAATGGCGATACACGCTCCATGCCGCCCAAATTGTTAAGCGACAATAAAAAGCACATTGTTATCCGCCCCCTTTGTTATGTGCAGGAACGCGACATCATCACCTTTGCCAAAGAGCAGGCTTACCCCATTATCCCCTGCAACCTGTGCGGTTCTCAGGAAAATTTAATGCGCAAGCGGGTAGGCAGGCTGATTGATGAGCTGGCTGAAGAAAATCCCAAAGTACCCAGTAATATTCTGCACGCCTTGCAAAGCATCAAGCCCAGCCAACTGATGGATCAGGATTTGTGGCAGTTTAAACACCTGGAGAAAGAATTAGTCACTGGCGCGGCAAGAGACACAGAGGCTGTTTTTTCTCATGATGAACTCCCGAGCGAAGAAGAGGTTGAAACGGCGCTTTAAGCATGACAACCGTTGTTTTTCCCTGTAACCTTGTTTGTTGAAGTGTTATTCTTGTGTAAAGAAATTTTTCTTTACTGTAAAGTTCTTTAATCATACACTTCGGATTATTTTGAGCTAATTTGACGAGGTTTAAGCATATGACTGACGCAATGACAAACGGCCTGCGCAAGTTACGCGTATACAAAAGCAGACATCTCAAGTTTGATTTTGTTGCAGCAATTGTTGTCTTTCTGGTCGCTGTTCCTTTATGTCTTGGGATTGCTCTGGCTTCAGGAGCCCCTCTTTTTTCCGGTATTTTAAGCGGTATCATCGGCGGCATTGTCGTAGGCTCTTTAAGCGGCTCGCAGGTCAGTGTCAGCGGGCCGGCCGCCGGTATGGCTGCTGTCGTGTTGACCGCTATTTCGCAACTGGGCGATTTTAATACCTTTCTCCTGGCCCTGACCTTGGCCGGGATTTTACAAATCATCGTTGGCGGCCTGCGCGCGGGGCTTGTCGCGGATTATGTGCCGTCCAATGTCGTGCAGGGCTTATTGTGTGCCATTGGTATTCTGCTCATCATCAAGCAACTGCCCTTAACCTTTACCCACTCCACGGACTTGACTGAGTTAAAGGCACACTTGCTTGAAACTACCGAAGGCTTTAACTTAAATCCGTTTTACGATTTGTCGTATCATATTAATTACGGAGCCTGTCTGATTTCCTTAATTTCCTTTGCCATTCTGATTTTTTTCGATAAGACAAAACTTAAGTTACTGCAAAATGTACCCGCACCGATTATTGTCGTGGCCGCCGGCATCCTCATCAATGAATTGTTCAATCTGACCCAGTCATCCCTGGTGCAAGATAACCCGCACCTGGTTAACATTCCTCATACCAACGGCTACACGAACCTCTTTAGCCAGTTTACTTTTCCTGACTGGACGTCCTGGAAAAACCCCAAAGTCTACCTGTATGCCTTTGTCATCGCCATTGTCGCGTCTTTAGAAAGTCTTTTGAACGTCAAGGCGGGGGAAAGGCTGGATAAAAAACACCGTTATTGCTCCAAGGATCAGGAATTGATTGCTCAGGGTGCGGGTAATTTAGTTGCAGGCCTGGTGGGCGGCATCCCCGTTACTTCGGTTATTGTCAGAACGTCGGTTAACATTCAAGCGGGCGCCCGCTCGAAATTGTCCACCATTTTTCACGGTTTTTTTCTTCTTTTTGCAGTGGTGTTAATCCCTGAATTACTCAACAAAATCCCCTTGTCATCCCTCGCTGTCATTCTGATTTTCACCGGTTATAAATTAACCAAGCCGGCCATCTACCGTCAGATTTATGCTCAAGGAATGGACCGATTCATTCCATTTATTGCCACCGTGTTCAGCATTGTGGTGTTCAACCTGTTGGCCGGCATCATGATCGGCTTGGCAGTGAGCCTTTATTACATTCTCAAATCCAACAGCCAGGCACGCCTTGACATCGTCAAGGAATTTTATCCCAATGGCGTCACCAGCCGTCTTATCCTGCCCCAGCAGATAAGCTTCCTTAACAAAGCCTCGCTGATTGCCGAATTAGACTCCATCCCACGCAATTCACAATTGATTATTGATGCACGTCATTCCACCTACATCGACAAGGAAATCATTGAGCTCATCAAGGAATTTCAACAGGAACAGGCTCCTTTGAAGCAAATCTCCCTGAATTTGACTGGCTTTAAAGATCATTACGACATTCATAATTACATTGACTTTATTAATGTCACGACCTATGACGTGCAAAGCAACCTTTCACCCGCCGAAGTGCTGGTGGTGTTGCGGGAAGGCAATCAGCGTTTCTTAAGCGATACCCGCATCCATCGTACCACCAAGATTGACATTCAATACACAGCCAAGACCCAGCACCCCATTGCCGTCGTTCTAGGCTGCATTGATTCACGTGTTCCCGTGGAAACCATTTTTGACATGAGCTTTGGCGACTTATTCTGTATTCGCATTGCCGGCAATGTCATTAATAATGATATTTTAGCCAGCATGGAATACGCCTGTAATGTCGTGGGTGCGAAACTCATTGTTGTCCTGGGCCACACCCGCTGCGGGGCAATTCAGTCCGCCTGCGATGGTGTTAAGAAAGGCCATATTACGGAATTACTCGATAAAATTAAACCCGCTGTGGAGGCAGAGTCGGGTACCAGCGAACACCGAAACGGCCAAAACAGTGAATTCGTAAGGCACGTGACGACGTTAAACATCGCCAATACCCTGCAACAGGTCTACACGCGCAGCGACATCCTGCGCGGCATGATTGATGAAGACAGCATTGCTCTGATTGGCGCTGTGTATGATGTCGAAAGTGGCCGAGTCCAGTTTGACGATTTTGGTACTGAGTTATTGCAGCTCAGCCACAAGTCAGGTCCCGTCCTTGGTGAGAAAATTAAACAATTACTTCACGATGCGGACACTGCCCATGCTAGAGAAACGCAGGAACATCACGCGTCATCGCCTCAACCCACGACTTAATCTTGGGCTGCAAAAAGCGGCCCGGATGATAATAAAGAAAGACTGCAATAATGGGCAGCCTCTGCTCAGGCAATACCTCAAGCAACTGCCCTTCTGCCAACTGTTGAGCCACTTGATAATGATGCAAAAACGCAAGACCCATCCCGCTCACGGCTAAAGCCGCCATGGTGGCCGCGTCATTAACGTACACAGCCGGTTCAAAAACCACGGTTTCGCCACCGGGAAAAGTCCAACTGCCATTCGGCGTCCTCATTTTATGAGTAATAAAACGATGCGGCTTTAAATCCTCAATCCGCTTCGGATGACCGTATTGCTGTAAGTAATGCGGTGAAGCGCACAACACATAGCGTGTGGTGGTGATTTTTTTCTGCACCGCATTGGAGGCCACGGCAGTTGACATGCCAAACACCACATCCAGACCTTCCTGAAGAAGATGCGGTACTTCTTCCGCAATCTGCAAATCAAGGCGTACGTTGGGGTATTGCTGACTAAAGGAGGGCATACGGGGTAAAATGATGTGCTCAGCAAAATAGCGCGAACTCATGACCCGCAATAACCCCTCGGGTTGTGATTTGTATCCGGCAATCAGGTTATTTGATTGCTCAAGCGCCAGAAGAACAGCCTGTGCCTCGCCATAATAGGCTTCCCCGATGACCGTTAAGGCCACTTTACGCGTGGTTCGTTCAAACAGAGTCACCCCCAGGGTGTCTTCGAGCGAGGTAATCTGTTTACTGACTGCCGCCGGTGAAATACCCAGCGCATTGGCCGCCGCATGGAAGCTGCGGTATTCGGCCACCTTGCAAAAAGTCTGCATTAGCAGTAGGGTGTTCATTCATTTTCTCCGTGGCTAGGGTTATTGCCTGTGGGAGTATATAATGACCGTTTTTAAATTAATCGTCATCAGGAGTTGCTATGCGTGTGTCGCAATGGTATTTAAACACCCTAAGGGAAACCCCGAACGATGCAGAAATTGTCTCTCATCAACTAATGCTTAGAGCCGGCCTCATCCGCAAACTGGGATCAGGACTCTACACCTGGATGCCGCTTGGTTTAAAGGTCATGCGCAAAGTTGAACAAATTGTGCGTGAAGAAATGAATCGCAGCAACGCCATGGAAGTATTGATGCCCGCCATTCAACCCGCCGAACTCTGGCAGGAAACCGGGCGATGGGATACCTTTGGCGGCCTGTTGTTAACCATGACAGACAGCAACGGTCGGGATTATTGCTATGGCCCGACACACGAAGAAGTCATCACCGACATCATGCGCAACGAATTGCGCTCTTACAAGCAGTTACCGGTCAATTTTTACCAGATTCAAACCAAATTCCGCGATGAAATCAGGCCGCGATTCGGGGTGATGCGCGCGCGCGAATTCATTATGAAGGATGCTTATTCATTCCACTTGACGCAGGAATCTCTACAACAGACTTACGATGACATGTATTTTGCCTATTGCCGAATTTTTGATCGGCTTGGTTTGAAGTATCGCGCGGTTGAAGCTGACACTGGCGCCATTGGCGGCTCCGCGTCGCACGAATTTCAGGTGCTTGCGGATTCCGGTGAAGATTTAATTTTTTACAGTGATCAGAGCGACTATGCGGCCAACGTCGAACAAGCGACCAGTTTAATACCCGACCCTGTACGGCATCCACACTCGGAAGCCCTTCGTCTGGTGGATACCGTGGGCAAAAAGACCATTGACGAGGTGGCGACCCTGCTTGGCATTCAACCGGAAGACATGGTAAAAACTTTAATTGTTGAAGGCCATGACCATCCGCTGGTGGCCCTGGTGCTGCGCGGCAATGATGAATTGAATGAAATCAAAGCGGCCAAGCACCCCCTGGTTAAATCGCCGCTTCGCTTTGCTGATGATGAAACCATTAAAAAACAATTGAAAGCCCCGGTTGGATCTTTGGGACCGATTAATCTATCCATCCCCGTCATTGTGGATCATCACGCGTTTGCCCTGCCCTCGTTTGCCTGTGGTGCGAATCATGCCGACAAGCATTACCTCAATGCCTCCTGGGCGCGTGATGCCGAGTCGATTGAAACGTTTGATTTGCGCAACGTCAAAGAAGGCGATTTAAGTCCCGATGGTAAAGGCCGCCTGCGCGCCTGCCGCGGCATTGAAGTCGGTCATGTGTTCCAGTTGGGTGACAAATACGCGAAAGCGATGAAAGCAGCGGTATTGAATGAAGAAGGGCAATTACAGACCATGATCATGGGCTGTTACGGACTTGGCGTGTCCCGTGTAGTCGCCGCTGCCATCGAACAACACCATGACGAACGCGGTATCATTTGGCCGCCCTCCATGGCCCCTTTTCAACTGGTCCTTATCCCGGTCAATGCTAACCGATCTGAACAGGTTCGTGAAACTGCGGAGAAATTGTACGAGGAGTTTAAAGCAAAAGGGGTTGATGTCTTACTGGATGACCGCAACGAGCGACCCGGCGTTTTGTTTGCCGACAGCGACTTAATGGGTATTCCACACCGTTTAGTCATCAGTGAACGTCACCTGCAGGACGAATCGGTGGAATACAAGGCCCGCAACAGTGAAACCATTTCCACCATTAAATTGCAGGATTTGCCTGCGTTCATTACGCAATTAATCAGTCACTGATTACCCTGCCGTACCGAACTCCCGGTACGGCTTGATGTTTTATTTTCATTTTTTTGGGGCTTATTTTACACTATTGATTCATCATCCGGGTTTAAATTCTCATATACTTTAACTAACCCTATTACTACCTTAAGAGCAACCATGCCACCCCGCTTGCATCCGCTTTTCCCAACACTTGATGAAGTAGAGAAAAATCCGGACCTTGCTTACTCGGATCATCTACCCATCCTGACCCAGGTTCCATTGGCCAGAGGCAAAAAACCCTTGACTATGATCTCGCTTAATATTCTTGGGACTTCAGCGTGTTCGGGTATTCATGCCAAAAACACGAAAGAAGATACAGCCAAACGTCATCAGCGGATTATTACCGGTTTAGCCAAGGGGATAAAAAAGCACAAGGCGGAGGTTCTATTCCTGCAGGAAGCCGGTGAGTCGGTTGTCGAGGATTTACGCGCAGCACTTGGGGACGACTGGGAGATCAAGGCTGAGTTTAACACCGGGCTGGTCACATGCTACTCCAAAAAACGTTTTGAAGAACTGTCGACTCAATTGGATCGTAAAATGAGAATACGTTCAGTGAGAGTTAAAGATAAGGATAACAAAGGGTTAACCCTTGATTTTCACAATACCTGGGGTATTTACAGTGCTTTTCCTGACGGTCACGAGAAGGCATACGGCACGCTGTTAACGGATACAAAAAGTGAGGTGTCCATTATTCTCGGTGACACCAACTCTCGTCTAGCCCCCCTTGATGATGCCCCACGCAATATCATAACCGGCGTGATACCCAACGAACTGAATCAACCTTATGGGCTACCGCCCGATGCCCAGAATGGGGACCATCCAGACGGTGGATTCTATCGCGATGCCACCGGTATCCATCAATTAGAAACCCACGTGCTTGATTTTGAATCAGGCAATGTGGTTGTCGATTCGCGCCCTATCGACGAAATCAAGCCTCATCTTGAATTCCGCATGATCATGTGTCTCGATGACAGCTACAAAAAGAGTAAGGAAATCAATGATGAAACGATCTTTGACTATGAACAGAACTTACGCCAGCAATTAGGAAAACCAGACATTTTAGTGCGTATGGCCGCTGACACATTCAATCACAAAGCCATTGCCATTCGTTTTCCTCGATACACTGTCGGTCAGCAATCCTTGCCTTGCAACGATTTTACCTTTATTAAAACCACACTGCCTGACTGTCAATTCCAAACCATTGAAGATCAAGGGCAGCGTTTTGACTGTGTCTTTGTGCCTCTCGCTCAGGCCGATACCCTTCATGCAACGATACAGGCCATTTCTCTTCCGGCCCAAACTAAAAAAATGGAAGCACTGGAAGCCATAAGCAGACGGATCGCTGAACTTGGTCAGTGGCATCAGCACCTCTTGCTGGATCCCTCGGCCAAGATTGAAAGCTTAAACGCCTTGCATACCAAAATTCAAAACGCAGACATTACCTCTCTGGATGGCATTCGCGGCCTGGTTGAGCAATGGGAAAAAGAAAAGTCCACGTTAGAAATAAATGGCAAAAAAATAGACAATGGTGCGTTGATGAGCATGCATCGTAATCGCTTTTTCTCGTCTCATCGCCCGGATACCAGCACCAAAAGCGCCGAATTATTGCAAAGCATTAAGAAATGATCGGTTTCCGGTAGAAGTGGTGACTGCTTCAATGCCTCTTAACACTTTAAATCTGCAACACACTGGCTAACAATTGCCGCGTATACGCCTGCTGTGGGTGCTTAAAGATCGCTTCGCAGGATCCTTCTTCCACGCAGCGGCCCTTACGCATGACCATGACGTCATCGGCCATGTAGGACACCACGGCCATGTTATGAGTAATAAACAAATAAGCCATGCCCAACTCCTGCTGCAACTCTTTGAGCAGATTTAAAATCTGAGCCTGAACTGAGACATCGAGCGCACTGGTAGGCTCGTCACAGATGACAATGTCAGGTTCAGTGGCTAATGCGCGGGCGATGCAGATGCGTTGCCGCTGACCGCCTGAAAATTGATGAGGGTAACGATCCAGACTTTGTTGCGGTAAATTCACCCGCTCCAGTAACCAATGCTGCCTCTCTGCAATTCGTTTAGCCGCCATCCCCTGAGCCTGCATGCCCTCGGCAATAATTTCCCCGACCGTCATGCGCGGGTTCATGGACGAAAACGGATCCTGAAAGACTATCTGTACCTTTTTACGGTAATCGCGTAACGCCTTGCCCCGCAGCGTCCTGATATTCTGATCACGGTAAACGATTTCCCCTGATGTAATCGGCAACAGTCGCAACAAGGCACGGCTCGCCGTTGTTTTACCGCAACCGGATTCACCCACCAAGGCCAGGGTTTTACCGCGGCGCAAGGTCAGTGACAGATCATCGACAGCATGAAGCACCTGACCTTTATGAAAAAGGCGCTTGCCCAGAATAAAGTCGACACGGAGATTTTCAGCCCGAAGAATCACCTCATCAGTCACCGCCTGTTTTTCCCAGCGTTGTCGCACCTCCTGAAGCGGCGGCGGCTCATGGTGCTCAGGATACAGGTGGCAACGCACCAATCGCTGATCCACTTCCTGCAGGACAGGTTCAATGGCATCACAAGGGGCAAAACGATGAGCACAACGCGGGTGAAAACGGCAGCCGGCGGGCATGGCATCGAGAGTCGGTACACTTCCCGCAATCGTCTGTAACCGATGCCCCCGCTTATTAAACTCCGGTAAAGAAGCAAACAACTGCTGCGAATAAGGGTGTTTAATCTGGCTAAAAAACTCATCAACCGTGGCTTGTTCAACCAATTGCCCCGCATACATCACACTCACACGATCCGCCACGGCCTTCACCACGCTCAAATCGTGGGTGATGAGCAGCATGCTCATCTGATGCTCCTGTTGAAGTTTTTTAAGCAATTGCAGGATCTGCGCCTGGATAGTGACATCAAGCGCGGTTGTGGGTTCGTCAGCGATCAGGATTTCAGGATGATTAGCCAGTGCCATGGCAATGACAACCCGTTGCTTTTGTCCGCCCGACAATTGATGAGGGTATTGGTTTAAGCGTAACTCGGGTTCTGGAATTTCGACTTCTTTTAACAGGGACACCATGCGTTTTTGCAAGGACGCATGGTTTAATTTTTTATTACTTTGCGCAAGGGCTTCAGCCAATTGTTCCCCTATTTTCAGTACCGGATTTAACGCCGTCATCGGTTCCTGAAAAATGATCGCCAATCGTCGCCCCCGTAACTGCCGCATCATGGATTCCGGCAGCCTTAGCAAATCCTCTCCCTGAACCTGCACCTCGCTGTCCTGACCATACACCCCATAAGACGGCAACAGGCGCATAAGTGCCAGCGACGTTAAGGATTTGCCGCAACCTGACTCACCAAGCAGAGCCATGGTCTCGCCCGGCATTAAATTAAAACTGATGTCATCGACCGCCGTTATGGTCGTTTCAGCCGTCTCAAAACCAACACGAAGATGTTTAATTTCAGCAGTTTGCGACATAGAAAATCAGCATAGAAAGAGAGCTTCCACTCTAGCAAGAGAATGTGTCAGACAGCAACAGGTCTTTTAAAAAATCACGGGCGCTCAAACGGCAGGAGAGTGGCCATTCGGTCATGAATCACCTCTGCCATGGCCACAAGGCAACGCCGCTTGGCGCTACTGCCGCGCCAGAATAACGCAATGCAGCGAGACGCGGTGGGGTTGGCGAAAGGCAGAATTTTTAATTCGTTCTCGGCAACACCCCGCACCGCCAGCGCCGGCATCAGGGTGACGCCCCGGCCTGCCTGCACCATGAGCCGCAGGGTTTCAAGGCTTGTGGCGGTAAAATCAACCGTGGTTTCTGCTTTGACGGTCTGGCAAATCGACATGGCCTGCTCACGCAGGCAATGCCCTTCTTCAAGAAGCATGATGGGCTGTCCGGCCAATTGCTCAAGTTGGACAGGCCGTCCGGCGGGTAAAGGGTAATCGGGGGAACAGGCAAAATAAAAGGGTTCCTCGAAAAGCACATGATGCTCGAAATCCCCAGGCACTGGCAAAGCCATGATGGCGGCATCCAGCGTCCCTTCCTGCAGGCGTTGTACTAAATGATGGGTTTTATCCTCAATCAGCCAGATTTTTAATTTAGGGAAATGGCTTTGAATACCCGGCATAATAAGCGGCAACAGGTAAGGCGCCACTGTAGGAATAGCGCCCAGATGCAATTCACCGGCGAAGGGGTCGCGTGCGGCATTAGCCATCTCTTTCATTTCGGCAACCTGCGAGAGAATAGCCTTAGCCCGCCCAAGCAGCGAACGGCCAGAATCGGTGAGCATTACCCGCTTGTTATCGCGTTCAAACAACTGCACGCCCAACTCGTCCTCCAGCTTCTTAATCTGCATGCTTAACGTCGGCTGGCTGACAAAACATTGCCTTGCGGCTTCGCCAAAATGCTCAATTTTGGCTAAAACCACAAAATACTGCAGATCACGTAAGTTCATATTTCCTCGTAAACATTGCTCGATGCCAAGTTAGGGGGTATATTCAGCACTTTTTTAATCTGAATTGAGATTAATGTCTTCTCTTAGTATACCGCTTTCCCTCTCGACCCGGCGCATTTTAATCTGGCTGGTAGGGGTTTCCTTTGTATTGTTTCAATTTTTTCTGCAATTGTCATCGGGGGTCATCATCGGTGCCATCATGGTGGAAATGAAGCTCTCCGCCCTCATGGCCGGTTTCTTGAGCAGTTCGTTTTACTATGTTTACACCAGCCTGCAGATACCGGTCGGCATTCTTTTTGACCGGGCTAACCCTCGCTTCCTTTTAACCGTCAATGCCCTGCTCTGCAGCCTTGGGTGCTTTCTTTTCGCTCATAGCGAACATTTATGGGCACTGGTTTTGAGCCGTCTGATGATTGGCGCCGGCTCTTCCTTTGCTTTTGTGGGGCTTTCCCATTTGCTGCGCGAGCATTTCCCAATCCGGCAATTTGCCTTCATGATTGGCCTTTCAGAAACCTTGGGCTTTTTAATGACCATGCTTGGCATGATCTGCCTTGGGGGACTGATTACGCATTGGGGCTGGCGCTTTTTTGTTAACTGCGCAGGCACTGGCGGGATAGTGATTGCATTCTGCTGCTGGCAGCTTATTCCACCGAAACCTCGGCAAGCCATGCGGTTGTCCCAACTGAAACCGCTGCTTTTCATTCTTAAATCACCCAAAGCCTGGTTTAATGGGTTGTTTGTCGGGTTAAGCTTTACGGTCATCACTGTTTTTGGAGCATTGTGGGCTATTCCGTTTTTACAAATTAAATTGAATCTAACCCTTAAGGAAGCCAGTCTGGTTGATGCTTTTGTTTTTCTTGGCGCGGCGGTGAGCTGCCCGCTTTTCGGCTACCTGGCCGGTTATTTTCATCGCCGAACCCCCCTCATGTTGTTTTCCTGCCTGTCAACCGCCGTCTTTTTACTCATTGCCCTGTTCATGCCCATTCAGTCTTCAGTGAGCATGGCATGGCTTCTGTTTTTGATTGGTGTCTGCTGCGGCGCTTACATGCTGTCTTATTCGATTGCCAATGAATTGGCCCCACAGAACACCTTATCCACCTGCACAGGCTTTACCAATACCCTGGCGATGTTAACTGCGCCCTTACTGCAACCGCTGGTGGGGTATTTTCTTGATTTTCTCCGCGGCAGCCGCGAGACCTACACCCTGGCTGATTATCAATGGGCCTTGGTCATTGTACCCTTCGGCCTAATCATAGCCGCAGGACTTTCGTTGTTACTCCCGGATAAAAACGGGGTCTAAGCCGTTTTTTGAGGAAGTGAGGCCGGGATTTGCCCGATATCTTGCAGGCTGATAGCGCAAAAGCCAGGTTTTACCCCTTTCACCAGACCAGCCACCAATTGATGGCGATTATCGAGTTGCTCCAGCATGTCCTTCAGCGTTAAAGTCAGCTTTGGCGAAGGAATATGAATAACCCATAAGCCGCTTTTGTCTTTTTTGACTGTCACAAATTGCGACACCGGCACGGCAGCGCCTTCTTCATTGCGAAAACCAGCCACTGCACCGCGCAGGGCATCGGCTTCTTTCAGATTGACCGCGTAAAATCCGCCGCCGTCATTGAATTCACACAACACCGCGGTCATGGGATGGCCAAGGGTTTGCGGCTTACTAACCCACACTTGCCTGAACCAGGCTTTTTTCGCCGTGACGAACTGTTCCTGATTGTTTTCACCGGTTTGTAAATGACCGTTTAAACGACCTGTCTGATTAATCAGCAATTCAATGCCGTTACGAATATCTTGTTGCCTGGAATAATTGGTACCGGAAAGCCCCAGCATGTCCACTTTGAAATTAAAGCCTCTGTCTTTCCCCTTGACCCCGAAAATCCAGCTGTTATTGATGGCATTAAAGCGCAGAAACGCCTTGCCTACCCGCCATTGGCTGCTTTCAGGCTCGTCAATTACGCTGTCGCTTTGCTCATGCAGCACCAGTTCGCCAGTCTGGGCATCGACTAAAATCGCCTGGGCATGGAATTGCTGGTCATTACGTTGCAACTCAAAGTAGTAATTGTAGCGATCGCCGCTTTCATTGGTCACGGCGCCGGAAAACACCCAGTCAGCCTGTTTGGCGCTTAAGGAGAGAATATTGGCCACCGGCGCCTCGGGCGCTGCGGCTTCCTCCGGCTTGGGTGCGGCCGTCTTGTCGCTTGGGAATGCGGCGGTCATGAATAACCCAAGAAGCAGGAATCCATAAAATTTAACATGTCTCATGTGGAAATTAACCCTTTTAATTGTTCTTGTGACCACAAGGCTTGCCAGAATATATCAGGTAAGGTGGCTTCAACCGGTAAGACATACCAGCCTTCCCTTGCGAAAGAATGGCATTTCACCGCATCCTTTTCAGTCATAATGACCGATGATTCGGAGAATTGTAGCTCATTTGCGGTAAAAAAGTGATGATCAGGGAAAGAATATTGCTGAAAAATCAAGCCCATTTGTTGCAGAGTCGAAAAGAAGCGCTGCGGGTTGCCAATGGCGGCCATGGCGGCGATGGGCAGGGTGAGCTCCTCTTTTGCAACGGGCCGTCTGGAAACCAGGTGGGTTAAGGCACCGGGCGTCAGCGTCATGGGGTAGGCATCAGGCCAGCTTCCCTGATTAACGACCACAAGCTGGGCTTTCTTGAGTCGGCCTGGCGGCTCACGCAAAGGCCCTGCCGGCAGACACCAGCCGTTACCCAAACCGCGCTGGCCATCGATGACTGCGATTTCAATGGCGCGCCCCATGGCATAATGCTGCAAACCGTCATCGCTTACAATCACCTGCGGGTGGTGGTGTTGCAGCAGGTAACGAACGGCTTCAACCCGTTTCGGGGCAATCACGACAGGACACCCGGCTTTTTGTCGAATGAGCAGGGGCTCATCCCCTACCTCTGCCGCTGTGTTGTTGGGTGTCACTTCATGAGGGAAAGCAGTCAGGCGAGCACCGTAACCGCGACTGACAATGCCGACTTTGATGCCTTTGTCCTGTAATTGCCGGGCTATGGCAATCACTAACGGGGTTTTACCTACGCCCCCGACGGAAAGATTCCCCACAACGATGACAGGAACCTGAAACCGCTGCTGGCGAAACCGTTGCAAAAAAAAGCGGCGGCAGGCACTGGCCGCTTGATAAAGCCAGGCGAAGGGAACCAGTAACCAGTAGGCTCTGTAGCCTCCATACCACAGTTTTTCAAGCATGGCCGGCATTAAGTCACCCTGTCTTCGTGCGCATGATGCAATGTCTGCGCACGATAGAGTTGCGCATAATGACCATTGCGTTCGAGCAGTTCCTGGTGCGTCCCCTGTTCCACAATACGGCCTTTATCCAATACCACGATTTTGTGCGCACGCTGAATGGTGGACAGGCGATGGGCGATAACCAGCGTGGTGCGGTTTTTCATGACATGCTCCAGCGCGGACTGAATCGCCTGCTCCGACTGGCTGTCGAGCGCGGAAGTAGCCTCATCAAGAATGAGTATGGGCGCGTTTTTTAAAATGGCCCGGGCAATGGCCAGACGCTGACGCTGGCCGCCTGAAAGCAGAAAGCCATTTTCGCCCACCCGCGTGTCATACCCGTCCGGCAGGCGCTGAATAAATTCATCGGCAAAGGCCAGTCTGGCCGCCGCCACAATGTCATCACGGCTCACATCAAAACGGCCGTAGGCAATGTTATTGGCCAGGGTGTCGTTGAATAAGGTCACATGCTGGCTGACCAGAGCCATCTGCTCACGCAGGCTGCTCAGCTTCAACTGATGGATGGGTTCGCCATCCAGGCAGATCTGTCCCTCTGTCACTTCATAAAAGCGAGGCAGGAGGCTCGCCAACGTGGTTTTACCGCTGCCGGAATGACCCACCAGCGCCACGGTCTGGCCCGCCGGGATAAGGAGATTGATGTTATTGAGAATCACCTGCCCCTGGCGGTAGGCAAAACCCACCTTCTCAAACCGTATTTCACCCTGTGCTCTTGACGTCAATGCCCTGCCTTGCTCTGTCTCAACCGGACTGTCTAACATGGCAAAGACGCTCTCAGCACCGGCGAGTCCCTTTTGAATGGTGGCATTGAGCGTGGTCAGGGTTTTCATCGGCTTGATTAATTGCAGCATGGCCGCGATTATCGCCACAAACGAGCCCGCAGAAATGGGGATAACCGCCGCCAGATGAATGGCTGTATACAGAATGGCAGTAATGCCAATCGCCAGCACAAATTGCACACCCGACACATTGATGGCCTTGCTGACGGCCACTTTCATGTCATTGACCCGTGAGGCTTCGGTGGCACGATTGAATTTGGCCATTTCATACGCTTCACCGCCAAAAATACGCACCACCCGATACCCGTCAATCGCCTCACTGGCAATTTCAGTCACTTCCCCCATGGATTTCTGCACTCTGTGACTGATACGCCTGACCCGCTTGTTGGTGTAATTGACAATCAGCCCCACAAAAGGCACGGTGAGCAGGAACATCAGGGAAAATTGCCAGCAAATGACCATCATCACGGTTAAAAGCCCGACGACTAAAAACGCGTTTTGAATAAAATCAGTGAGCGCATCGGCACTGACCTGGGCCACCTGCTCGACATTGTAGAGAATTTTGGATAGAAGCTGACCCGAGGTGGCTTCATCGTAATAATCAGCCGGCAAACGGATAATATGAGCAAATACCCGCTGCCTTAAGACCTGCACGACGGATCGGGATACCCAGGTCATGCAATAGCTGCCAAGCGAACTGACCACGGCCCGTGATAAAACCCCCAGCAGAACGAGTAGAGGGATTTTTTGAACAAACGCCATATCCACATTGATAAAACTTTTATCAAGGAAAGGACGCATGAGGTAGGTAAAGGTGGCGTCGATGCCTGAGTATAAAATGTTTGCAATAATCCCCAGCGCCAACACCATCCAATAGGGTTTAACATAAGTCAGGAGGCGGCGGTACAAGGCTTTGGAACTGGCAGGCGCTTGATTATTCATGGAGATGGGCTGTTTTTGACCTTAAAAAAGCCAAATTGTACCCTTAAACCCGAGCCTGCGCCAAGTATTCCACGGTTTTATCGCCATTAGCCCCTTTTTTTCAAGCGATTATGGATATCCGTTGCCGCAATGGCTCCTTGTCCTTGCGCGACCACCAGTTGATTTAAACCGGCCGTAATATCCCCTGCTGCATACAAGCCCGGAACAGCAGTCTGCTGGTGCCGGTTGACCAGCAGATCACCTTTGTCTTCACGTGCACCGAGCTCAAGGGCCAGTTTATTCTGCTGAATGGTGCCCAGGGCCGCGTAGAGCGTGTCAATATGGAGGATTTGTTCCGCTTGAATCGCAATGGAACGGCGCTCGAAATCAAAATGAATGTCAGGCTGAGACAACAGCCGGATACCTGCCTGCCTCATGCGCCGTTTGTCGTAGTCTGTCAGTACGGCGTTTTTTTGCGTGAGCACCAGCACGTCGGACGAGTAATGACGCACAAACAGGGCTTCGTTCAATCCTTTCCTATCCCGAACAATCACACCAATGCGTTTGTTTTTGACTTCATAGGCATCGCAAACAGGGCAATAGCGCAATAATCCTTCGGCAATGGCTTTTTCCGTATGCGGCAAATCAGGGCTGATATCGATAACCCCGGTCGCTAAAAGAACTGTGCTGGCGAGGTAGCAGGCACTGTCTGTAAAGACCTCAAATGACCCGGCCTTCTTTTTGAGTTGCCTCACTTTGTCGGTTGTAACCGTGGTTTCATAGCAGGCCAGTTGCGCTTTCAATAACGCCAGTAAGCTGACGCCCGCTACCCCCCCTGCAAACGCCGGGTAGTTATGAGAAACAGGAATCAGGGCCGCCCGGCTTTCGCCGCTGTCAAACAGTTTAAAATGCCGGCGAAAGCGGGCTAAATAGAGTGCTGCCGTTAAACCCGCCGGCCCGCCGCCTATGATTACGCAATCATAACAATCCCTGTTTTGTTTCACGATGGCTATCCTCGTTATTGTATGAGTATAGCCCCCATACAAGGCTATTCCCAGCCGGGAGCTCCATGCGCCTGCTCCATACCGATGGTGAGCGTGTCCAGTTCAAAATAACAGCCGGCAACCAGAAGATGGACCTTGAGATTGGTGATATAGCCAAGATCCTTTTCGCGGCAGGCCTGACTTTCCTTACGTTCGCGTCCATCGATTAACACCACCGTGCCCTGGCCGTGACACCAGGCTTTTCCATTGTCTAACAGCAGTGCCGTGTTTTCTTCAAGTCCTATCCCGATGTCATTGGCATTGCCACTCACCGCATGCGCCAAACGGGCAAAACGTCCTCGCTGGATGAAATGGGTATCAATGATGCACCCATTCATGAAATCCAGGCCGTCAGCCAGTTTCAGGTATTCATCCACCTGTGCCTCAGAATTACTCCCCTCCTTGATCATTTTTTCAGGCAGCATCATCGCACCTGCACTGGTACCAATAACCAGGAATTCGCGTTTGGTTTTGCAGCTTTTTTTAATCTCATTAATCAGGGGCGTACGCTGTAAAATTTCGATTATTTTAGCTTGATCTCCGCCAGAAAAAAACACGCTTTCAGCAGATTTTATTCGTTCAATATTTTCATTATTTTCAGCATCATCCCTGTTCTCAATAATCATAAAATCAGCATGCAAATCGGGGAATTTTTTAAAAATATCCTGGTATTTTTTAATGGTTTCATCAAAATCTTTCCCGCCCGCAATAATGAATTCAAGACGATTTGGCTTGTTCTGACAAATGACATCTGTCAGTAGATGGTAATTATCAGACTCGAGAATTCCCGGCTTTTTTTCTTCATGAGTCTCCGCTCCGCCCAAAATTAAAATTCGTCCATTTGGCTTCATGATCCTTCCTTATATTTTCATAACCAGTTAAAAACAATAATAAAAAAAAGTAAATATGAAATAATTTTATTTTTTCAAAAATAACATTGCTATATTTAATTTAATGAATTAAATTTTTTCTATCTCAAATTAGTCAAACAAGGAGCGTTTATGACTATTAATTTCATTGATTTTCTTGATGAACCTGGATGCCCCCTCGACAAACAAGCGTTTACCTGGAAAGAGTTGGCCGGAAAAACCATCAGTAAACTGGATGATGATGCCTTTACCCGTGTCCGTGTCATTTTAATGAATGGCATTGAGCTCGACGCGTTAAGGCTCAAACATTTTCTGGCCCGCTGTAAAAAGGAGTTGCAGTTGCCCCTGGCTGAAATCCGTCGTGTCGAACAACATCAAGCGACGCAAATCAACTGGCTGCTGTCTGCCGATCATTCCCCGCTTGAAACCACCATTGCCTATGAGCAGGTGGCGATTGAAGTCACCGCCGCCGTGGCTCAGAACGAGCCGGATCCCTATCAGGCCCAGACTTATCGCTTTGGACTGCTTGAAGATTTCGATCACCTCTATCGCTATGCGGCGATGCTTGATCGGCTGGAAGGCAAGGACGCTAATAATATTCTGCAGGGGTATACTGACATTGTTCCCGGCCGACCGACCTCAGTCCACCATCGAGCACCCCGCAGCGATTTGCGCAACCACTATGACAAAAACAAGGCCGAACTCATCACCAAAATCCATGCGGCGATGATAACCGGGGCAGAATACCAGACGCATGATTATTACATGAACATCGGTCCCCTGTTTGCCGATCCCTTAGCCCGCCAACTCTATGCTGAAATTGCGTCGGTGGAAGAGCAGCATGTGACCCAATACGAGTCATTGATGGATCCGTCAGAAAGTCTGATTGAACGCTGGATAGTCCATGAAACGGTGGAAATCTACACTTACTTAAGTTGCGTTCAGCAGGAAACCAATCCTTTTGTCAAAGCCATCTGGCAACGCTTCCTGGAATATGAAATTGGCCATTTGCAGGTCGCCTGCGAATGCTTTAGAAAATATGAAAACCGCGATCCTGAGGAAATTCTGCAAGGCAAAATCCCTGAGATGATCCGGTTTAAAAGCCAGCGCCCCTTTGTTCGCAAAGTGCTTGAAGAAGAAGTCGATCTTCGCACGGACGGGGTCAATTATGTTCCCAAAGACGAGGAGGATGCCGAGTCCTTGCTCTACCGCGACCAGATGAATGCAGAAGGCATCCCGGCTGAAATTGTTTCTGCTGGATACCAATGGCAACCGGGTACCGAACTCAACCGCATTTAAAAGGATTTGATCATGAATAAAAACGAACCCATGCACAACGTCACCGGCGGGCAATTAATACCGCAGGACATTGAGGCGATGCTCGAAGCCACCGAACGTTTTCCTGCTGACGTACCCGGGGATGAACAAAAACTTGCCTTTGAGCGCAGCAAAATGGTTAACGAAGTTGACCCCATCGGCACAATCCCACCGATGACGGAAGCGCAAAAGGATGAATTAAAAACAGCCTCCGCCACCAAAAACATGACTTTATTGATTGACAAGCTCGGGGAGCGTCTTGCCTTTGAGCGATCCGGCGTTCGCCTGTATGAAGCCGCCATTGCCAAGGCCAAAGGCTTTAATCTGCCGTCGGTCTTCCTCAACCGTCTGCAACACATTCGCGAGGAAGAAGCTGAGCACATGGCCATCGTTAAAACCGTGATGGATCAATTAGGCGCCGATGCGACCGCAATCACCCCCTGTGCCGACGCGACCAGCGTCGCGGGTATGGGTCTCATTCAGGTGATGACTGATCCACGTACCGATGCCGCGCAATTGCTGAATACCCTGCTCATTGCCGAATTGACGGATAATGCCGGATGGGAACTGCTGATTGATCTGGCCATGAAGCAAGGCCAGGACGTGGTTGCTGAATGTTTTCGAACACCGCTGAGACAAGAGCAGGAACACCTGTTGATGATTAAAAGCCTGTTAAAAGAAACCCTTGAGCTCGATACCGAACAGGGGAGCTGTTATTACCTTGGTGAAGACGAACGCGGATGGGTGATTAAAAAAGACGGCGCAGGTCGTGCAATACGGCATTTTGATAACAAGGAAGAAGCCATTACCGCCGCCTTGAAAATGAGTGAAAACGCCAAAGGCAAGCTGGTTATCCGTCATTAGAATCAGAAAGTATCCGCATTAAAACCATGGGGCTGATTCAGCCCCGTTTGGTTTTGATGTTGCGATTTTCTTCAGCCGCTTTATCACGTTTCCGATCTTCAATTTCAC
Source organism: Legionella sp. MW5194 (assembly GCF_016864235.1). Classification (NCBI taxonomy): domain Bacteria; kingdom Pseudomonadati; phylum Pseudomonadota; class Gammaproteobacteria; order Legionellales; family Legionellaceae; genus Legionella; species Legionella sp. MW5194. The sequence continues at coordinate 2,474,190 of NZ_CP045732.1, forward strand.
TGCCTGCGAGGCGGCTTTTTTGTTTGTCGTCGGTTTTGTCCTTGCGATCAACGGCATAAGGCTGAGGATTGCTGGTATGGCGGGTCATGAGAGCCTCCGTTTGTTTTTCCCTTCTCCTTAAGTGTAGCAGTTGCCCTAAGCGTCCAGGGCGGTCGTCAGACGACTGATCAAACCAGGACCCTGATAAATCAAACCGGTGTAAACCTGTAACAACGAAGCCCCCGCCGCCAGTTTCTCCCGCGCTATTTCACCGCTGTCGATGCCGCCCACACCAATCAAACAGACGTCTTTGCCGACTACTTCGTTTAAAAGGCGTAAACAGGCGGTCGAACGCGAAGCCAGGGGCTGCCCGCTCAAGCCGCCTGTCTCCTGACCATAGGGTAAGGAAGCCACTGCCTCTCGCCCAGAGGTCGTATTGGTGGCGATGATGCCATTCATTCCCTGACTGACTACCACATGAGCCATCTGTTTCAATGCGTCGTCGCTTTCATCCGGAGAAACTTTCACCAGCAGCGGCACGGTGCGCTGGTATTGATCTTCCAAACGCTTGCGTTCGTCGGTCAACTGCGTCAGCAAATCAATAAAAAAATCGCCGCGCTGCAGGAGGCGTAAATCAGGCGTATTGGGGGATGAGATGTTAATGGTCACATAGGAGGCCTGCTTAAACACCTTTTGCAGACAGTACCGGTAATCTTCGGCGGCGTGGGTCAGAGGCGTGTCTTTATTTTTACCAATATTGATGCCGAGTATGCCTTGATAGCGCGCCCGGGCGACATGCCCCACCAAGGCATCCACCCCCTGGTTATTAAACCCCATGCGGTTAATGATGGCATTGGCTTTAGGCAGGCGAAAAAGACGGGGTTTCGGGTTGCCCGGTTGTGGCCTGGGCGTTACCGTGCCCAATTCAATAAAGGAAAAGCCCAGTTTAGCCAGTGCATCGAGGTGTTCGCCATTTTTATCAAATCCGGCCGCCAAACCAATGGGATGAGGGAAATCAAGACCCAAGGCCTTAACAGGCCTCTGTTTTGGCTTTTCGAAACAGGCCGAAGGCAGCCAGCGCAGGGCATGCAGGGCCAGCGCATGCGCACGCTCAGTGTCCAGTTTAAACAACAGTGGACGAAGCAGAGAATACATTTAATCAAACTCCAGTCATTCAATCGAAGGCAAAACGAGGTAATATAATACCCCCTTTAACGCCACGCCAGAAACCCTGGCTTAAAAACAGGATACCCATGATTACGATTGATCCCACCCAACTCAATGCTGCGGGTAAAAAATTGCTTTTTGATTTAATGACTCAAGCCGCGGATACTGAAATCGCCGCTGGGAAACACGTGTTGTCTTATGGGGAAAATACCGAAGCGATTTTCCTGCTGCACCCGCTGCTCATTACTAAAAAAACCGCCACCAGCATTCATGCGGAAGTATTGGACGCCCCGTTTGAAAACGGCAGTTATGGGTCAGTCATGTTAAGCCTTGGCAAGATTAAAAGCGAAAACGACATGTCGTTTAAGGAACGCACGCCTGAAAAGCAACAAGTCATCAAATGCATCGCCCTAAGCCAGATGCCCGAAAAGCGGATTCATAAAGAAGCGCTGCGTACGCAGCTTGGCAATGAGTCTTTACACTGTAAAGAACCGGTATTCAGTAAGACGTTTGGATTTCTGCGCATGCGAAAGGCGGGTGAGATGGACTTATTTAAACTGCAAAGGCGTCTTATCAAGAGCAAAATTGAATTAAGCCTGCTTCAATACCTGGAGCTGTCGTTAGCGATTGTCAAAGCCGTGGATGAACTCCATGCGAAAGGGCGTATTCATCGGGATATTAAACCAGAAAACATCATGGTTTCCCTCTCGCCCCTGACGGTCAAATTAATTGATTTTGCCTTTTCCTGCCCCAGCAGTAAAACCCAGGGTAAACGCATCAAAGGCACCCTCCCCTTTCTACCGCCAGAGGTATTCTTTAAGATGAAAATCAGTACAGCGGGTGATATTTTTTCACTGGGCATGACTCTGGCTGATTTTTGGGGCGACAGCTCCATGGACCACCTCAATGAAAGAATGGCTGACAGTTTTGAAAAATACTACGGGCACCGTAAGCAACAGAAGCTTAAACTCTTTACCGGGATGACCGTGCCGTCAGAGATAGCCAAACCCTTAAACGAGGTGCTGCATGGCATGATCCGCTTTAATCCAGACGAACGGACACCCCTCAATCGTGTCATGAGCACTCTGGCGAATCTCATTGAACTGGAAAAGCAATACCTGGCGCAATTGTCAGACAGTGAGGACGGAGACGAAACGCCTGGTCCTGAATTGCCCGTACGAGTCGGTTAAACAGGGCATTCCTGCGCCCAGACGCGAAGCATGGCATTGCCGCTGGGTTGCAGGTGATAATTGACGCTGCGGACCTCCACGCCAAAGTTGTGCTGCTGCAGTTCAAGCAGTACGGGCCCAAGCAAAGGCGAAGGCTGGCCGTGGCGGTCAATTAAAGGGAAAATACGCACTTCTTTGGCAACTCGCGCCAGTTCCTGAATGGCCTGGACATGAAACGCCACATCCTGATTGTCCAGTTCGGCGAAAAGATAGTGCGAACTTAAAGCATAGTCGAAGGTAAAATCGTTAAAGGGCAACCGGATTTCGGTGATGCCGATGTAGCGTTTTTCTTCTTTGCCTCGCAGATAATCCGCGAAAAAAGCAGACAGACCGCTTCGCCTTTTTTCAATCAGTTCTTCGAGATTGTTTTCATAACGGCTGAAATCAAACTTTTCCTTTTCCTCTGTCACCTTGTTAAGCATGTCAGCAAAAATCAACGTCACTTTGGAATTAAGTGTATCCATGTCCAGGCTAAAAAGGGGATCGCAGCTGACGCATTGTTTGGCTTTTCCTGTCAATTCAGCGTTGATCGCACTGGGGCCGCAACCAAATTCCAGGATTTTCCCTGAAAGATCCGTGTCAGTTAAATCAAACATTTCCCTGTATTCATCGACATGATGGCCCCAGATTACCAGCTTGTTCATAACTCCCGCCCCTTAATGCACAATGCCTGCTAAAAATGAAGTTGCAACTTGAATTTGATTGGGTATAGTCTAGCCTATTTGTTTAAGTAACAGGAAGTCAACTATGCATACTGGATTACACCACGCCCTTGGCGAGACTTATGATCTGTTACGCGACAGCGTTTATCAGTTCGCGCAACATGAAATTGCCCCCATTGCCGCGCAGATTGACGCGGAAAACACCTTTCCCAACCACCTCTGGCGGAAACTGGGCGAGATGGGACTGCTAGGCATTACGGTCAGTGAGGAATACGGCGGAGCGAACATGGGTTATCTGGCCCACGCCATTGCCATGGAAGAAATTTCGCGCGCCTCAGCCTCGGTCGGCTTAAGTTACGGCGCTCATTCCAACCTCTGCGTCAACCAGATTTATCTGAACGGCAACCACGAGCAAAAGCGTCAATATTTGCCTAAACTTATTAGTGGAGAGTTTATTGGCGCGCTGGCCATGAGTGAGTCCAACTCCGGTTCTGATGTCGTCAGCATGCAGTTGCAGGCCCAGTCTCAAGGTGATCATTTTATTCTCAATGGCACTAAAATGTGGATTACCAATGGCCCGGATGCCGATGTTTTGGTGGTTTATGCCAAAACAGACAAGCAGGCCGGCAGCAAAGGCATTACCGCCTTTCTGATTGAGAAAGGCATGCAAGGATTCAAAACAGCGCAAAAACTCGATAAATTGGGAATGCGGGGTTCCAACACCTGCGAACTGGTGTTTGAAGATTGCCGGGTACCGGCTGAAAATATTCTTGGCGAACTGAATAAGGGCGCCAAAGTGCTGATGAGCGGTCTTGATTATGAGCGTACCATCCTGGCGGCGGGACCCGTGGGCATCATGCAGGCCTGCCTGGATGTGGTCATCCCCTACGTTCATGAACGTAAACAATTTGGCCAGCCGATTGGCGAATTCCAGTTTATTCAGGGTAAACTGGCAGACATGTATACGGAATTAAGCGCCTCGCGATCCTACCTTTATGCCGTAGCAAAGGCCTGTGATCAAGGGTTGGTCAACCGCATCGATGCCGCCGGTGTTATCCTTTATACTGCCGAGAAGGCCACACAAACGGCACTGCAGGCTATTCAAACTCTGGGCGGGAATGGCTATATTAATGAATACCCCACGGGGCGTTTGTTGCGGGATGCCAAATTGTACGAAATTGGCGCAGGTACCTCCGAGATACGGCGCATGCTGATTGGCCGTGAACTATTTAAAGAAACTTCATAAGGAAAAGGAAAATGAGTATGGATCAGAATGATATCGTCATCGTTGCTGCCAAACGCACCCCCATGGGTAGCATGCTGGGCGCTCTGTCAGCATTGACAGCACCGGAATTAGGGGCCATTGCTCATCGCGCAGCACTCGAACAGGCTGGCATTTCTCCCTCTGATATTGATGAAGTCATCACCGGCTGCGTATTACAGGCAGGCATCGGACAGGCGCCTGGACGCCAGGCCGCCATTGGCGCCGGCATCCCTGATTCCACGGGCGCAACCACCATTAATAAAATGTGCGGCTCTGGCATGAAAGCGGTGATGCTGGGTCATGATTTAATCAAAGCCGGTTCCGCCAATGTCGTGCTGGCCAGCGGCATGGAAAGCATGAGCAATGCACCTTACCTGCTTGATAAAGCCCGCTCCGGCTATCGTCTTGGCCATGGTCAGCTTAAAGATCACATGTTCCTCGACGGGCTGGAAGATGCCTATGAGCGTGGCCAGTTAATGGGTTGTTTTGCTGAGCAGACAGCTGAACATTTTGGCTTTACCCGGGCTCAGCAGGATGAATACGCATCCCGTTCATTGACTCGTGCCCTGCAGGCGCAACAGGACAATGGTTTTGCTGACGAAATCGTACCCGTCACCATCAAAGACCGTAAAGGCGAAATCACCGTATCCAAAGATGAAAGCCCCGACGCCGGCAAATTAAACAAGATTGCCACGCTGCGTCCGGCGTTTAAAGCGGATGGCACAGTGACTGCCGCCAACTCAAGCTCCATCTCCGATGGCGCAGCAAGCCTTATCCTCATGACCGCCGAACAGGCTAAAAAACGCGGCATAAAGCCCCTGGCCCGTATTCTTGCTCACGCAACCCATGCTCAGGCACCAGAGTGGTTTACTACGGCCCCAGTGGATGCAATTCGTAAAGTCATGAGCAAAGCCGGCTGGACTAAAAATGAAGTGGATCTTTTTGAGATCAACGAAGCCTTTGCGGTAGTCGCCATGGCGGCCATTAGCCAGCTTGAACTGGATGACAATAAGGTCAATATCCACGGCGGCGCCTGCGCTTTGGGCCACCCCATCGGGGCATCCGGTGCGCGCATTTTAGTCACGCTCATCCATGCGCTGAAACAACGCCAGAAAACTCGCGGCATTGCTGCTCTCTGCATTGGCGGCGGAGAAGCAACGGCCATGGCCATTGAACTGGTTTAGCCGCTGTCCTAATCCACTGGGCGATGCCCGCATCGGTTGACGGTTGCGGGCATCGTCAACATAAAAATAACAAAGGATGTACATGCTTCGTCAAAGTCTTATCTATCTTGCTTTAAGCATTCTGGTCATTGTCTTTGCCAAATACGCCCATCTGCTGATTGTGTATATCGACATGTTTTATGCCTACGTGAATCTCAAGCTCGCCGCGGTGTTTAGCCACACTGGCATCGGTTTATTGATTCGCAAGGTGATTCTGCTGACCTTGATTCCTATCCTTTTAGCCTCAGTCCCAGCACTCATTTACCGCCCGATTCGAGGCAAACCCATGCCCTATCTGCTGGAGCTGACCTGGTGTCTCTGGTTAATTATTGTATTGAGCAACCTACTGATTCATTAAGGATTATCATGGCAAAAATTGTCAGTCAGATTAATACGGCAAGCACCGAATTTAAACAAAACGCGGCCGCCATGGAGGCCCAGGTTTTGCAGTTACGCGATCTTGTTGAACAAATCGCCCGGGGCGGCGATGACAATGCGCGCGCCAGGCATTTGAAGCATGGCAAGCTGCTGCCACGCGAGAGGCTGCAACAATTGCTGGACCCCGGCAGCCCATTTCTGGAGTTATCGCAGCTTGCAGCCTATCAGGTTTATGACGACGTTGTCCCTGCAGCCGGCATCATTACCGGCATTGGGCGAATCAATGGCACCGAATGCATCATTGTGGTCAATGATGCCACTGTAAAAGGCGGCACCTATTATCCGCTCACGGTTAAAAAGCATTTAAGGGCTCAGGACATCGCACGCAGCAATCACCTGCCCTGCGTTTATCTGGTGGATTCCGGTGGCGCCTTTTTACCGCGACAGGATGAAGTGTTCCCTGATCGCGATCATTTTGGCCGCATTTTTTATAATCAGGCCACGCTGTCTGCCGAAAACATCCCGCAGATTGCCGTGGTGATGGGTTCGTGTACCGCAGGCGGCGCTTACGTCCCTGCCATGGCCGATGAATCCATCATGGTCCGCAATCAGGCCACCATTTTTTTAGGCGGGCCGCCGCTGGTCAAAGCGGCGACCGGTGAAGTGATCAGCGCTGAAGAATTGGGCGGCGCCGATGTCCATTGCCGTCAATCCGGTGTGGCTGATCATTACGCTGAAAACGATGCCCATGCCCTGTTTCTGGCGCGTCAAACCATTGCTTTTTTGAATCGCAAAAAGCCGGAGCAGCTAACCCGCATTGACAGCCGCGAACCGCTGTATGCCGCCCACGAACTCAATGGCATCGTCCCTGTAGACCCCCGCAAACCTTTTGATATCCGTGAAATCATTGCCCGTCTCGTCGATGCCTCTGAATTTGATGAATTCAAAGCTTTGTACGGCACCACCCTGGTTTGCGGTTTTGCCCATCTGTATGGTTACCCTATCGGCATTGTGGCCAATAATGGCATTTTATTCGGTGAAAGCGCATTAAAAGGCACTCATTTTATCGAACTGTGTGTCCAGCGCCGCATTCCCCTGCTGTTTTTACAGAACATCACCGGTTTTATGGTAGGCAGCAAATACGAAGCCGGTGGCATCGCCAAACACGGGGCCAAAATGGTCACTGCCGTTGCCAATGCCAATGTGCCCAAATTCACCGTCCTTGTCGGCGGCAGTTTTGGCGCCGGCAACTACGCCATGTGCGGACGCGCCTACGAGCCGCGGTTTTTATGGAGCTGGCCCAATGCCCGCATCTCAGTCATGGGTGGCGAGCAAGCCGCCAATGTGCTGGCGCAAGTGAATCGCGACAAGCACACCAAACAAGGCACCCACTGGTCGGAAGAAGCTGAAGAAGCGTTTAAAGCAGAACTTCGCGCCCAGTATGAAACCCAGGGCCATCCCTATTATGCCAGCGCCCGCTTATGGGATGACGGGGTCATTGCGCCTGAAGACACCCGTATGGTGTTGGGATTAAGTCTGTCCGCGGCATTGAATGCCCCCATTTCAGCGACACGCTTTGGCGTTTTTCGCATGTAAGGATTAAAACCATGAGCCACCTGTTGCATGAATGGCACGATCACGTGTCAGTGATCACCTTAAACCGGGTCGAGAAACACAATGCGTTTGATGACACGCTGCTTCATGATTTGCAAAAAACCCTGGATGAGGCCATCGCCCACCCAGACACCAAAGCCCTTATTTTAAAGGCCAAGGGCAAGCATTTTTCAGCCGGTGCCGATGCCCATTGGATGCAGCGAATGGCCCATTACAGCGAAGAGGAAAACGTCAAGGATGCCCTGGTGCTTGCCCGGGTGATGAATACCCTCTACACCAGCAACAAACCCACCATCGCCATGGTCCAGGGATCCGCTTTTGGCGGCGGTGCCGGGTTAGTGGCGGCCTGTGATATTGCGATCGCCGCGCAGTCCGCGCGCTTTTGCTTTTCCGAGGTTAAGCTTGGCCTGGTCCCCGCGGTCATTAGCCCTTATGTGGTCAATGCCGTCGGCGCACGCGTGGCCAAATGGTTGTTCATGAGTGCCGAAATGATCGATGCCGAGCGCGCCAAACAGCTTAATCTGGTCCATCATTGTATTGATGAGGATCAATTATGGGAGTATACCCTGACTTATGCACAAAAGATGACAACGCTTGCCCCGCAGGCTGTCTCGGAATGCAAAACACTGGTTGACTGCGTTGACGGCAAACCCATCGATGAGGCATTAATCGAAAAAACAGCCGCGATCATTGCAAAAAAACGGGTTTCTGCGGAAGGTCAGCGCGGGCTTCGCGCCTTCCTTAACAAAGAAACCCCCAACTGGAATTAAGGATTTTCATGTTTAACCGAATTCTTATCGCTAACCGCGGCGAAATTGCCTGCCGGGTGATTCGAACCGCTAAAAAAATGGGCATTGAAACCATTTCCGTTTATTCGCTTGCCGATCAAAACAGCCCGTTTGTGCGCCTCGCGGATAAAGCCTACTGTGTGGGGGAAGCCAGCGCCAAAAGCAGTTATTTGAATATCAATGCCATTCTGGACGCAGCCAAGGCATCGGGGGCTGAAGCCATTCATCCCGGTTACGGTTTTCTATCAGAAAATCCGCAATTTGCCCGTGCCTGCGAACAGGCCGGTATTGTGTTCATTGGCCCAAGCGTTTCGGCTATGGAAGCCATGGCATCAAAACAGCTGGCCAAGCAGTTACTGGAAAAAACCTCCGTGCCGCTGACACCGGGCTATCACGGCAACGAGCAAAGCGATGCACACCTGCTGAACGAAGCCCGACGCATTGGTTTTCCGGTATTGCTTAAGGCCGCAAGCGGCGGCGGCGGCAAGGGCATGCGTGCCGTGCATCAGGACACTGATTTTCTGCAGGCCCTGGCCGGCGCCCGCCGCGAAGCCATGGCCAGTTTTGCCGACGACACGATGATCATCGAAAAGCTGGTATTAAACCCGCGTCACGTGGAAGTGCAGGTCATGGCCGACAATCATGGTGGGGTCGTGCATCTTTTTGAGCGCGATTGCTCCATTCAAAGGCGTCATCAGAAAATCATTGAAGAAGCTCCGGCCCCCCGTTTAAATGATGACTTGCGTCAACGCCTCGCGACAGCAGCCTGTGAGGTGGCGCGTTCCATTGATTACCGCGGCGCAGGGACTGTTGAATTCCTGGTGGATGGCGACAGCGATTTTTATTTTATGGAAATGAATACCCGCCTGCAGGTGGAACATCCAGTCACCGAGAAAATCACCGGTTTTGATCTGGTGGAATGGCAGATTAAAATTGCCGCCAATGCACCGCTTCCAGCGACTCAGGACACCATTCGCCACTCGGGTCATGCGCTGGAATGCCGCATCTATGCGGAAGATCCGCATCAGGGTTTTATTCCCTCCATCGGCGACATTCATTTTCTAAAAGAGCCTGAGGGGGACAACATCCGTATCGATAGCGGTGTGACCTGCGGGTCCGGCATTACCATGTATTACGACCCCATGATTGCCAAATTAATTACCTGGGGGAACACGCGCGATGAAGCCATTCAACACATGCAGCGGGCATTAAGCGATTATGCCATTGGCGGCGTTAAGACCAACATCCCCTTTCTGCAGGCCATTGTTGCCAATGAAGCATTTATTGCTGCCAACCTGAGCACGGATTTCCTGCAACAGCAAGCCATCCATCTGACCGCCCCAGACAAAAAACAGGCTTTGCTCATGGCGGCCGCCTATGACTATCTGCAATTGCATCGCCATCAAGACCTTTTACTTCGTCAAAGCGTTGCCTGGCAATCCAATTTACGCAGCCACTGGTACTGCCGCTATGTGACAGGCGAGCAAGCGTATTGCCTTAAAATCGACGCCGTGAATGAAAGGCAGTTTCAGGTGACTCTGGAAAATGAACCCACTCTGACGTTAACCGCAGGCCTTGATGGTGACTGGTTAACACTCGATGACGGCAGGCAGCAGCAATCCGCCCGGGTTAATTATTTTCAAGGTAAATTGTATTGCTACATCAACGGCGGTCCGGTGATTGTCAGTCCCTACCATTGGGACGATTTAGGCCAGCAGGCCGGTCCCAAGGGGGAACTGACTGCCCCCATGCCCGCAACGGTAGTTGCCATTCTTAAAAACAAGGGTGACAAGGTGAAAGAAGGCGAACGCCTGATTGTGCTTGAAGCCATGAAAATGGAGCACACCATTCATGCACCCAAAAATGGCACTCTGGCGGAATTGTACTATGAAGTCGGTTCCCAGGTGCAGGAAGGCGCACAGTTACTGGCACTACAGGATTAATCAGGCATTTACAGGTCGGTTCGCTTCACTCAAAATGAAATGAACCGAGTTCATCATGCCTACAAACCGGAATCAGCATGAACTACCCAAACCAAGTGACCCTCGTTGAGGTAGGTCCACGCGATGGACTGCAGAATGAAATTACCTTTGTGTCGACACGAAAAAAAATTGAATTGATTAACCAGCTCAGTCAAAGCGGCTTAAAACGGATTGAGGTCACCAGTTTTGTCTCGCCCAAAGCCATTCCACAACTGTCTGACAACCTTGAAGTCTATGCCGGCATCGATAAACCCGCCGGCGTGCAATTTTCCGCGCTGGTTCCAAATACCCGGGGGCTGCAACGTGCGATCGAGGCAGGAGTAACAGAAATTGCAGTCTTTACCGCCGCCAGTGAAGAATTTAATCGCCGCAACATCAATTGCTCCATCGCAGAAAGCCTTGCGCGCATTGCCGAGATAATTCCCTTGGCTCAGGCCCATCAAATCAAAATCCGGGGGTATGTGTCCTGCGTTGTGGGTTGCCCCTATGAAGGAGCCATTGCTCCTGAAAAAGTGCTGGACGTCGCCCGCGAATTGGCGCAGCTGGGTATTTATGAAATCAGTCTGGGCGACACCATTGGTGTGGGCACCCCCAGACAAACCTCGCTGCTGCTTGAGAAGATTTTAAACTATCTGCCCGCAAAGCAAATCGCCATGCATTTTCATGATACCTACGGTCAGGCCATTGCCAACATCCATGCGTCACTGCAATGCGGCATTACCTGTTTTGACAGCTCGGTCGCCGGCCTCGGCGGCTGCCCCTATGCCCGCGGTGCCAGCGGCAATGTGGCGACAGAAGACGTGCTTTACCTGATGCACGGACTTGGCATTGAAACCGGTGTTGACATTTACAAAATCGTCCATGCCGGCGACATGATTTGCAAAGCCATGTCAAGAAAAAATCAGTCCAAGGTTGCCAATGCCCTTTTAGCCAATCCCTGTTAAAAAAACGACCCAGCGACAAACAGCGTCTATAATCAGGCTTATCGTCAAAGTGAACGACCTGAAGGCAAAAAACGCCGATTGGTTATTCAATAAACTTTTTTTTTATTCTAATATACCTCGTCTGGACGATGAAAAACGACGCAACAAACAACCGGCGCTTCGCTTGACGCTCCACGCCGCCCCTCTTTGAACTATCTATCGGTGAGACATGATGACGAGTAACACATTGACAATTGGTTTGGTACAGGAAAAATGGTATGAAAATCCAGACGAACACCGCGACCGTCTTGCTTCAGGGATCATCACGGCAGCCAAAAAAGGGGCCGAACTGGTTTGCCTGCAGGAACTAACCCTGTCGCCTTATTTCTGTACCCGCAACGACGTGGATGGCAAACCGTACATGGAAGACATTCACACAGGCCCCACCGCGCAGTTTGTCAGCGACATGGCTAAAACAGCCGGTGTTTGCATTACCGCCTCACTGTTTGAACAAGCCGGTTACAATACCGCGGTGGCCTTCAATGAGCAGGGTAAGCTTATCGCCGTCACCCGCAAGCAACACATTCCCAGCGGTGAAAAATACCATGAAGATTATTATTTTAAACCGGGTGATTCCGATTACCCTGTTCATACCATCGCCGGGCATCGTTTTGGTTTGCCCACCTGCTACGATCAATGGTTCCCAGAATTATCGAGAATTTACGGCTTAAAAGGCGCAGAGGTGCTGGTTTATCCTACTGCCATCGGTGGCGAACCCACAGCTCCGGGATTTGACAGCCAGCCCATGTGGCAAAAAGTCATGGTGGCTCAGGGAATCATGGCCAATACCTTTATGGTGGCTGTCAACCGCATCGGCTGTGAAAACGAGTTGGAATTTTATGGCAGCAGTTTCATCAGTAATCCGCTGGGCGAGATCCTGGTACAGGCCCCCCGCAATGAGCCGGCTGTACTGGTTGCGCCACTCGATTTCAATCAGCGCGACCTGTGGGGCCGCCTGTTTCCTTTTCCCAATCAACGTGAACCAAACACTTACCATGCGCTTGCCAAGCCCCGCGGCTTTTTCAAAGGAGAATTAACCTGATGACACACCAAACCTCAACGGGCAGCAATTTTTATAATATTTCACATTGGGGTGAAGGTTATTTCACAGTCAATCAGCAGGGTAATATCGAAATCAGTAAACACCCGGAAGAAACCGGGGTTGAACTGAAAGCGATCGTGAATGCAGCGAATCGAGCCGGCCTGCAGTTGCCGCTGCTGATTCGCTTTACAGACATTCTCCACGATCGCGTGGCAAAAATTTATGAAGCATTCACACAGGCGATTGAAGAAATTGATTACCAGGGACGCTACACGCTGGTTTATCCCATCAAGGTCAATCAGGAATGTTCTGTCGTTAAGGAGCTGCTTAAAGCCCCCGATCATGAGGTGGGACTTGAGGCCGGCAGCAAACCTGAACTGGTAGCAGTCATCGGCCTGTTAGGCGAAACACCGTCCACGATCATCTGCAACGGCTACAAAGACGCCTGTTACATCCGCACCGCCCTGATTGCCCAACAGATGGGCCATCAGGTTTTTATCGTGATTGAAAAGCAGTCCGAACTGGAAACCATTCTGAAAGAATCCGCCAAAATGGGCATTCGCCCAAGGATCGGTATCCGCATCCGCCTGGTGACCAAAGGCGCCGGTAAATGGGAAAACACCGGGGGTGCGAAGTCCAAGTTCGGTTTGAATGCGGAACAGGTTTTAACCATTGTCAATCAGTTAAAAGACCGCGGTTACCTCGATTGCCTGCAATTAATGCATTGCCATCTGGGCTCACAGATTGCCAACATCCTCGATATTCGCCAGTGCATGCTGGAGGTGGCGCGATATTATGTCGAATTGCGGCGAATGGGCGCCTCCATTGACACCGTTGACGTGGGCGGCGGCCTGAGTGTGGATTACGAAGGCACGCGATCCAGCACCGGCTGCTCGATGAACTACAGTCTCAAGGAATACGCGACCAACATTCTTTTAGCCATGCGTCATCTTTGCGAAGAAAGCGGCATGCCAGAACCTCACATCATTTCCGAATCAGGCCGTGCATTGACCGCTCACCACGCCACCCTGGTCACCAACATCACCGATGTGGAACAGATTAAGCGGAAACCGACACTGCCGCGTATTGCTCCCGATGACTCTCACGTCATTCACGACATCTGGAATACTTACCTCTCCATTGCCGACAGCACGCCAAGCGAAGTGTTTAACTATGCCTCTCATTCGCTCGATGAAGCGCACTCCATGTTCAAACACGGGGTCATGACGCTTGAAGAAAAGGCAAAAGTCGAAGAACTGTTCACTGCCATCTGTCTTGAAATCCAACAACAGCCGCTCGACGAAAATACCCCCGCCGACAGCGAATTGCTGGAAATGATTAATGAACGGTTGGCGGCAAAAATTTTCTGCAACCTGTCTTTCTTCCAATCAATGCCAGATGCCTGGGCCATAGGACAAATCTTCCCGGTGACGCCAATTTCGCACCTTAACGAAGAACCAAGCATGCACAGCATTCTGCAGGATTTAACCTGTGACTCTGACGGCACCTTAAAGCAATACACGGGACGCGACTGGATCTATACCACCCTGATGCTTCCGCCTTATGATCCCAATAATCCCTATGCCATTGCCTTTTTCCTGGTAGGCGCTTATCAGGAAATTTTAGGAAATCTTCATAATTTGTTCGGCGATACCAATTCGCTGGACGTTAAACTAACCGGCAATGGTCAATTTGAGATCAAAGATTTAGTCAGCGGCGACACCGTAACCAACGTGCTTCATTACGCGCATTTTGACACCAAAAAACTGCTGCTGTCTTATGAAAAACAATTACTGAATACTGACCTGCCGGACGAGATAATTCAATTGTATTTGAATGAATTACGCAGTATTTTTACCCAGCAAACGTATCTCGATGGCAATAAAAACAAAGGATAATTATGTCGACTCCAAAACATGATGGTTTCATGATGCCGCCTGAATGGTATCCTCATGCCGGATGCTGGATGGCTTGGCCCTGCCACCTTCAAACCTGGGAAACGATAGGTCTTGAACGCGCCCGTCACGCTTATGCCCGAGTCGCCAATGCCATTGCCGCGTTTGAACCGCTGACAATGATTGTTAATCCCGGTGATGAAGCCGGGGCAAGAGCCCTTTGTGATAAAAAAATACATTTGATGACCTTACCCATCAATGACTCCTGGACGCGCGATACCGGACCGACCTTCCTGCTGGATGGCAATTACCAATTGGCCGGTGTGGACTGGATTCACAATGCCTGGGGCGGCAATTACAATGACTATGCCCTGGATAACCGCATTGCCGGCGCCATCATCAACGCGACAACCGCGCGCTCATTTAAAGCACCCTTCGTCATGGAAGGCGGCTCGTTTCATGTCGATGGCGAAGGAACGGTGCTTACCACCCGTGAATGCCTGCTCAACACCAATCGCAATCCGCATTTAAGCGAACAGGAAATCGAATCGTATCTCCATGAATACCTGGGTACCCAAAAAGCCATTTGGCTCAACAAGGGCCTTGTCGGCGATGAGACTGATGGTCATGTGGATGAGATCGCCTGCTTTATTGCGCCCGGAAAAGTACTGTGTCTGATTACTCACGACCGCAATGATGAAAATTATCACATCCTGCATGACAATCTGGAAACACTAAAAACAGCGGTTGACGCGCAAGGACGCCGCCTGGACGTCTACACCGTGGAACAACCCCCGGCCACCTGGATGAACGGTGAGCGCCTGACCTTGTCCTACATCAATTTTTATTTAGCGAATGGCGGCATTGTCATGCCGGCGTTTGGCCATGAAAAGCAGGATAAGGCAGCCTTTCGGCTTTTTAGGGAACTGTTCCCCAACCATCGTATCAGCCAGATTGACGCGCTCGATGTTTTTGCCGGCGGCGGTGGAATCCATTGCATTACCCAGCAGCAACCGCGCAGTCAATAATTTGGTCGAGAGGTCAGGAGTATCGTACCATGTTACTTCTGGCCTTGAGGACTTTACGAAAGGAAATCGAACATGAGCAGCATCGTCTGGCAGCCTAAACACCCTGAATCAAGCCGCCTGTGGCATTTCATGCGCTTTGCCGAAAAAAAGCATCAACAGCCCTTTAGCGATTACCAGGCGCTTCACCACTGGTCCATCACAGAACCGGCCCTGTTCTGGCCAACGCTGTGTGATTTTTTGGGGCTTGCGTTTAATACGCAGGCCACAGAAACAGTGAATAACTACGACCAATTCCTCGATGCCCGCTGGTTTGAAGGCGCAACCTTTAATTTTGCAGAAAAACTGCTGCAACGTCGCGACAATCATCCCGCCTTGGTCAGCCTGAATGAACAGGGTGAGCGGCAAGTCATCAGCTATCGGCAACTTTATGATGCCGTCGCCCGCTGTGCCGCCGGCTTAAGACAAGCCGGCATCAAAACCGGGGATCGGGTCGCTGCCATCATGCCCAATGTGCCCATGACGATTATTGCCATGCTGGCTTCGGCCTCCTTAGGCGCCATCTGGTCGTCCTGCTCACCTGATTTTGGCGCTCAGGCCGCCATCGATCGTTTGGGCCAGGTGGAACCCCGTGTGTTATTTATAAGCGACGGCCATCAGTACATGGGTAAACAGCATGACGCCTCCGATAAAATCAAGGCTGTCTGCGATGCAATTCCTTCGCTTGAGCAAGTCATCCTCTGCCCTGTTATCGGCAGCCAGCCTGTCGTTGAGACAATGGTTCCAATTGTGAGCTGGGATGATTTTTTAGTGGAAAGCGAGCGTTGTGACTTTGTTTCCCTGCCCTTTGCCCACCCCTTGTATATTCTTTTTTCATCAGGCACAACCGGCAAACCCAAATGCATTGTGCATGGCGCAGGCGGAACGTTATTGCAACACATGAAAGAATTGGCCCTGCATTGCAATCTCGATGAAAACAGCAACCTGTGTTTTTACACCACCTGCGGCTGGATGATGTGGAACTGGATGGTGTCGGTACTGGCGCTTGGCGCGACCCTGACCCTGTATGAAGGGGCACCGTCCTACCCCAGCCCCTACCGTCTGTTCGAACTGATTTCTGAGGAAGAAATCACTGCCTTTGGTACCAGCGCCAAATTTTTATCCGCAGTGGAAAAAGCAGATGCCCAGCCCAATCAACACCTGAAATTCCCCGCCTTGCAACTGATTCTGTCGACAGGCTCCCCCCTGTTGCCGAAAAATTATGATTTCGTGTATGAGTACATCAAAGCAGACGTACAACTTTGCTCCATTTCCGGCGGCACGGACATTGTCTCCTGCTTTGCTCTGGGCAATCCGTTGTTACCCGTTCATCGCGGTGAATTGCAATGCATTGGTTTAGGCATGGCGGTTTCCGTATTCGATGAAAACGGACAGGCCGTCACTGGCGAGCGCGGTGAACTGGTCTGCACCAGGCCATTCCCCTCCATGCCGATTTATTTTTGGAATGACCAAGACAAAAAAGCCTATCGGCATGCCTATTTTGATCGCTTTGACAATGTCTGGGCGCATGGTGACTTCGCTGAAATAACCTCGCACCACGGGTTGATCATTTATGGGCGCTCTGATGCCGTATTAAATCCCGGCGGTGTTCGCATTGGTACCGCAGAAATTTACCGTCAGGTCGAGCGCATCCCCGAAGTCGTCGACAGCATTGTCATTGGCCAGAACTGGGAAGATGATGTGCGTATCGTCCTGTTCGTCAAATTAAGGGAGGGTCTGGCGCTGGATGAGGCACTGCAGGCTAAAATCAAACAAACCATTCGCCACCATGCCTCCCCGCGTCACGTCCCGGCGGTGATTCTTCAAGTCCCTGATATACCGAGAACCATGAGCGGTAAAATTGTGGAAGTGGCAGTCAGGCAAGTGGTGCATGGCCAGACTGTTAATAACCTGCAGTCATTGGCCAATCCTGACGCCTTAAACTATTTTAAAAACCGGCCTGAGCTGAGTTAATCAGCCAGGACCCTTGTGGTTAATTTTTCATCAACATGCTACCATTGTTTAATACGCCCTCAAGCAGAGACCTCTAATGCCTGAACTTCACTACAAGGGAAAAGCCGTGGTTGTGGCCAATGAGGAAACCACGGAAGCCGATTGGGTCAGCGACATTCCACCCCGGGAACTTTTTATTTCAAATGCCAATAAACAGGGTCAACGATTCGCTTTCAGCCTAGCTGAAATTGAGGCGTACATGAGGGAGCATAATCAACTGGTTAATTTTTACAATACACCCCGGTCTGCCTTTTCGGTCGGTGAAATGCGTGAACTCATTCAGCGAAGTGCGGTTATCGCCAGGTTTATTGAGAACTTCGTTCATGAAAGCCAACAGCCAGCCTCATTAATCAGCGAGGAAACCATTCAACACATGGCATTCCTGGTCAACCACAGCGCCCAGGTCATTGAGGATCCCCTCTTCATCAGGGAAATCAAACAAAAATACACCGAAGAAGAGTTAGCGGATTTACAGGACAATGGCATCAGTATCCATGATTTAGGGCGGGGAATGGCTTTCCAGCAATTTAAAAGCCATTACCAAAGCATATCCGCTGGAGAGCAACAGGCCATTGATCAATTTCCAGGCGTTCCTCAGCAATTGCAGCACTACGGTCTTAAAGACAGCTTAAGGACCCTTTTTCAGCTGCAGGGCGAGGCCTGCCTTGGCGGCTCTGCCGGTATCTGCCGCGAAATCATTGAGCGGGCTAAAGAGGCTCTAATGCAAATGACTCCTTCGGACGAGGTAAAGGACAGCGAGGCTGAGGGTACGATTCGCTACCGGAATGCGTTCTAATTGTTTGGCAGTTCATCTGTTAAGACCTGTCCAATGAAATGGCAATGGGGATTTTTTTTAAATAGTCATGGTCTTAAGGCTCCCTTAATGTCTTTAATTTACAATTTAAGCACTTGCATTCAAAACCTGGAATTTCCTCCTTATGGCCACTTACAATGCTCCAAAACCTCGATACAGTGGTTTGACCTGGGTTAAGTTTATTGCTGCCCGTCTTCTGTTCCCTCCTGTTCTTTTGTGGGACCCATTAAAATACGGAATTAATAAGGCTCTGGGTGAATGGGTTAGTACAATAGTACTGCCCGCTCAAAATATGAAATTTTCGCAGACATTGGTGACGGATGAGAATGTTAGTCACTATAACTATAATGATAACGATATCAAGCTCACCTGTAAAAAGCATACGGTCATTACTCATGATAACGCCCAGTTAGATACGTTTGAAATAAAGCATAATGCTCAGAAAGACACTGCTCCTCAATACCAGAAGTACATTATTAATCTCTTAGGAAATGGGATGTGTTATGAAGAAATCATTGGCGAAATGCGGGAAGATGCCCAAGCGCTTCAAGCGAATGTTGTCGGCTTTAATCTTCGCGGTGTGAGACAAAGCCAGGGCAAGCCCAAGTCAAAAAATGATTTGGTAACCGATGGCATTGCCCAGGTCCAACGGCTGTTGGATCAGGGTGTTTCACCCCAAAACATTACCCTGAAAGGTCATTCTCTGGGTGCAGGCATCGCCTCTTTGGTAGCCCAACATTTTCATCAACTGGGGCAACCCATCAACGTGTTCAATAGCCGTTCGTTTTCGTCCATTACCAATTTTGTCATAGGGCAACTCCGTTTAAAACGGGATGAAAGTGGTAACGCAGAATGGTCATACCGAGACCACGGGTATGAAGGTAGCGGGATGGTTTGCTAAACCTTTCATTAAATTTGGCATTGCTTTGGTTAAATGGGAAATGGATGCGGGGAGTGCGTTCAAAAGCATTCCTGAAGCGTACAAAGATTATATCGTTGTGAGAACGCGAAAAGGAAAAGACAAACGCGATAAAAGTATCGACGATA